>JAODNQ010000143.1 GCA_025464695.1 Frankiales bacterium | reverse complement strand
GCCGGAGCCGTCGGGGCGCCGCCGCAGGCGGTCAGGAGACCGGCTGCGAGCAGGAGGGCAGGGCGTCGCAGCGGCACGGCGTCAGGCTACGGGGAGCACCCGGGGCAGGTCGGCGGGCACGTGCGGGGCTCGCCTAGGGTCGCGCAGGTCGTCCCGCCGTCCGAGAGGCCCGTCCGCGTGAGCGTCCTGCTGCTGGCACGGCACGGTCAGGCCAGCTTCGGCGCTGCCGACTACGACGTCCTGTCACCCCTCGGGCACCGGCAGGCGGGCCTGCTCGGGAAGCGGCTGCAGCCCCTCGACGTCGCCCGGCTGGTGACCGGCACGCTGGTGCGGCAGCAGGACACGGCGCGCGGGCTCGGCCTCGCCGCACCGGTGGAGACCGACCCCGGGTGGGACGAGTACGACTCCCTCGACGTGCTCAGCGGCGTCCCGCCCCGCGAGGTGACGGACAACGCCTCCTTCCAGCTGCTGCTCGACGACGCGCTCGCGGTCTGGGTGCAGGGCGGGACCGGCTACCGCGAGCCCTGGCCGGCCTTCCGCGACCGCGTCGCCGGTGCCCTCGACCGAGCGCTGTCCGGCCCGGGCACGACGGTGGTCGTGGCGTCGGCCGGCAGCATCGGGGTGGCCACCGCCGCGCTGCTCGGTCTGCCTGACCCCGGCTGGACCCGGCTGGCGCGCGTCATGGTCAACACCGGCCTCGCCAAGGTCGTCCGCGGCCGCTCCGGCACCTCGCTCGTGTCCGTCAACGACCACGCCCACCTCGAGGCCGAGCCCGGCCTCGTGACCTACCGCTAGGGGACCCGTGAACCCGCTGTTCGACCTCACCGGCAAGCAGGCCGTCGTCACCGGCGGCACCCGCGGCATCGGCCTGATGATCGCCCGCGGCCTGCTCGACGCCGGCTGCTCCGTCGTCATCAGCTCCCGCAAGGCGGACGCCTGCGACGCCGCCGTCGCCGAGCTCTCCCCCCACGGGACGGTCCGCGCCGTGCCTGCCGACCTGGGCCGCGAGGACGAGTGCGTCCGGCTGGCCGCCGCCGTGGAGGGCCCGGTGCACGTGCTGGTCAACAACGCGGGCGCGACCTGGGGCGAGCCGCTCGAGACCTATCCCGAGAGCGCCTGGGACAAGCTCGTCGACCTCAACCTCAAGAGCCCGTTCTTCCTCACCCGGGCCTTCCTGCCGGCGCTCAAGCAGGCCGCCTCGCTCGACGACCCCGCCCGGGTCATCAACATCGGGTCGATCGACGGCCTCCACGTGCCCGTGCTGCCGACCTACGCCTACTCCTCGACGAAGGCCGCGGTACACCAGCTGACCCGGCACCTGGCGAAGGAGCTGTCGCCGCAGGGCATCACGGTCAACGCGATCGCCCCGGGACCGTTCGAGTCGAAGATGATGGCGGCCACCCTCGACGCGTTCGGCAAGGAGATCGCCGAGGCCGCGCCGCTGCGCCGGATCGGTCGGCCCGACGACATGGCGGGAACCGCCGTGTTCCTCGCCAGCCGCGCCGGCTCCTACGTCACGGGGGCCGTCATCCCGGTCGACGGCGGGATCTCGACCACGAAGTAGGAGCCGCGCGGGCTGTTGCCAGCGGCCCGCGGCGGGAGCCATCATCAGGAGTGCCGAGGACCGGGACGCCACCCCGCGGGAGCGCCCCGCCTCGCCCCGCCCCGCAGCCGGCTCGCGGGACGGGTCCCGGCGCATGACCACCGCCCACGCCCACGGGGCTGCCGCGGTCTCCCCCGAGGACCGCGCCCGGCTGGGACGACGCGCGCAGCTGCTGGCCGGTGCGTCCGTCGCCTACAACTCGCTCGAAGCCGTCGTCGCCCTCGCCACCGGGCTGACCGCAGGGTCGGTGGCGCTGGTCGGCTTCGGCCTGGACTCCCTCATCGAGGTGTCCAGCGGGCTGGTCATCCTGTGGCAGTTCCGCCACCGGCTGCCCGAGAGCCGCGAGCAGCAGGCGCTGCGGTGCATCGCGGGATCGTTCTTCGCGCTGGCCGCCTACGTCACCGCCGACTCCGTCGCCTCGCTCGCCGCCGGGTCGCGGCCCGACGCCTCCCCCGTCGGGATGGGCCTGGCCGTCGCCTCGCTCCTCGTGATGCCGTTCCTGTCGCGGGCGCAGCGCCGCACCGGCAGGGCGCTGCACTCGCGCTCCGTCGTCGCCGACTCGACCCAGACGCTGCTGTGCACGTACATGAGCGCCGTCCTGCTCGGCGGCCTCGCGCTGGCCGCGCTCGGCTGGTGGTGGGCGGACCCCGTGGCCGGCCTGGCCCTGGCCGGCCTGGCCGCTAAGGAGGGCCGCCAGGCGTGGCGCGGGGAGGGCTGCTGCGCTCCCCCGCGGACCTCCCCGACCCCGGCCGCACCTGCGCGGGCAGGCGGCTGCGGGGACGACGGCGCCTGCTGCTGACGAGCAGGCAGGCGGTGGCCGTCGAGCACGCTCCCCCACCGGTCCGCGTGCTCAGGCCGGTGCCGAGGGCAGCGCCTCGCCGCTCGCGGTGCGCGCGGCCGGCAGGAACACCGGCCACGCACGGTGCTCGGAGTGGACGGCGCGCTCGACGTCCTCCAGGAGGACGGGAGACGGGGCCGCGGCGGTCAGCGGCGCGTGCGGGAGAACACCGCGGAGCGGGAGCCCATGACCACCGTCGCGCGGCCGTTGACGCCGACCGTCGCCGCCAGGGTCTCGCCGGGGTCGGACACGTACGCGCTGTCCCAGGCCCTGCCGCCCTTGAGGCCGCGGGCGGTCAGCACCCGGTAGCTCTGGTCGGTCTCCGCCGCGCCCGTCAGCCACGACACCAGCAGGCCGCCCCCCGCCAGCGCCACCGTCGGCTCCTGCCCGGGCACCTGGAAGACGTGCTCGCGGAAGCTGCCCGAGCTGTTGTCGGCCTCGACGACCCTGCCGTCGCGCGCCCAGGCGAGCAGGGTCACGGCACCCACGCGGGCGACGTCGGGGTCGACGTCCTCCCCGCCGGCGTCGGAGAAGGCCCGGGCACGCTCCCAGGTGCTGCCGGCGCTGACGGCGACCCAGACGTCCGCGGGGCCCGGACGGGCCGGCTGGGAGCGGCGGCTCCACGTGAAGACGGCACCTCGGTCGTCCAGGGCGAGCGCCGGGACGGAGTCGTCCACGTCGGCCGGCGTCGACGTCATCCGCTGCTTCGCCCTCGTCGTCCCGGGGTGGGTGCCCGCCTGGAACAGCTGCTGGTGGGCGAGCTCGCCGCCCGGCCCGACCTGCTCGCTCCAGACCGCCCACCACCTGCCGTCCCGCGCCGCCAGGTCGCCGGTGGTCGGCACCGCCCCCGTGCCGGCCACCGTCGACAGCACCGTGGTGGGGAAGAAGCGCCCGGCGTGGGTCCGCTGGGTCACGCCCAGGCCCGTCGGGACCCCGCGGGCGTCCCACACGACGTACAGCAGGTACGTCGCGACGTCGTCGGCGGCCACGGCCTGGACGACCCCGCGGTAGGGCGTCGCCGTCTGCGCGAAGCCCTGGCTGCCGCCGCTGGAGAAGGTGATGCGACCGCCGCAGGCGCCGTTGTAGAAGCCCGAGAAGGCGCGGAGCCGTCCTCCCCCGTACGCCGCGTCGGAGGCGCTGGACGAGCCGGTGCCCGCGCAGCCGGGGGCGGCGACGACGACGCGCGGCCCGAAGCTCTCCTCGGCAGCAGCGGCCGGGAGCGGCGCCAGGACGAGGGCCGCGCCGAGCGCGAGGCCCGCGCCGACCGTCGCGAGCGGAGAGACGCACACGGACAGCACCACGGGGCTCCCGACCTGGCCTCCCACGGGCCGCCGCCCACCCTCCTCCTGACGACCGTCCGGGGGCAAGCGTCGGCCGGGGGCACCTGCTGCTCGAGGACCGCCTGCCCGCCCGCCCGCAAGGCTCAGGCGGCGGCGTCGCGGCGGGCGAGCTGCCGCGCCAGGTACGGACCGGTGCGGCTCTCCTCGCACGCCGCGACCTGCTCCGGCGTGCCCGCCACGATGACGCGGCCGCCGGCGTCCCCGCCGCCAGGACCGAGGTCGAGGACGTGGTCGGCGGTCGCCACGACGCTCATGTCGTGCTCGACGACGACGACGGTGTTCCCGGCGTCGACGAGGCGGTGCAGCTGCGCGAGCAGCAGCCTCACGTCGGCCGGGTGCAGCCCCGAGGTGGGCTCGTCCAGGACGTACAGCGTGTGCCCCCGCTGCGCCCGCTGGAGCTCGGTCGCGAGCTTGATCCGCTGCGCCTCCCCGCCCGACAGCTCGGTCGCCGGCTGGCCGAGCCGCAGGTAGCCGAGGCCGACCTCGGCCAGTGCGGCGAGGGCCCGCGCGGCGGTCGGCACGTCGGCGAGGAACGGTCCCGCGTCGTCGACCGTCATCGCCAGCACGTCGGCGATGCTCCGGTCGCGGTAGGTGACCTCCAGCGTCGCGGGGTCGTACCGCTGCCCGTGGCAGGTCGGGCACGGCGCGTGCGTGCCCGGCAGGAACAGCAGCTCGACGGAGACCGAGCCCTCCCCCTGGCAGGTCGGGCAGCGGCCCTCGGCGACGTTGAAGGAGAAGCGGCCGGCTCCGTAGCCGCGGGCACGGGCCTGCTCCGTCGCGGCGAAGGTCCGGCGGACGGCGTCGAACAGCCCGGTGTAGGTCGCGAGGTTGCTGCGCGGGGTCCGTCCGATCGGCCGCTGGTCCACCCGCACGACCCGGTCGAACACGTCGAGACCGGTGGCGGTGACGCCCTCGTGCGCGGGCCGGTCTGTCCCTGGCGCCGGCAGCACGGCGGCGGGGCTGTCGACGTCGTCCTGGCCGGCGTCGGCGAGCAGGTCGGGGTCGTCGGCGGGCTCGCCGAGGTGGGCACGGACGACGCCGGCCAGCACCTGCGTGACCAGCGTCGACTTGCCGGAGCCGGACACGCCGGTGACGGCGGTGAGCACACCGGTCGGGAACGCGACGTCGAGGGCGTCCAGGTTGTGGCGCCGGACCCCGCGCAGCCGCACCTGTCCGGTGGGCACCCGCTGCGGCCGCGGCTCCGGCGCGGGCGGGCGGAACAGGTGCTCCGCCGTGCGCGACGTGGCGACGGCCGCCAGGCCGGCGACGGGCCCGCTGTAGAGCACCTGCCCGCCGTGCTGCCCGGCCCCGGGGCCGATGTCGACGACCCAGTCGGCGCGGCGGACGACGTCGAGGTCGTGCTCGACGACGAACAGGCTGTTGCCGGCGGCCTTCAGCCGGTCCAGGACGTCCAGGAGCGGCTCCGCGTCGGCGGGGTGCAGCCCGGCGGACGGCTCGTCCAGGACGTAGACGACGCCGAACAGCCCGGAGCGCAGCTGCGTGGCGATGCGCAGGCGCTGCACCTCTCCCGGGGAGAGCGTCGTCGTCGTCCGGCCCAGGCCGAGGTAGCCCAGGCCGAGGTCGAGCAGGACGGCGATGCGCCCGCGCAGGTCGGCGGCCAGTCGGACGGCGACCTCCGTGTCCTCCCCGGAGCCGCCGCGGCCGACAGCGGCGGCGGCGTGCTCGAGCTCTGCGGCCGGCCGCAGCACCTCCGCGAGCTCGCTCATCGGCAACGCGTTCGCCTCCGCGATGGTGTGCCCGGCGAACGTCACGGCCAGCGCGTCGGGCCGGAGCCCGCTGCCGCTGCAGACCGGGCAGGTGGTGGCGGCGACGAAGCGCAGCGCCCGGGCGCGCGACTGCTCGCTCCTCGTGTCGGCGAGGGTGTGCCGGACGTGCTTGCGCGCGCTCCAGAACTGGCCGTTGTAGTGCCGGTCGGCGCCGTCGCGCTGGTACGTGATCCGCACGGTCGGCTGCTCGTCCGTGTACAGCAGCCAGTCACGGGTCTCGCGCGGCAGCTCCCGGAACGGAACGTCGATGTCGATGCCGAGCCCGGCCGCGACGGCGCGCAGGTTCTTGCCCAGCCACGCGCCGGGCCAGGCGGCGATCGCCCCCTCGCGGACGCTGAGGCTCGGGTCCGGGACGAGGAGGTCCTCGGTGACGTCGTGGGCGACTCCGAGCCCGGAGCAGTTCGCGCAGGCGCCGGCAGCGGTGTTCGGGCTGAAGCTCTCGGCCTCCAGCCGCGGTGCGCCGGCGGGGTAGGTGCCGGCCCGCGAGTAGAGCATCCGCAGCAGGTTCGACAGCGTCGTGAGCGTGCCCACGGTGCTGCGGCTGCTGGCGGTGCCGCGGCGCTGCTGGAGGGCGACGGCGGGCGGCAGCCCGGTGATCTCCCCGACCTTCGGCGCGCCCGTCTGCTGCAGCAGCCGGCGGGCGTACGGGGCGACGGACTCGAAGTAGCGGCGCTGCGCCTCCGCGTACAGGGTGCCGAACGCGAGGCTGGACTTGCCGGAGCCCGAGACGCCGGTGAACGCGACGAGGGCGTCGCGCGGGACGTCGACGTCGACGTCGCGCAGGTTGTGCTCCCGCGCACCCCGCACATGGACGAAGCCGTCGTGCAGGAGGTCCGGGTCGCCGGCGCCGGCAGGTCGGTGGCCAGAGGACATGCCGTCGGCCTACCCGCGGGGAGCGCGGCAGACCTCGTGGCCCGCAGCGCTCCCTGTCGACGTCGCGCTCAGGCCGGCGTGCGTCAGCCGGCTGTCGGCCGCAACGGGCGCAGGGTGAGGGCCTGGGCCAGGACGCCGAAGGCGCCGTGCTCGTCGTGGAGGACGGAGCTGGTGACGCCGAGGCCGCTGCTGCCGAACGACACCGTGGTGTCGAACCCGAGCCAGTCGCCCCGCGGCTGCCCGAACAGGTGCGCGGTCAGGTCGACGTTGGGGAACGCCAGCGCCCGCGGACTGACGCGCACCGTCATGCCGTTGGCGATGTCGACGAGCCCCGATGCTGCGGCGAGCCGGCTGACCGGCTCGTCGGCCAGCAGCGGCACGTCGCTGCGGACCCAGTAGCGGGCCCGACCCGGCTCGACCTCCGCGCGCCGGACCCTCGCCGACGAGATGAACCCGCCCGGCCAGACGGACGTCGGGTCCCAGGCGGGCACCTCACCGGGCGGCGGGAGCCGCTCGTGGGCCGACCCGGCGACGGCGGAGCTGTCGGTGGACTGCAGGAGCCAGGCGCGCAGCCGGACCGCGTCCCGGCCGGCGGAGGTCATCGTCGCCTCGACGAGCTCGATGGTGCGGCCCGGCCGGACGACCTCGACGCTGGCGGTCACCGGCCCGACGGGCATGGTCCCGAGGATGTCGAAGGACAGGCGGGCGACGGCGAGGCCGGTGCGTCCGCGCGCGTCCCGGTCGCGCTCGACGAGGTGCACGAGCAGTCCGAGCGCCGGACCCACGTGCTGCTCGGCGACGTCCCAGGCGCCGCTGGCGTGCTCGGTCGCGGTGAAGGTCCGCTCGTCCTGCCGCTCGAAGTACGCCTGGGCCCCGGTCATGCCCCCAGCATCCGGCACGGGCGCACGCGACCTCCGCGGTGCCTGGCCCGGGAGCCCGCATGTCGGACGCCGTCGTGCCGCCGCGACCGGTACGGCACCTGTCAGTCGCGCAGCGCGTAGGTCAGCACGACGTTGCCCACGCTGGTGGTCCTGCTGTCCACCTGGCGCAGGCGCGTGACCGGTACGGACTCGTCGAACAGGCGCCGCCCCTCCGGCGTCACCGCGGGGTGGATCGTCAGCGTGAGGGCGTCGACGACGCCGGCGACGAACAGGCTGCGGGTCGTCTCGACGCCGCCGACGACGGAGATGCCGCCGTCCCCCTCCTGCTGCAGCTTCCGCACGTACGCCGCCGGGTCGGCGTCCACCAGCGTGCTGTTCCAGCCCAGCTCGCCGGTGAGCGTCTGGCTCACCACGTGCTTGCGCACCGGGTTGATGAACCGGCCGAAGGGGTCGTCCGCGCCCTGCCAGAACGGCCGCCACTCCTGCCAGAGCTTGCGTCCGACGACGACGTCGGTGACGCCGCTGATCGCGCGGCCCATGAGCTCGCCCTCCTCGGGGCCGAACGCGTCGAACTGCCAGAGGTGTGGCGCCTCGACCACCCCGTTGACGGAGCAGAAGAGGTGGGCGGTGGTGGTACGGGTCATCGTCATCTCCTGGGACGGCGCCGGGACGCGGCGGTACGTGCCTGGTAGACGACGCGGGTCGACGGGACTCATCGCTGGTACCGGGCGGGCCGGACCTGCCTGGTCCTCGCGGGTGCTGTCCGTCACACCCCGATCGTCCGGTTCCTCCACGGCCGACGCCGACTCCCCTGAGGATGTGTCCATGGTGCTGTCCTCTCGCCGGCACAGCCGGCCCCTGCTCGTCCTGGTCGGCGCCTCCCTGCTCGCGGCGGTCCTCCTCCCGCTGCGCCCGGCGTCCGCCGCCCCCGTGCCCGCCCTCGTCGACGTCACGGTCTGCCCGGCCGACGGCCGCCTCGTCGGCCCGCGGTTCCTCGGCCTCAGCGTCGAGTGGAGCACCGTCACCCCCTGGTTCGGGTCGGTGGCGACGGAGGCCTCCACGGCCACCGTCACGACGTCCGCACCCGTGCAGGTCGTCCCGGCCACGGTCCGGCTGCTGCAGGGCCTGCGCGACACGACCGGGAGAGGCGGCCTGCTGCGCGTCGGAGGCAACAGCCAGGACGGCTACGTCTGGGACGCCCACGGACGCACGGTGGGGAACCGGCTGTTCCGCGGCACGGTGACCCCCGGGATGCTCCAGGCGGTCCTCGAGGCGGCGCGGCAGGCGGGCTGGCAGGTGCAGCTCGGCACGAACCTGGCGGTCGACCGGCCCGACCTGGTGCACCAGGAGGTCGCGTACGCCGTCCGCCACGACCCCGGTCACGTCCTCGCGGCCGTCGAGCTGGGCAACGAGCCGAACGCCTACCTCAGCGAGGCCGACTACCTGGCGCGCTTCACCCGCTACGCCGACGCCCTGGCGGCCGACCCGGTCACCCGCCACGTGCGCCTGGCCGGCCCTGGCACGAGCCAGGGGGTCAGCCCCGTCTGGCAGGCCCACCTGCAGGCCCTCGTGCGGCAGCGGTACGGCGTCTCGCTGGTCTGGTCGGGCTGGCACGCCTACGGCAACAAGCCCACGGTCGGGCAGCTCCTCGCCCCCGCGACGTCGGACGCCTGGCGTCGTGCCGTCCTGGCTGCCCGCGCCGCCGTCCCGGTCATTCCCAGCCGGATCACGGAGGGCAACAGCGTCGGCACGGGCGGCCTGTCGACGGTCAGCAACGTCACCGGCTCCGGGACCTGGTTGGCCGACACCCTGCTGACCGGTGCCCACGCCGGCCTCGCCGGCTACAGCGCGCACGCGTGGGACGGCGCCATCGACCCGGAGGCGGGCTGGCGGTCCTGGTACACCCCCTTCACCGTGCGCAGAGGGCAGGTCCAGGCCTCGCCCGAGCTGTACGCCATGAGCCTGCTCGCCGGCCTGTCCGGCAGTCGCTTCTGCACGACGACGACCCGCGGCTTCGACGGCGCCCGCACCACCGACGCCCACGGGGGCATCATCGCGCCGGTCGCCCCGGCGCCGGCTCCCGTCGACCCCTCCACGACGACGGTCGTCACCACCCCCGTCAGCGCCACGAGCACGCCCCGCCTGCGGACCTGGTCCACCGTGCGCCCGGGCAGGAAGGCGGTCGACGTGTACCTGTTGTCCGAGCCCGTCGCCGGGGGCGCCGGTACCGGCCCGACGCAGACGGTGCTGGTCCGGGTGAAGCCGGCCGTCACGGTCGCCACCGTGGCCGCGCCACCGCCGGCGACAGCCCTGGCCTACGGCGGCCGCAGCTGCGGCGACCTCGCCCCGTCGGTGAACGGCGCGCACGTGTTCCCCGAGGGCGTCCTGCGCCCGGTGCCCCTCGCCGTGGCCCCGAGCGCGCCGGGCTCCTACCGCGTGGGCATCCGCCCGTGCCAGGTCGTGCGCCTGACCGTGCCTCTGGTCCCGACGACCCCGGCAGCGACGCCGGCGCGATGAGGGACAGCGGCGGGCAGCCGACGCGCTGAGGGACAGTGGCGGACAGGCCGACGGGCACTGCGGCGGCGAGGGACCGGCAGCCGGACGCTGTCGCAGCTGGCCGAGGTCGCAGTCGGCGGAGCGGGTCTACGCCGACGTCTCGGGCGGGGTGACCAGCTGCACGAGGTTGCCGCAGGTGTCGTCGAGGACCGCGACCACGACGGGGCCGGCCTGCGTCGGTGCCTGGGGAAAGTGCACGCCACGGGCTGCCAGCCGCCGGTGCGTGTCGTGGACGTCCTCGACCTGGAAAGCAGCGATCGGGATGCCGTCCTGCTTCAGGGCCGCCTGGTACTGCCTCGTCGCGGGGTGGGCGGCGGGCTCCAGGAGCAGCGCAGGGCCCTCGGGAGCGAGGGGCGACACGACCGTGAGCCAGCGGTGCTCGCCGACGGGCAGGTCGTGCTCGAGCTGGAAGCCGAGGACCTCTGTGTAGAAGGCGAGCGCCCTCGCCTGGTCGTCGACCGGCACGCTCGTGAGGTGGATGCGCAGCATCCCGCGAGCCTGACACGCGGCGCGCGCGGTCCTGCTCCTCGCACCGCTGACGTGGTCGGCGGGAGTCGGGCCGCTCCGCGCGCGGGCGAACCGGCCGGCTCCATCACGTGCCCCCGTCCCGGTTGGAAGCGCCGGGCTCGCCGAACACATCGACGACCACGCGCTGCGTCCGATCGGCGCCGGCATGGCGGACGACGACGAGCGCGGCATGACCGCGACCTCCTCGCTGCGGCACTGAGAACTGTCGTACCCGGGTGCCAGACTCTCCTCGAACACCAGTTCGAGAAGAGGGGGTGGGTCGTGGCGGTCGGGGTGCTGGTCGACGCGCCTGCGGCCGCGCTGCTCGAGGCCCTGGACGCGGTGCGGGACACGCCCGCGCCGCTCGGGCAGGTCCCGGTGCGCCTGACGGTGCTCGCCCGAGCGTCCGCGGAGCTCCAGGGGACCTACCTGCGCGACCTGCACCACGCCGAACAGTCCGGCGAGCACCTGGCCGTGGGGTGCCGCAGCGTCGCGGACCTGCTCGTCGAGCACGCGGGCCTGCCCGTGAGCCAGGCCCGGTCCGACGCGGCGCTGGCCCGGCGGCTCGGTGTGCTGCCCGGTCTGCTCGACACCGTCGCCGGCGGCGGCCTGGAACTGCCCGCTGCCCGCCAGCTCGCTCGGGCCTGGACCGCCCTGCCCGAACGCCTGCGCGACCAGCCGACCGCCCGCGCCCTGATCACCCTCGGCGGCCTGGTGGACCTGGCCGATCTCAAGGCCAAGGTCGACGAGCTCCTGGGCGCGCTGCAACCCGAGGTCACCGACGACGCCCTCGCCGCCGCCTACGACGACCGGGAGCTCACCCTGGTCGACGTCGGCGCCCAGACCCGCCTCGACGGGCACGGCGACGCCCTGGAGGGCGAGTGGCTCCGGGAGGTGCTGCAGGCCAAGGCCGAGAACGACCGCACCGACACCGACCCGCGCAACAACGGCGCCCGGCTGTGGGACGCGCTGCTCGACTGCGTCCGCGCCGCCGTCAGCACCCCCGGCGTCGTCCCGCGCCCGGAAGACCTCGCCCCGACGCTGATAGCGATCGCCACCGCCGACGACCTGCTGCGCACAGCCGACCTCCAGCCGGACGTCGTCGCCCCCGAGGACGCCCTCGCCGACCTGCTCGCCGGCACCATCGACCACGACCTCCAGCGGGACCGCGACCAGGCAGCCGACAGCGGTCAGCCCGGCGAGGACGCTGCCCCGAGCCGCCCCGTGCCCTGGACCGCCCGGACCCGTGGCGGCGTCCGCCTCGGACCCCGCACCCTGAGCCGGCTGTCCTGCGAGTCAGCCCTCACCCGGCTGCTCCTGGACCCCGCCGGCCACCCGATTGACAGCAGCCCCCTCGCCCGGCAGCTCACCCGCCGCCAGCGCCGCGCCCTGGAGCACCGCGCCGACCACCGCTGCCAACGCACCGGCTGCGGCCGACCCGCCTGGGCCTGCGTCCCCCACCACATCATCCCGTTCGCTCTGGGCGGCCCCACCACCCTCGCCAACACCGCCCTGCTCTGCCGCAGCTGCCACCACCTGCTCCACGACCGACAACAACCCCTCGAACTCACCGACGGCAGCCGCATCGGACCCCACGGCCCACTCCGAGCCCCACCCGAGGACGGCGCAGCACTCCCGCTGTGAGCCGGGGCGGGTCCGCAGCGGTCGCGTGACCACGAGGGCGCCGGTGCGTCGACCCCCTGCCCTCGTCGGTCGACACGTCCCCGCCCCGGCCCCGGCCCGTCCCCGGTCGGCGGCCCGTCCCCCGCCCCCGGCCCGGCCCGGACCCCGTCCCCGGTGCGCCCCCGGCCCGACCCCGGTCCGAGACCTGGACCCCGTCCCCGGTCCCCCCCCGGCCCGGTCCGAGACCCGGATCCGGCCCCTTCCCCGGCGCGCAAGCCCGGCCCTGGAGCAGGCCGGGCGCCGACGCGCCTCAGCCCAGCCGTGCCCGGCAACGCTCCACCAGCAGCGTGCACGCCCCACCGAAGTGCTGGAACGCCGGGTTCGTCGTCTGACCGGCCCGGTAGCGGTACCAGATCTGCTGGATGATCACGGCCAGGCGGAACAGCCCGTAGACCTCGTAGAACCTGAAGGCCGGGACCTCCCGCCCGCTCCGCTCCGCGTAGGCCGCGACCACCTCCGCGCGGGTCGGCATCCCCGCCAGGTGCGAGGGCTGGCGTCGCATCAGCTGGAACAGCTCGTCGTCGTCGGCCTGGACCCAGTAGGCGAGCGAGGCGCCGAGGTCCATCAGCGGGTCCCCGACGGTGGCCATCTCCCAGTCGAGGACCGCGCGCACCCGCGACAGGTCGTCGGGGTCGAGCACGAGGTTGTCGAAGCGCCAGTCGCCGTGCACGAGGACGGCCCCGACGTCGGCCGGCTGGTGCGCGTCGAGCCACGCCATCACGTCCTCGGCGTCCGGGACGTCGTCGGTCAAGGCCGCCCGGTACCGGCGCGACCAGCCCTCGACCTGGCGGCGGACGTAGCCGTCGCCCTTCCCGAGGTCGCGCAGACCGGCGGCGTCGACGTCGACGGCGTGCAGGTCCGCCAGCGCCCGGAAGACCCCGAGACCGAGCTCGCGGGCCTGCTCCTCGGACAGCGCCACCCCCTCGGGCAGCGAGGCGCGCAGGATCAGCCCCGGCACGTGCTCCATGACGTAGCGGTCCTGCTCGGGGTCGTGCGCGAGCACGGTCGGGACGGCCGGGAAGTGCGGCTGCAGGCGCCGCTGCACGTCGTACTCGCGACGCATGTCGTGTGCCCCCGCCGCCTTGTGACCGGCCGGCGGGCGGCGCAGCACGAGGTCGCGCGACGGGTAGCGGAGCAGGTAGGTGAGGTTGCTCGCCCCGCCGGAGAACTGCAGCACCTCGGGCACGCCGCTGACGCCGGGCACGGCGCGGGCGACCCAGGCCGCGACCTCCTCGACGTCGAGCGCGTCCTCCGCGCGGACGGGACGGGCACCGGCAACGGGGGCGGGGGCACTCATCGGACCAGGCTAGGACGAGGCCGCCGGGCCCACGTGGGACAGTCGTGGTGTGGACAGGGACCTGGCAGCGAGCTACGCCGACGCCCTGGACGCTGTGCTGCGCCGGGCCCACCTCATGCGGCCCGACAGCCTCGACAGCCTCGCCACCGAAGGTGCGTCGCGGCTGGGCGCCACCGAGGCCCGGCTGTGGCTGATCGACTACGAGCAGACCGGCCTGGTCCCCGTCCTCCCGCGCCACGACCCTCCCCGCGAGCCGCTGACCGTCGACGGCTCGCTCGGAGGCCGGGCCTTCCGGGGCCCGGAGGTGCTCGAGGCCGAGGCCGAGGACGGCGGCCACCGCATGTGGGTGCCGCTGCTGGACGGCGTCGAGCGGCTGGGCGTGCTCGAGCTGCTCCTGCCGAGGACCGTCACGCCCGACGCCGACCTGCGGGCGGCCTTCACGCAGCTGGCGCACCTGCTGGCGGAGCTCCTCGTGAGCAACAGCTCCTACACGGACCACTACGAGTGGGTGCGCCGCCGCCAGCCGATGACCCTGGCCGCCGAGATGCAGTACAGCCTGCTGCCCCCGCTGACCTTCGGCACGGACCGTGTCGTCGTCAGCGGCCTGGTGGCGCCCGCCTACGAGGTCGGCGGCGACGCCTTCGACTACGCGCTCAACGGCGACGTCTGCCACGTCGCGGTCTTCGACGCCGTCGGGCACGGCCTGCAGGCGAGCCTGCTGGCCAACCTCGCCGTGACCGCCTACCGCAACAGCCGCCGCGCAGGGCTCGACCTCGCCCACGCCGCCGCCGAGATCGACGCGGCGCTGGACGCGATGTTCGGCGGGGAGCGCTTCGTGACGGCGCTGCTCGGCCAGCTCGACGTCGGCACCGGCGCGTTCCGCTGGATCAACGCGGGCCACCCGGCGGCGATGCTGCTGCGCGGGGGCCAGGTGGTGAAGGAGCTCGCCGGCGCGCCTGCCCTGCCGCTGGGCCTCAACAGCCTGACCGGCTCGGGCCCGGAGGCCTTCGAGGTGTCGGTCGAGAGCTTCCAGCCCGGCGACCGGCTCCTGCTGCTGACCGACGGCGTCGACGAGGCCCGCGCCGAGGACGGCTCGTTCTTCGGCCGCACGCGCCTCGCCGAGTTCGCCGCGCGGGAGGCCGCCTCCGGCCTCGCCACCCCGGAGGTGATGCGCCGCCTGCAGCAGGCCGTCCTGAGGTACCAGACCGGCAAGCTGCAGGACGACGCCACCACCCTGTTCGTCGAGTGGCTGACCGGCGACGCCGAGCAGCTCGTCGTCTAGACGGCGACCCGCACGACCTCGAAGGTCGTCGCGCCGGCGGTGTTGAACTTGCCGTTCACGGCGTACAGCGCCCCGGCGATGAGCGCCGCCGTGGTGGGCCGCTCGAGGTCGCTGTCGCGCAGCTCCCCCGTCGTGGCGAAGGACCGGCCGGCGCGGTCCAGGCTGGCCACCGTGACCGAGTCGCTCGTGCCGCCGTACCCGACGACGACGTACAGCGTGCTGCCGCGCAGCACGAGCCCGTCGCCGCCGGCGAGCGCTCGACCGCCGGTCTGCTCCAGCCGGTCGGCGACGCCGGTCGTCGGGCTCACCCGGTACAACCCCGTGGGGCTGACGACGAGCAGGTCCCCGCCGGGCAGCACGCGGATGCCGTTCGCGCTGTTGCCGCTCGCCTGCTGGACCCAGTCGCCCCTCAGCGGCAGCCGCGACAGCGCGCCGGAGCGCACCACGAGCAGCTCGGCGTTCAGCGAGTCCGTGACGAAGACGCCGTCCTTCGTGACGTCGACGTCGTTGAGGAACCGGCCCTTCGACGTCGTCGGTGCGGTGTAGCGGGCGACGCGCCGGCCGGTGCGGCCGTCGTAGGCGGTGATGCGCCCGGTCGTCCCACCGGCGACCCACAGCAGGCCGCTGGACGGGTCGTACTGCATGCCGACAGCGATGCCGCCCGCCTCGCCCGGCACGAGGACCGCGCCCTGCCCGGTGCGGGCGTCGGCGCGGTAGACGCTGCCGTCGGCGCGGCTGCCGGCGAAGAAGGTCGTGCCGGGACCGGCCGCGATCCCCTCCGGCGAGGAGCGGTCGGGCAGCGGCACCGTCTCGGGGAAGGAGGCGGCGCCGGAGGGTGCGGCCAGGGCCAGGGCGAGGGCCGGGGCGAGGGCGAGAGCGGCCACCAGGCGGCCGGTCCGGGTCTGAAGGGTCATGTCAGCTCCACGTCGTCGGGGAGCCCCCAGGATCGGGCAGACCGGACACCTCTGCCACCCGGGTCAGCGCCGGGCCAGCTCCTGCTCCACCGCGGCCAGCTCGTCGCGCAGGCGCGCGGCCTGCTCGAAGTCCAGGTCCGCGGCCGCCCGCGCCATCGCCCCGGCCGTGTCGTCGCGCTGCCGCTGCAGCTGCCCCACGGTGCGGTCGGCCAGCTGCCACGACGTCGTCCGCGCCACCCCGACGCCGTCGTCGGTGTGGACCGGGACCGCGGCCGGGGCAGCGCCGATGTGGTGCATGCGGCCGGTGTCGGGGGCGGCGTACGTGCGGCTGCGCCGGCGCACGAGGTCGCGGGCGCTCGGCGTGGGCTCGCCACCGTCTCGGGCGGCGCCCGTGCTCGGGGAGGTCACACCCCCGGCCTACCCGCGAGCGCCACGGTCAGGCGCGGCTGCGGTCGCCCTGCACCAGCTCGTCGACGGCCTGCTGCGTGGAGGCGAGGGCCTGCACCGTCGCGTCGATCTCGCTGATGGCACGGACCGCCTCGCTGGTCTGGCCCCGGATCTCGTCGACCTGGGCGGCGATCTGCGACGTCGCGCGGGCCGTCTCGTTCGCCAGCTCCTTGACCTCGTTCGCGACGACGGCGAAGCCGCGACCGGCGTCACCGGCACGGGCCGCCTCGATCGTGGCGTTCAGCGCCAGCATGTTGGTCTGCGCGGCGATGCCCGTGATCAGCTTGACGACGGCACCGATCTGGGAGCTGCTGGCGTCCAGGGCGGCGATCGTCCCGGCCGCCTCGCGGGCCTTGCCCACCGCTGCCTCCACCGCGCCGGCGAGGTCGTGGCTGACCCCGGCGAGCTGCGACGACGACGACGTCAGCTGGCGGACCTGCTCCTCCGACGTCTGGACCAGGCGCTTCTCGTCGTCGATGTCGCGCAGGGCTCCCGCGACGCGCAGCGGGGTCCCGGTGGCGTCCCGGCTGGTGGCGCCCGTGGCGATGAACCAGCGGTAGCTGCCGTCCTTGAGCTGCAGGCGGTACTCGATGTCGTACGGGACCCGGCCCGTCCGGTCGTTCAGGTGGCCGAGGAAGGCCTCGACGGTGCGCGGCGCGTCGTCGGGGTGCAAGCGGCTGGCCCAGCTCGACAGCACGTTCGGGAAGTCGCGCTCGTCGGAGAACCCGAGCATGCTCCGGAACTCCTGGCTCCACATGAACGTGTTGTCGGGGTTCACCGGGTCGTGCGCGACGACGTCCATGTCCCACAGGCCGATGCCGGCGGCCTCCACCATGAGCTCGTACCGCTGGGCAGCGGCGGCCGCGGCGCGCTGCACCTCGGCGAGCCGGGCCTCGAGCTCCGCGACCTCGCCGAGCGCCGCGGTCAGCGCGCCGTGGTCGGCCTCAGGCGCCGTCGTCGTGGTGGTCGTCCTGCGCAGCACGCCCATGCGAGTGCTCCTGTTCCCGGGGGTTGTCGGACCCCCATCGGCCGGCGGCTCGCCGGCGTGAGCGCTCGCTCAGGCCCACTCGCCCTGCTGCCGGAGCTGCCGGGCGTACCACTGCTGGCCGCGCCGCTGCCGTTTGACCTCGGTGACGAGGGCGCTGTCGTACTCGGCCGCCGACGGCAGGTCGAGCACGCGCGCGAGCAGGCGGTCGTACTCGTGGACGGACAGGTCGAAGTACTCGCGCAGGGCACGGGTCTTGTCGCCGTTGTGCCGAGGCCACCGGCGCTCGAACTCGAGCATCTCCTGCTGGGCTGGGGTCAGTGCCACCGGCCGAGTGTGCCACCTGCGCATCCCCGTCGACAGCCGTGGCCGACCCTGGTGCACGCCCTGCCGGACGCCCCGCTGCCCGTGGGCCGGGAGCAGCGAGCCGGGCCGTCAGCCGCTGGCGGCCAGCGGGCCGGGCCGTCAGCCGCTCGCGGCCTCGGCCACCACGGCGGCGGCGAGGTCGCGGAGCTTGCGGTTGCTCGTCTGCGACAGCTCCACCAGCGTCGCGAAGGCGGTGTCGGCGTCGCACCGCCGGGTGGCCATCAGCACGCCCTTGGCCTGCTCGATGACGGCCCGCGACTGCATGGCCTCGCGCAGCTGCTCGGCGAGGTCCCGGTGCCGGAAGAACGACGCCGCGACCTGGGTCGCCACCCCTGCCTGCGCGGCCATCATCTCGCCCAGCGCCACGGTCTCCGCGTCGAAGGCGTCCGGCTCCCGGGAGTAGACGTTCAGCGCCCCGACGATCTTGCCCTCGGCGGCCATCGGCAGCGAGACCATGCTGCGGGCCCCCAGGGCAGCGGCCCGAGGGCTGTAGAAGGGCCAGCGCGCCTCGACGGCGAGGTCCCGGACCCGGAAGACCACGCCGGTGCGGGTGCCGTCCAGGCAGGGGCCCTCGCGCTCCACGTGCTGCAGCTCGTCCAGGGCGGTGGCCCACGGACCGTCGGCGGCGACGACGGCGGGCACGCCCTCCTCGAGCATGGTCATCGACGCGCCGTCGCAGTCGGGCAGCGTCCGCACGGCGATCCGGGCGATCTCCGTCAGTGCGCTCGACAGGTCGTCCTGTCCCAGCACCACCAGCGCGAGCGCGGACAGCTCGCGCGAGGACTCCTCGTTGATCACGACGTGCCCGTGCCCACCGACGGCGCAGTCACGCGTCGAGCAGCTCGGACAGCCGGTCGGCCACCTCGGCGGGGCGCACCTGGGCGCCGAGGACCGTCTGCGCACCCGCGTCCAGCAGGACGCCGATCCGCTCGCTGCCCGCGGCCTGCGCGACGACGAGCGTCCTCGGGCAGTACTGCCGCAGGGCGCGCACGACCTCCTCGCCGGGCACCATCGCGAGCCGGTCCTCCACCAGCACGAGGTCCGGCTGCTCCGCGACCGCGAGGCCGACGACGTCGGCGCCGTTGTCGAGCTGCGCGACGACGTCGACGGTCCGCGCCCGCAGCAGGCCGGTCACGGAGGTGGCGAACCAGGCCTTGCTGTGGGCCAGCACGACCCGCGGCCGGTTCGACAGCAGCTCACCGCTGCGCTCGACCTGCTCCAGCGCCCGGGTCAGCAGGGCCTTCTGCTGCCGCTGCAGGACGTCGAGCCGCCGCGTCGCGTCCAGGCGCATCTCGCGGCTGCGGTGACTGCTCATCGCCGCCTGCTCCGCGACCTGCCGGGCGGCCTGGAAGCGGGCGACCGCGTCGCGCCGCCGGGCCGTCAGGTCGGCGGGGTCGGTGTTGAGGTCGGGGATCACGCGTCCTCCTCGGGAGCACAGGCCGGAGACCGCCCCTCCCCGGACGGGTGAGGCGGTGCAGGCGGCTGTGGGCTCAACCGGGAGACAGTCTAGGCGCCGGGGCGCCTCGGCACTAGCCCGCGGAGACGGCCTCGCGGGCGGAGGCGGCGACGAACGCCCGCACCACCGGGTAGACGTCGTTCAGCCAGCGGCTGCCGCTGAAGACGCCGTAGTGGCCGACGCCGTCCTGCAGGTGGTGGGCGTGGCGCTCGGGCGGGATGCCGGTGCACAGGGCGTGCGCGGCCTCGGTCTGCCCGGGCGAGCACATGTCGTCGTTGCTGCCCTCGACCGTGAGCAGCGCGGCCTTCGTGATCAGCGACGGGTCGACCCGACGACCCCGGACGACGAGCTCGCCCTTGGGCAGCAGGTGCTCCTGGAACACGCGCTGGACCGTCTCGAGGTAGAACTCGGCCGGGGTGTCCATGACCGCGCCGTACTCGTCGTAGAACGCCGTCGTCTTGGCGGCCCGCTCGTCGTTGCCCGCCACGAGGTCGCGGTAGAGGCCGACGTGGGCGTCCCAGTGGCGCTTGCGGTTGAGCGACATGAAGGCGAGCAGCTGCACGAAGCCCGGGTAGACGCGACGCCCGGCGCCGGCGTAGCCGCGGGGCACGGTGGTGATGACGCGCTTCTCGAACCACTCGATCGGCTTGTCCCCGGCCGCGTCGTTGATCTTGCCGGGGTTCACCCGGGTGTCGATCGGCCCGGCGATCAGGGTGACGCTGTCGGGCTCCGCGGGGTCGCCGTCGGCGGCGAGCAGCGCGACCGCGGCCAGCACAGGCACCGCGGGCTGGCAGACCGCCGCGACGTGGGTGCCCGGACCGAGCTCGCGCAGGGCCTCCATGACGTGCTCGACGTACTCGTCGAAGCCGAACCGGCCCTCGCTGAGCGGCACCTCGCGGGCGTTGTGCCAGTCGAGGACCGACACGTCGTGGTCCTGGAGCAGGGTGCGGATGGTGGGCGCGATGAGCGTCGTGAAGTGGCCCGACATCGGGCCGACCACGAGCACGCGCTGCTGCGGGGCGCTCCCGGCGGGCAGGTCCTTGGCGAAGTGCAGCAGCGAGGCGAACGCCCGCCGGTAGCGGACCTCCTCGTGCACGGGCACCGGCGTGCCGTCGACCACGACCTCGTCGATGGCGAACGACGGGCGCGTGAAGGTGGGGCGGGCGCCGGCGAAGACAGTGTTCAGGGCCCGGAGGCGGCGGACCGTGCCCAGCTCGCGAAGCGGGGCGGGCAGGGCGCCGAGCGCCTTGGCGGTCAGCTGGGCGGTCTTCACGGCGGGCAGCCCGGCGCGGCGCTGCAGCTCGAAGGTCTGGTACAGCACGGGGTCTGCTCTCGTCGGCCGGGCGCCGTCCCGGGCGAGCGGCGGCGCGGCGCCAGGAGCGCCGCGGGCCACGATACGTGGACGTCCTAGCAGTTCGTGCAGCGGGGGCAGGCCAGGGCGCTGCTGCGAGAAGCACGAAGGCCGGCCCCCGAGGGGACCGGCCTTCGTGGCGTCGTAGCGGGGGCAGGATTTGAACCTGCGACCTCTGGGTTATGAGCCCAGCGAGCTACCGAGCTGCTCCACCCCGCGTCGGTGTGTGACTCCAATGTACACCGTCCGCGGGGCGGGCCGTCGGCTACCGGCGCGGGCTCGGGCTCGGCCCGCTCGGCGCGGCGCTCGCGCTCGCGCTGGGGGCCGCCGGGCCCGCCGTGCCGCTGGCGTCCGCGAGCGCCTGGAGCGCCTGCTGCAGCCGCGCCTGGGCCTCGCCGTACGCCGCGAAGTCGTTCTCGCGGAGCGCGCGCTGCCCGTCCTCGAACGCCCGGGACGCCGCGTCCACGAGCGGCTGCAGGCTGCTGGTCGGGGACGGCGACGTGCCGGGCCGCGGGCTCGCGGTCGGCGTCGCCGGGCGGCCGGTGGAGCGCCCGAACAGCTGGTCCAGGACCTGGGCGAACGTGTCGCCGGACGCGACCTGGTTGCCGAAGGAGCCCAGCACCACCTGCAGGGTCGGGAAGCTGTCGTTGCCCGGCGCCCGGGCGTAGATGGGCAGCACGTAGAGCAGCCCGTCGCCGACCGGCAGCGTCAGCAGGTTGCCGGGGATGGCGGTGCTGTTGCCCTGCTCGAGGGTGAACAGGACCTGCCGCACGCGGGCGTCGGAGTTGAAGCGCGCCGCGATCTGGCGCGGCCCCTCGACGCTGTTGGTGGCAGGCAGCTCGAGCAGCCGGATCTTCCCGTAGTCGGGCCCCGGGTCGCCCGACACCGACGCGACGCCGGTGAGGTTCTGGCCGTTGTTCGCCACGAAGGCCGTGGTCAGGTTGAACGAGGGCGCCTTGGTCCCGGGGAACTGCTGCACGACGTAGTACGGCGGCTGGTCCTGGGCGGTGTCGGCGGCGTTGAGCAGGGTCGAGGCCGGCCCGGCCGGCGTCGTGGCGGGCTGCTGGGTGCTCTCGTCCCCGCCCGTGGTGGACGCCGGGTCACCGGGGATCTGCCAGTAGTCGTCGCCCTGGAAGAACTCCTGCGGGTTGGTGATGTGGTACTTGCTCAGGAGCGTCCGCTGCACCTTGAACAGGTCCTCGGGGTAGCGGAAGTGCTTCTCGAGCTCCGGGGAGATGGCGCTCTTGGGCTCCAGGATGTCGCCGAAGGCCTTCTTCCAGGTCTTGAGCACGGGGTCCTGCTCGTCGAACTGGTAGAGCGTCACCTTGCCGGTGAAGGCGTCGACCGTGGCCTTCACCGAGTTGCGGATGTAGTTGACCTCCTCCGCCGGGAGCTGCGGCCCGCGGGTCTGGCTGTCGCGGACGGCGGCACCGAGGGTGGTGCGCTCGGCGTAGGGGTAGCCGGCCGACGTCGTGTAGCCGTCGACGATCCACAGGATCTTGCCGTCGACGACCGCGGGGTACGGGTCCTCGTCGAGCTCGAGGAACGGCGCGACCTTCTGCACGCGCTCGCGCGGCTCCCGGATGTACTGCAGCTTGCTGTCGGCGTCGATCTGGCCGGACAGCAGCAGGTTCTTCTCGCGGAACTTGAGCGCGTAGGCGAGCTTGCGGAACGGGTTGGACAGCTCGACGCCGCCGGTGCCCGTGTAGCTGTAGTTCGGGGTGTCGGAGCCGCCGATCGGGCCGTCCGTCTCCTCCTGCTGGGTCGCCACCACGGAGTAGTCGGTGGTGCCCTCGCCGAAGTAGACGCGCGGCTCGTCGAGCTCGAAGCCCTCCGGGCCGCGCACGGGGAGGTCCCGGACGACGAAGCGCGGCTGACCCTCGTCGACCACGTTGGCGGGCGCCGCCACGATGCCGTTGCCGTGCGTGTAGATCAGGTGCTCGTTGATCCAGTTGCGCTGCTCGTCGGCGAGACCGGCCAGGCGCAGCTCGCGCAGCCCGACGACGTAGTCCTTCGTGCCGTCGCCGAAGTCGTACCGGTCGATGTCCAGCGACGGGTTGAACTGGAAGTACGCCCGCTGGCGCTGGAGCTGCGTGAACGTGCGGGACACGACGTTGGGGTCGAGCAGGCGCGCGTTGGCCACGGTGCCCTGCTCGGTCCGCACTGCTGTGTTCGCGGTGCCGGTGGCGGCGTACGGCGTCGTCACGACGTCGTCGATGGAGTACGCCGCCCGCGTCGCCTGGATGTTGCGGTCGATGAACATGGCCTCGCGCTGGATCTCGTTCGGCTTGACCCGGAACTGCTGCGTGTAGGCCGGGTAGACGCCGCCGAACACCACGGCGGTCACGACGAGCAGGGCCACCGCACCGCCGGGCAGCAGGATGTTGCGCACGAGGATGTTGGCGAACGCCAGCAGCGCGCAGATGATCGCGACGCCGATGAGCACGTTCTTGGCGGGCAGCACCGCGTTGACGTCGGTGAACGACGCGCCCTGCACCTTGCCCCGCTCGGAGAAGACCAGGCCGAACCGGTCGAGGTAGTAGGCGACCGCCTTGAGCAGCAGGACCATCCCGACGAGGACCGAGAGGTGGGCGCGGGCACCGGGGCTGACCTTGTCGCCCGCGGTCTGCAGCCGGACGCCGCCGAACAGGTAGTGGGTCGCGGCGGCGGCGAGCAGCGACAGCACGACCGCGGTGAGCAGGAAGCCCAGCACGAAGCGCTGGAACGGGTAGGTCATGGCGTAGTAGCTGATGTCGCGGCCGAACTGCGGGTCGACCTGCCCGAACGAGGTCTTGTTGCGCCACAGCAGCCACGTCTGCCAGCGGCTCGCCGCCGACAGCCCGGCGAAGACGCCGAAGATGCCGCTGCCGAGCAGCAGCACGGGCAGCAGGTACGGCTCGACCGCCACCCGGTAGCGCTCGAGGTTCTGCTGCTCGAGCGACATCGGGCGGAACGGCGGGCGCACCCGGTAAGCCACGGTCACGTTCGCGCCGACGGACACCGCCATCAGCAGCCCGAAG
>JAODNQ010000126.1 GCA_025464695.1 Frankiales bacterium | reverse complement strand
CCGTCCGGCGCGCCCCGACGACGACGGCCCGCAGAGCCCGCCCGCCGCAGGCGGGACAGGCCCAGTCGCCGGCCAGCCGGCCGCACCAGCCGCAGGACGCGACGGCGGAGCGGGCCGACGTCGTCAGGGGCCCGGCGCAGGATCCGCAGCGGGCCGACGTGCGGTCGCGGACGCAGGCCAGGCTGGGGACGTAGCCCCGTCGGGGCACCTGCACCAGGACCGGCTCGTCGCGGGCCAGGGCCTCGCGGGCGGCGGCGAAGGCCGCGGCGGGCAGCCGGGCAGCGCGGGCCAGCGGGTCGCGGGCCAGGTCGTCGTCGGAGACCCCGTCCACCCGCGGCGCGACGGCCCGGACCGTGGTGCGGGAGGCCTCCAGCGGCTTCGCCCAGCCGCTGTCGACCAGGAGCTGGCCCTCGGCGGTGCGGACGTGCCCGCCGACCAGGGCCGCCGCTCCGGTGAGGTGGGCGCGGCGGACGAGGGCGTCGCGGACGGTGCAGTACGGCGCGCGCGGCTCGGCGTGCAGGTCGTCGCCGTCGTCCCACACCACCACCAGGCCGAGGTCGGCGACCGGCGCCCAGGCCGCGGCGCGCGTGCCGACCGCGACCCTGACCTGCCCCCGGAGGACGGCCAGCCAGCGGCGGTAGCGCTCCGCCGGCCCGAGGTCCGCCGACAGCACGACGTGCGGCACCGCGCCGAGCGCGGCGGACACGCGGGCGACGTCGCGCGCGTCCGGCAGGACGACGACCGCGCCCCGCCCCGACGCCGCGCACGCCTGCACGGCCGCGGCGAGCTCCGTGGGCCACGACGGGCCGGGCAGCGCGGACCAGACCGCCCGCGGCGAGCGGCCGGCGGCGAGCGCCTCGAGCAGGCCGGGGCCGGCGGGGTAGCGCTCCCAGCTGCCGGGGACAGGCGGCGGCGGGGCCTGTGCGGGCTCGCCGGGCAGCTCGGCCTCGACCCGGGCGTGGCGGGGCGGCAGGGCCAGCCGCAGGACGTCGTACAGAGCACCCGCCCACCGGTCGGCGACGTCGCGGGCGAGCCCGGCGACCTCGGGGGTGAGCACGGGCTCCGGGCTGACGAGCCGGGTCAGCGGCGCGAGGGCCCTGCCGCTGTCGGACGTCTGCGTGCGCGCCAGCAGGACGCCGTCGACCTGGCGCCCGGCGAACCGGACCCGCACCCGGCAGCCCGGCTGCGCGCCGTCGGACAGGTCAGCAGGGACGGCGTAGTCGAAGGGGCGGTCGAGGTGCGCCAGCCCGCTGTCGACCGCGACCCGGGCCACCGGGAGGTGCTCGGCGACCGGCCCGGGGACCTTCGCGGGGCGGCGGCCGGCCGGCGCGAGCCCGGGCAGCGCTGCTGCCGCAGGGGCGGACGCGTCGGCGGGCATGCGCGAGAGGCTAGGAGCCGCCCCCGACAGCGACGGCGGCCTCGGCGCGGGAGCCCGGAGTTGTCGGAGGCCGGACGTAGCGTCGCTGCCATGACCGTCGTCGACCTCGCTGCCCCCGTCGTGGGGGACGCGCTGCCCGTGCTCGGCTCGCTCTCCCCGTCCCGCGCGGGCGACTTCATGACGTGCCCGCTGCTGTTCCGCTTCCGCACCATCGACCGGCTGCCCCAGGCGCCGTCGTCCGCGGCCACCCGCGGCACGGTGGTACACGGCGTGCTCGAGCGGCTGTTCGACCTGCCCGCTGCGGGCCGCACCCTGGCGGCGGCCACCGACCTGCTGCGCCCGGAGTGGGAGCGGCTGCGCGAGGCGTCGCCCGACGTCGCCGGCCTGTTCGCCGACGAGGGCGAGCTGCAGACCTGGCTGACCACCGCCGAGAAGCTGCTCGAGGGCTACTTCACGCTGGAGGACCCGACCCGGCTCGAGCCCGCCGAGCGCGAGCGGCTGGTGCAGGTCGTGCTCCCGGGCGGGCTGCGCCTGCGCGGGATCGTCGACCGCGTCGACGTCGCCCCGTCGGGCGACGTGCGGGTCGTGGACTACAAGACCGGCCGCTCGCCCCGGGAGGCGTTCGAGGGCAAGGCGCTGTTCCAGATGAAGTTCTACGCACTGGTGCTGTGGCGCACCACCGGCAGCGTGCCGCGGCTGCTGCAGCTCATGTACCTGGGCGACCGCGAGGTGCTGCGCTACGTCCCCGACGAGGCCGACCTCGTCGCCACGGAGCGCAAGCTGCTCGCGCTGTGGGCGGCGATCGAGCGGGCGACGCAGAAGCGCGAGTTCACCCCGCGGCCGTCCAAGCTGTGCGGCTGGTGCGACCACCAGGCGCTGTGCCCGGCGTTCGGCGGGACCCCGCCGCCGTTCCCGGACGTCGTGCCCGGTCCCGACGTGCCCCTCCCGCACCAGGCCGCGGCCGTCGAGGCCGAGCAGGCGAGGGCCCGCGCGGCCTCGTCGTGACCCCGCGGGAGAGCGGGCTCCCGGACCGCGTGACCGCGCGCGTCCCGTCCGTCACACTCGAGGCAGCACCCACCCCCCGCACCGACCTCTGGGAGACCGCGTGAGCATCACCGAGCAGGAGCCCGACACCGCTGCGGCGCACGCCGACGAGCTCGTCACGGAGGCCGTGACCGAGGCTCTCGCCGCCGGGGCGGCCGTCGCCCCGCAGCTGAAGATGGCGCTGCCCGAGACCTTCGAGACGGTCGAGCAGGAGCGGGCGCACCGCAAGGCCAAGCTCGCCGCGGCGTTCCGCATGTTCAGCAAGGCCGGGCTCGACGAGGGCGTCGCCGGGCACATCACGGTCCGCGACCCCGAGCACCCCGACACCTTCTGGGTGAACCCCTTCGGCATGCACTTCAGCATGATCAAGAGCTCGGACCTGGTGCGGGTGAGCCACGAGGGCCAGGTCGTGGAGGGCGACCGCGCGGTCAACGGCGCGGCCGTGGCGATCCACTGCGCGGTGCACGCAGCGCGGCCCGACGTCCTGGCCGCGGCCCACGCCCATGGGCCGTACGGCAAGACGCTGAGCAGCCTCGAGATGACCGTCGAGCCGCTGACCCAGGACGCGTGCGCCTTCTACGATGACATCGGCGTCTACGACGACTACACCGGGGTCGTGCTCGACAAGGAGGAGGGCGAGCGCATCGGTCGGGCGCTCGGCACGCACAAGGCCGTGATCCTGCGCAACCACGGCATGCTCACGGTCGGCGAGAGCGTCGACAGCGCGGCCTGGTGGTTCCTGACCCTCGAGCGCACCGCGCAGGCGCAGCTGATGGCCTACTCGGCCGCCGCAGGGCACGGCAGCAAGCCCCGGCAGATCCGCGACCACGAGGCCGAGCAGACCCGCGGGCAGGTCGGCTTCGAGCTCGCCGGCTGGTTCCAGTTCCAGCCGATCTGGGAGCGCATCAGCAAGGACAACCCCGACATCTTCGACTAGGCGCGACGGTCAGCAGGTCATCCCGAGCGAGCGGTACGTCGCGCGCGTGGCGTCCGCCGTCGCTGACCACCGGCTCGATGCGGCCCGCTCCAGCCCGGCCTGGCCCAGCCCGGAGCGCCGGTCGGGATCGGCGAGCAGCTCCCGGAGCGCGGTGGTCAGCGCCTCCGGGTCACGCGAGGGCACGAGGACCGCCGCCTCGCCCAAAGTCTCGGGGAGGGCACCCACCCGCGAGGCGACGACGGCGGCGCCGCAGGCGAGAGCCTCCAGCGGCGGCAGACCGAAGCCCTCGTAGCGCGAGGGGTAGGCCACCACCGTCGCAGTGCTGTAGAGCGCCGGGAGGTCGGAGGCCGGCACGTAGCCCAGGTGCAGCGCCCCCGCGGGCACGGCCTGGCCGTCGCCGATGGCGCCGACGAGGACGAGCGGGACGTCCAGGGCGCGGCAGACGGCGGCCAGCATCGGGACGTCCTTGCGGGGCTCGACCGTGCCCACGTGCAGGACGAACGTGTCCGGGAGCCGGTAGACGCGACGGACGCGCGCGACCTCGCCGTCGGGTGCTGGTGCAAAGCCGGGCCCGGGAGCGAGCGGGGTGACCACGGCGTGGACCCCGAACAGGGCGTGCACCCGCTCGGCGGTGAAGGCCGACACGGCCAGCACGGCGTCGGCGGAGAGGACGTTCTGCCGCACCAGCACCTGCTCTCCGCGGCCGCGCAGCCGAGAGTGCGCCCAGGGCACGTCGTACACGGAGGTGTCGTGCACCGTGCAGACCCGCAGCGCCCGTGCCGTCAGGGGCACGGACAGCGGCAGGTCCACGTCCAGTCCGTGCACCAGGTCGAAGCCCTGCAGCGGCAGCAGCCCGAGGAGGGCGCGCCGGGCGCCGTCGGCCGGTCGGCGCACCAGAGGCCGCACCTGCTCGGGCAGCTCGCCGACCGCGTCGGCCTGCACCAGGGCGCTCAGCGGCGCCTCCAGGACGGGTGTCAGCGCACGGAGGAGCTCACGGATGTAGGTCTGGACACCGCTGCCGCCGGGGCGGAGGGCGAGGGCGTTGACGGCGATCCTGCTTGCAGTGATGTCAGCACTCCCAGGAGCAGCCAGAAGAACAGGTCCAGAGGGAAGATCTCGAAGTAGGTCGCGACGAGCGACGCGGTCATGGCCGCGAGCACCGACGCCGCGATCCCGGCCGCGAGGTCCTCGTCGCCGCGCCCGTCGCGCGGAGGAGCGTCGGCAGAGGCGCGTCGCAGCGCCAGGCTCAGTCCCCGCGCCCAAAGGAAGGCCGCGACCAGCAGCAGGAGCAGCAGCCACAGCCCCACCGGGCCTAGCTCGAAAAGCGTCTTGAAGTAGTAGTTGTCCGGCTGGTAGCTGGTGTCGGCGGTGCCGCTGACCTGCGACGCCTTCTCGGCCGCGCTGCCGCTGGCGCCGATCCCGCTGCCGAACGGCGCGGCCAGGACCTGCGAGAACGTCGCGGTCCAACCACTCGTCCGCTGTCCGAGGCTGCTCGGCGACAGCAGCGGCGCGGCGACAGCCGGAGGCACGAACAGCAGGGCGGCGAGCCCGGGCGGCACCGCGTGCGCGAGGACCCGGTGGCGGTGCCACCACAGGAAGACGAACCCGACGGCCAGCCCGGCGATGGCTGCCCGCACGATCGACGACAGCATGCCGAGGACGAGCACCGGGACGAGCGCCAGGAACAGCCGGTTGCGGCGGCGTCCGGGGTCGCCCAGCGCGACCGGCAGACCCACCAGCAGGACCAGCATCACGTACAGCCCGAACGGGAACGGCTGGTTGAAGGTCGAGAACGAGCGCAGCAGGCCGTCCGCGGTGCGGATCGTGGTGTTGTACTCGTAGCCCAGCTGGTTGAGGGCCTCCTGGCCGACCACCTGCTGCGCGAGCCCCACCACGGAGGCGACCGCCCCAGTCGTCATGAGCACGGTGACGAGGCGGTCGCGGTCGCCGCGGGTGAAGGGGCAGCGCCACAGCGCCGGCAGCAGCAGCAGGTAGAAGAAGTCGATCTTCAGGCCCAGCAGCCCCTGCACGCCGCCGACGACCACAGCTGACACGAGTCCCACCAGGACCAGGCCGGTCAGCGCGGGCACCCATCCGGGGAGCGGACGCCGGTGCGGTGCAGGCGCGAGCAGCGCGGCGGCGACCGTCGCGAGGACCAGGCCCTCCTTCCAGCCCTCGACCAGCCCGGGGTGCGGGACGATCAGCAGCACGCCGTCGAAGGGGGCGAGAGCGGCCAGCAGCAGCACCCCGCGCTGCGGCCGGCGCACGACCCAGAGGCCGCCCAGCACGACCACGTGCAGCGCGAGGATCCCGACGGCCACCGCACCCACGACGTCGCCCTGCACCGGCTCCCCGTCCCTGGTCCGTCGCACCCGTTCGCGAGCTCCGGATGGTAGGGCTTCGGCGGTCGCCCCCGACGTCTGACAACATCTGCAAGTGGACACCGGGACTCATCTGCACGCGATCTGGCGACGGAAGTGGTGGGTGCTGCTCGCCGCGCTCCTCGTCGGGGGCCTCGTCCTGGGGGCGCGGTTGGCGCAGGAGCCCGTGTACACCGTCGACGCCGACCTGTTCCTGGTCGCGGGTGACGTCAACGGCTCGGACCAGGACGCGGAGGTCGAGCGCCTCAGCGTGTTCTACGCGCAGATCGTCAACGACCCGCGGGTCGTGGCCGATGTCGCGCGGCGGGCAGGACGCCCGCTCACCGACGGCGAGCTGCGCGGCCACCTGGACGTGTCGTCCCCCTCGAAGGGCCAGCTGACGGTCACGGTGCAGCAGCCGACGGCGGTGCGGGCCGTACGTCTTGCCAGCGCTGTCGGTGACGCGATGGCGCTCGCCGCGACGCGGGACCAGGACGCGGCGCGCGACCGCGACCTGGCCCCGCTGCAGACGGAGCTGGCAGCCGTCGCCAGCGGGCTGCGCTCGGTCGGTGGCGACGACGCCGCCCGGCAGGCGCTCCTGGACCGTCAACAGCGGGCGCTCGAGGCTCGTGGTGAACGCCTTGCTGCCCGTCCCGCGCGCCTCGACGTCGTCCGTCGACCGACGGGCCCAGGGTCTGCCGTGCGCACGCCGGACGCGGCGCGCGACGGCGTCCTCGCCTTCCTCGTCACGCTCGTGCTGGCCGCCGAGGTCGCGGCCTTGCTGGCTGCGCGCCGCAAGGGGCTGGAGGGGCGCGACCCGGTGCCCGCGCTGACCGCGTGGACGGGGCTGCCGGTCCTGCGCGTGGGCGCCAACCACAACGGCCCGGACGAGACGGTCGCGGCCGCACGGATGCTCCGGGGGCTCGCCGACGGCGGACCTGTCCGCCTCGCCGCGCTGGACCCGTCCCCTGCTGCTGTGGAGGGCGCGGAGGCGGTGCAGACTGCGGTCGAGGCAGGTGCGTCGGCTCGGGCAGGCGTCGGGAGGGCTCTCGGGGAGGGCTCCCCCGGCCGGGTCCAGGTCCTGGCCTCCTGGGACGACCCCCAGCTGTTCGAGGAAGCTGAGCGGGCGCCGGGCGTGTGCGCCCTCGTGGTGGACGCGCGCCTGGTCCGGCAGCCCGGGCTCGAGGAGGCCGTGCGCGTCCTCGGGTACGGCGGTGCAGCCCCGGCCGCCCTGCTGGTCGTCGACGGCCGCCGACGACGGCCGAGCGTGGACCGGGACTTGTGACCCTCCGCGTCGCCGTCGTCCACGAGCGCTTCACCGAGTACGCCGGCTCGGAGAGGGTGGTCGAGGAGCTCGTGCGGCTCTGGCCGCAGGCCGACGTCCTCGTGCCGGTCAGCGACCCCGACGCCCTGCCGCCGCACATCCGGGCCGACCAGGTCCGGACCAGTCGGCTGCAGGCCCTGTACCGCGGCGGTGGCCGGTACGCGCACCTGCTCCCGCTGCTCCCCCTCGCGATGGCCCGTTTCGACCTCCGGGGCTACGACCTGGTGGTGGCCAGCCACCACGCCTTCGCCAACCGCGTCCGGCCGCCGTCGGGGGTCCCCCTGCTGTCGTACGTGCACAGCCCCGCCCGCTGGGTGTGGGAGCCGACCATGCGCGCCGGCGAGGCCGGGCCGGGAGGCGCCGCGGCCCTCGCGCTGTTCGCCGCCAGCCAGCGCCGGGCCGACCGCCAGGCCGCCGAGCGGGTCGGGCTGCTGCTGGCCAACTCCCACGCCGTCGCCGAGCGCATCGATCGGTGGTGGCGGCGACCCGCGCAGGTGGTGTGCCCGCCGGTCGACGTCTCGTACTACAGCCCCGACCCCGCAGTGCCGCGTGAGCCGTTCTTCCTGCTCGCGGGCCGGCTGGTGCCCTACAAGCGACCGGAGGTCGCTGCTGCAGCGGCGGCCGCGGCCGGGGTGGACCTGGTGGTTGCCGGCACAGGTCGCTCTGCCGAGCAGGTGCGGGCGGCAGGCGGCCAGTACGTCCGGATGCTCGGCCGGGTCAGCGACGAGGAGCTGCGCGACCTCTACCGGCGCTGCCGTGCCCTGGTGTTGCCCGGCGAGGAGGACTTCGGGATCGTCCCGGTCGAGGCCCAGGCGTGCGGCGCGCCCGTGCTCGCGCTCCGTGCCGGCGGCGCGCTCGACACCGTCCTGCCGGGCCGCACCGGCGTGCTGTACGACGAGCCGCCGGGCAGCGACCCGGTCGCCGTCCTGGCCGAGCAGCTGAGGACCTTCCCCGTCGACGGCTTCGACCCCGCCGAGGTCCGCCAGCACGCCGAGACCTTCTCGCCGGCCCGCTTCCGGGCACAGGTCAGCGCGGCCGCGGACGAGCTGCTGGGCAGGGCGACGTCGGACGCGAGTCGCCGACCATGACGCTCACGGTCAGCGTGGTGATGCCCACCCACGGGCGGGCCGAGCGGCTGCCCGAGGTCCTCACCCCCCTGCTGCTCGACCCGACGGGCGCGGAGGTCGTGGTGGTGGTGGACGGGCAGGACCCCGAGGCCGAGCGCCTGCTCAGCGAGCTGGCCGTGGAGCACCCGCAGCTGCGGCAGCTGGTGCTGGACCCGAGCCGGGGGACGGCGCGGGCGAAGCTGGCAGGAGCGGAGGCGGCGACGGGGGACGTCCTCGTCCTGCTGGACGACGACGTCCGCGCCGAGCCCGGACTGCTCGCCCGGCACCTCGACCGGCACCGCACCGCCGACCACCTCGTGGTGGTGGGCGCGATGCCGGTCGAGGACGACGACGCCGCGCGGGTCGACGCGCTGGCAGGCCGGGTCTACGCCCGCAACTACGCCGACACCGTGGCCGACTACTCCGACGACCCGGGCTGCATCCTCGGGCAGCTCTGGGGCGGCAACCTCAGCGTGCGGCGGACCGACTACCTGGCCCTGGGCCCGCAGCTGCTGCGGTACCCCCGGCTGGCGCACGAGGACCAGCACTTCGGCCGGGTGGCTCGCGCCGCCGGACTGGTCGCCCAGTACGAGCCGGCCGCTGCAGCCGTGCACCTGCACCAGCGCGACTGGGCGGGGATGCTGCGGGAGAGCGAGCGCCAGGGCCGCGGACAGCGGGCCCTCCACCTCGTGCACGACGCCGGGACTCCCTTCGACGACCGCCGGCTGCCCGAGCCGCTGCACCCGCTCGTCGCCCGCGTCGTCCGGGCCAGCGACGTCGCGCCCGTGCGCCCCGCCCTGCTGGCCGCGCTGCGGCTGGCCACAGCGGGCACGCTCGCCGTGGGCCGCCCCGACGTCGCGGTCCGGTTCGCCTTCGCCGCCACCCAGGTCACGCGGCGCGCGGGACGGCGCGATCCGACGGTCGAGGCCCTCGTCGCCGACTGCGCGGACGGTCCCAGGAGCGACTGAGCGGAGGGCCGTCCTCGGGGCCGGCGGTCAGCGGCGGCGGGCGAGGGCGAGGCGGGTGCCGACCTCGACCGCGTGCACGTACGCCGCCACCCCGGCGAACCGGAGCCCGTCCAGCGTCCCGGTCAGCGCCCGGGCCTGGCGCAGGGTCCGTCGGACGCCGGGCCGCAGGAGGTGTCCCAGCTCGGCGCGGTCGAGCGGGGGCAGTCCGCGCGCACGGCGCATGGCGTCGTGGCCTGTCGTCGTGCGGACCGTCTTGCGGTGCAGCTCCCGCAGGCTGCTGCGACACGGGTGCTCGACGACGACGTCGTCGCCGTACTGCCCGGACACGCCGGCTGCCGTCGCCCGCAGCCCCCAGTCGCGGTCCCCGCCACTGCGAAGGGTGCTGTCGAAGGGCCCCACCCCGTCGAACACGTCCCGCGGCACGAGCAGGTTGGCCGTGACGGCAAAGCCCTGCGCCACGTAGGCGGCCTGGGGGAAGGCCGTGACCAGCTCGTACAACTCAGGCGCGGTCGGGCGGCGACGCGACTCCCGGACCATGGCGACCCGGCCGCCCACGAATGCCGGCCCGTCCGCCGCGGCCAGCGCTGCCGTCCCCCTGGTCAACCAGTCGGGGCGGGGGCGGCAGTCGGCGTCGGTGAAGGCGAGGACTGCGCCGCGTCCTGCGAGGACGCCCGCGTTGCGCGCCGCGTACGAGCCCGGACGCGGCTCGCGGACGAGGCGGACCCGTCCTGTCGGGTCCGACGCGTGCCTCAGGTCGGCCACGACTGGGCTCAGGTCGTTGTCGCCGTTGTCGACGACGACGACCTCGAACGACGCGTGCTCCTGCCGCAGTAGCGCCGCCAACGTGCCGGCCAGCTGCCCCCGGTCGCCGGCCACGGGCACGACCACCGTCACCTCGGGGTTGCCGATGCTCACCGCGGCCCCCCGTCGTCATGGACGCCTGCGCGCGCACCGCCGGTCAGCCGGTCCAGCACAGGCGCGGACCGCGCCGCGGTCAGCCGGCTGTAGCTGCCGGCGAGCAGGCTCCGGGTGTCTGCCAGCGGCGTCCGCAGCCGGGCCAGGGCACGGCGCGCCGGTGAGTGCCGGACAGCGGGCGACAGCCGGTACAGCCCGCGGCGCAGGCGCTGGCGGGGCTCCTGCTCCTCGAGCAGGCTGGACAGCGGCAACCCGGTCCACCTGCGCCAGCGGAAGTCGTGGTCCCGGTCGGTGACGGGGACGTCGACCCCCTCCGCCTCCGCCTCCGACAGGCCGGCGAAGGACGCGCTGACCGGGAACGGCGGGGGGTCGCCCTCGTAGCGGTGCAGGAACTCGAAGTCGACGACCTTGAGGCCCTCGTGCCGGTCGAGCAGGAAGTTGTCGGGCTTCGCGTCCAGCAGGTCGTAGCCCCGCTCGTGGACCTCGCGCAGGACGTCGACCATCTGCCGGACGACGGCGAGCGGCAGCAGCCGGCCCTGCTCCCGGTAGGGGCGCAGGAGGTCGTCGTAGTACGGGCTGGTGAACCACGTCTCGCCAGCGCCGAGCACGGGCGGGACGGCTGGCAGGTCGCCGAGGACGACCCGGGCCTCCAGCTCGCGTCCGAGGTGGCGCGCCGACCCGGGGGTGAAGGTCTTGCGGACGACCGGCCCGTCCGGCCCCGGGACGAGCTCGACCTTGGCGCGGCGCCCTGTGCTGAGCACCTGAAGCACGGGGGATGGTGTGCGGTAGGCCCGCCGGCGCTCCTCGACCTCGGCGCGCAGGTCGTCGGCGTGGCCTGGCAGGGCGGTCTCGACGTACTCCCAGGCGTCCTCGGCGTCGTCGGAGGAGTGGAGGGCGTTGAACCGCAGCTCCGGAGAGATGCGCTCCTCGACGAGGGCCCGCACGGCCCGCTTGGCCTCCAGGACGTCGGCGTTGGTCACCCGCGGGTAGCGGACCTGCTCGGCCTGGGGCAGCGGCCGCGGTCCGTAGTGGACGCACACCAGCGCCTCGACGGGCGGCCCGCCGCTGACCGCGAAGGGACCACGCCCCCAGTTGCCGCCGCGCAGGCGGGCGGCGCAGCGGCGGGAGGCCTCAGCGTCCAGCGGCTGGACGCGCAGCGTCTCGAACCCGTAGCGACCCAGCAGGCGCACGAGCTCCTCGGTGCCGAGCACCTCCGCGGCGCGCTCCCGCAGGAGGAAGACGACGGGCTCTGGCGGCTCGCCTCCGCCCGCGGGCGCCGGGGCCAGCGTGGCGACCCACGGGTCGTCGGCAGCCAGGCGCCGCAGTGCGTCGCCCGGAGGCCGCCAGCCGCGCTCGGCGAGATGCGCGTCCAGCCCGGACAGGGTCCGCGGCAGCGTGACACCCGTGCGGCCTGCCAGCTCCTGAAGCACGGCGTCGTAGTCGTGGTCGCGATCCGGGAAGGCTGGCTCGCCCTCGTGCGCGGGGAGGCCGGAGCGGCTGCCCTTGTGGTACACCGCGTGGTGGGCCAGGGAGAGCAGGTGGTCCTCGGGGCACGGCACCTTGGCGCCGCTCGGGTGCACGACCGCGCGCGAGAGGAGCTGCCTGGCGAGGTCAGGGGGGTAGTACGCCATCCCGCGGAAGTCCGAGCCGGGAAGGCCGGTCACGCTGTACACGTCGACGGGCACCGTGCCCGGCTCCTCGGCGAGCAGCGCGTGCACCCGGTCGAGGTCGGCGTCGGCGACGAGCAGGTCGAGGTCCTCGCCCGGGGCCAGCTCCGGCAGGTCCTCGAACCAGCGCAGCACCGCGTGCTGCACCCCGAGCTCGGCCAGACGCGTGAACAGCCCCGAGACGCCCAGCACGGGCGAGAGGTACCGACGTGTCCCGGGAGCGGGGCGGCGCAGGACCTCGAAGGCGTCGACGCGCTCGTCGCCGAGGTCGTAGCGGCCGAGCAGACGCAGCCGTCGCACTCCGCGCCCCACGGCGCCCGCAAGGCCCGCCTCCACGGAGTGCCGGGCGCCGACGGGCACCGCCACGTACCGGGTCCCCTGGAGGTCCGCTGCCCGCCAGAGCAGGGGCACGAGCGGGGGCCGTAGGACCAGGAGGTCGGTGTCGTGGGCCAGGGCGGTACGCACCGTCAGCGGGTGGTACCGACAGGCCGCCTCAGGAGCCGTCGCACGCAGCGACGCCAGCCGGGCCGGAGCGACCAGGCCGAGGTACCGCTCGACGCCCGCCTGCCCGGCGGCCTGCCGCAGCCGGTCGTCGACGGCACCCAGTTCGAGGACACGGGTCACGCCGGCCAGGGCCGGCAGCAGCTGCACGGCCTCACGGTACGGCGCGGCGCGTCCGCCCCGGGATAGCGTCTGCCCGCGACGACCGCGGGCGCCGCGGCCGTCTCCGCCTCGAGGAGCCTCTTGCCCGCCGCCCTTCCCCGCGTCCCCCTCCCCGAGCTCGTCGCCGGCCGGCGGGCCTGGTCGCGCCTGCGCCCCCTCGTCCAGGACTTCCGCGGCCGCCTCGCCGCGCTGGCCGTGACGGCAGTGCTGGCGGGCCTCGCCGAGGCGACCCTGCTCGCCCTCATCGCGGCGAGCGCCGCGGCCCTGTCCGTGAGCGAGCGCCGCATCTCCGTGCACCTGGGGCCCTTCCCCCTGACGGCGGACCTGTCGGTGCTGTTCGGCGTCGCCGTCGCCCTGTGCCTGGTCCGGGCCGGATTACAGCTGATGCTGGCCTACCTCCCGGCCGCCATGGGGGCCACCGCCACGGCCGAGCTGCGGCGACGGCTCTTCGACGCCTACACGGGCACCACCTGGGAGGTCCAGGCCGCCGAGCGCGACGGGCACTTCCAATCACTGATGGTCACGCACGTCAACAGCACGAGCTCGGCCATCATCGCGCTGGGCAGCGCCGTCAGCGGCGGCCTGCTGTTCGCGACCCTGGTGGTCTCAGCCTTCACGCTGAGCGTTGGTACCGCTCTGGTACTGATCGTCGCCTCCGCCGGGCTGTTCCTGCTGCTGCGACCGGTGGCCCGCCGCCTGCGGGCCTCCGCCACCAAGCTGAGCGCGGAGAACCTGGCGTACTCGCAGGGGGTGCAGGAGGTGGTCCTGCTGGCCGAGGAGGTGCAGGTCTACGGCGCCACTCCGGCCTACCGCCGCACCTTCTACCGCTCCGTGGACGCGGTCAGGGGTCCGCTCCTGCGGACCCGTTTCCTGTCCGCGGCGACCCCTGCGCTGTTCCAGAGCGTCGCGCTGCTGCTGCTCGTGCTCGCCCTGGTAGTCGTCTCCTACGCCGGTGCTGGCAGCATCGCCAGCCTGGGCGGCATCGTGCTGATCCTCATCCGGGCGCTCGGCTTCGCCCAGCAGCTGCAGTCCGGGATCGCGAACGTCGACGAGGTGCTCCCCTTCGTCGACCGCCTCGGCGCGGCCATCACCCGCTACCAGGAGAACCCGCGGCAGGACGGCGCCGAACCGCTCCCCCGGGTCGACCGGCTGGCGCTGCAGGACGTGACCTTCTCCTACGGGGACGAGCCCACGCTGCGCGGCGTGCAGCTGGAGGTGCGACGCGGTGAGGCGATCGGTGTCGTCGGGCCGTCCGGTGCGGGCAAGTCGACCGTCGTCCAGCTGCTGCTGCGTCTGCGAGATCCCGAGCAGGGGGCGCTGCTCGTCAACGGCAGGGACGCCCGCACCTTCCGACGGGCGGACTGGCAGGCTCGCGTGGCGCACGTGCCGCAGTCCCCGACGTTGATCCACGGCACGGTCTCGGACAACATCCGCTTCTACCGGACGGACCTGTCCGACGCCGCCGTGGAGACGGCCGCCCGGCGGGCGCACGTCCACGACGACGTGATGTCGTGGCCGGACGGGTACGACACCGTCGTGGGGCAGCGCGCCGCTGCGGTGTCCGGCGGACAGCGTCAGCGGCTCTGCCTGGCCCGCGCCCTGGCCGGAGAGCCCGACGTCCTCGTCCTGGACGAGGCCACCAGCGCGCTCGACGTCCGGTCCGAGAGCCTGGTGCAGGAGACCCTCGCGGCGCTCAAGGGCACCACCGCGCTGGTCCTGGTAGCGCACCGGCTGTCGACCCTGAACGTCTGCGACCGGGTCGTGGTCATGGTCGACGGGCGCACCGAGGCCGAGGGCACGCCCGAGGAGCTGCGGGCGACCAACGCGTTCTACCGGGAGGTGCACGACCTCTCTCACGCGCCGGGGACGCCGTCCGAGCAGCCCCCGACCGCGGTGGACTGACCAGCGACGGACGCCCGGTCGACGAGGCCACGGGACCCCGGACACGTGACCGGCCGCGCCTCGGGACGAGGCGCGGCCGGTGACGGTCAGGTCGGGACAGCTAGCGGTCCATCACCAGCACGAGCTCGGGAGGCGTGCCGGTCTCCCGGCTGGTCAGGATGAGGCCGTCGGTGCTGGTGGTGTCCAGACCGACCGAGAGCTTGCCGCCGAGCTCGCCTTGGACGGTCGAGACCGGCAGCGTCAGGGCGTAGGTGGTGTTCGCCTGGGTCGCACCCAGCGTCGCGAGGGTCGCGCCGCGGGCCGGTGCATCGCGCCACGTCATGAGCGCCTCCTTCCACACGTCGTCGGCGACGAACTTGACGGCCTGGTTGCCCGCGGAGGCGTTGGCTCCGACGTGCAGGCGAAGGGTCGCGCCCCGGAGCTTGCGGCCCGCGTAGGCCCGAGCGTCGAAGCGGATGTAGGAGACGACGTCAGGACCGGAGTCGACCGTGAGCGCAGCATCCTTGCCGTAGTTCGTGTCCGGCGAGGCGCTGAGGACCTGCCCGTCGGCCGCCGGCTCGAGCAACACCGTCTCCGTGGCCGGAGCCGGGGTGGGTGAGGTGGTCGGCGACGGGGTGGTGCTCGGCGACGGCGCAGGAGCCGGGGCGGTGATCGGCTGGTACGACGACCAGTAGCGCTGCGCGACGTCGTCGCTCGCCAGCAGGGAGATGCCGGTGATGGAGCTGACCGTCTGCTTCGACGCCGTGACGTTGTTGAGGTTCGCGGACGTCGTGTCGCGCATCACCGGCGTCCCGCGGCCCGGTGCCAGCGACAGGGCGCTGAGCGGCGAGGTCTTCTCGAAGATGCTGCCGGCACTGCCCGTGTAGGCGCAGCCGCTGTCGGGAGCGGTCGCGTAGACGTGCAGCAGCTGGTTGGTGGAGTCGAGCAGCAGCACGGGCCGCGTGTGGCAGTCCGCGTTGGTGCCGAAGGTCGCGCGGGTCCACTCGCCGGCGGCCGACCGGGCCAGGACCACGATCGACGGCGCGCTGGGGCCGTTGGCGTCGAGGCTGGTCTTGATGACGACGAAGACGCGGCCCGTGGCGTCGCCCTGCAAGGACTTGATGTTCAGGTGGTCGTCGGCCTGCCCGGCGCCGGGCACCGTGATCGCGACGCTGCTGCCCCACGTGCCGACCGGGTCTCCGGGCAGGTGCGGCGCGAAGCGGACGGCGCCGTCGGGCTGGCTGCTCCACAGGACACCGATCTTGCCCGCGTACTCCACGAGGGTGGAGATGTCGTCGGACGCGAGGCCGGTCCCGCCGGTCGCCGGCAGGACGAAGGGGGTGCCCCACACGGTGTCGTTCCCCGGAGTGACGGTGGCGTTGACATAGACGGAACTCCCCTGCGTCCACGTCGTCCACAACCGACCGGCGCTGTCCCGGTCGAACACGAGCGTCTCGCTCGAGACGTCGTTGACCGCGACGGGGAAGCCCTGGTCGAGGGTGTAGCCGCCCGCGGCCGTGTACGAGTAGCGGTAGACGCGAGCCGGCTGGCCCGCCGCGTTCTCCGCGCTGCTGGCGGCCTTCACGTGGGAGGCGACGTAGAGCTTGCCGTTCAGCCAGGCGGTGTCCGCACGGCTGTCCGGACGGTCGTCGATCCGGGTGGGCGTCAGCGACCAGGCCGAGGTGGTCCGGTCCTGGACCGCGATGTGCCAGGTCTGCGAGGAGGCGTCGAACATCGACGCCCACCAGCGGCCGTCGTTGAACCAGAGCTTGCTCTCGGGCTTCTCGCCGGTCGGGCCCTTGCCGGCCCCGCTCGTCGAGGGACCGGGGGTCCCGACGTCGCCGGCGGCTGCCTGGGCGGTCGACGTCGAGGCGGTCAGCAGCAGGCCGCTGACGACCGCGAGCGCACCCACGAGTGCCCACGCGCGGCGGGACGTGGAGGAGGGCCGTGCGGACATGCGTGCTCCTGGAGGGCAGGGTCATGAGGCGCGGGGGCGCCGACACTCATCTTGTACCCCTGTACGGGTGTTCAGGAGGGCTGTTCGGAGCAATCTCAGGGGCGCGAACGGTCCGCCGCCCGGCTTGTCCGGTCTTGTGTCGGGATCGTCACGTGCGGGTGCTGCTGCGCGGCGGCTCTGCCCCACGCCGCCGCGGTCCGGGCGAGCTGCTCGGCCAGCCGCGGGCCGCTCACGCCCTGGTGCATCGTGAGGCGCCGCAGGGCCCACGGGTCGTCGGCCGACAGGACCCTCCCGTTGCTGAAGGACCAGCCCGTCCGGTAGCCGGCCTCGTGCGCGGCGTCGCGGACCCGGGCGTCGTGGTGCCCGTACGGGTACGCGAGCTCGGTCACAGGCCGGCCGGTCAGCTCCTGCAGGGACTGCCTCCCCACGTGCAGCTCCTCGCGCAGCGGCGCGTCCGCCAGGCAGGGCAGGCAGGCATGGGTCGTGCCGTGCGCCCCGACCTCGACGCCCTCGCGGACTGCCTCCTGCAGCTCCCGCAGCGTCATCGTCCGCTGGCTCCCGGGCCACCAGGGCGGGTCGACGCCCAGCGCGCCCACCACGGGGTGCAGGGTCGAGGGCCAGCCCCGGCCGGCGAGCTCCGGGAGGGCGTGGCGGTGCACGCCGACGAGAGCGTCGTCGAAGGCCACCGTCGCCAGGCCCCGCAGTGGCGTACCCGCCCGCACCCGCTCCGCGAGCACCTGCAGGGGCACCACCTCCAGCCCGAGCCGCTCCAGGACGCGCAGGTGAGTGCGGAACCGGCCGCGCGTCACCCCGTAGTCGCCCGGCACGACGTCGTCCGCGACGACGTCGTGGTAAGCGAGCACCACGGCGCCCTCGACGGTGCTGCGACCCCTCACGAAGTCAGCGGCCGCGCGGGTCGTCGACCGGGCGTGCGCGGCCGTGGACGTGACCGCGGAACGGGCGGTCACGCGCCGGCCCGACTCGTCCGCGGAGGGACCGCGAGACTCCCCTCGACCGCTCGACGCACGACCGCGAGCAGCCGGTCGACGGCGACGTCCATGTCGTACTCCGCCTCGACGTGCAGCCGCGCCCGACGGCCGGCCTCGCGGCGCGCCACGGGGTCGTCCAGGAAGTGGCGCAGCGCGCCCAGAAGGGCGGCGTCGTCGTCGGGCGGGACCAGCAGCCCGGTGACGCCGTCGACGACCATCTCGGCGACCGCACCCACGGGGTGGGCCACCACGGGCAGGCCCGCCGCCTGCGCCTCGAGCACGGCGTTCGGGGCCTGGTCGATCGTGCTCGGGAAGCAGAACAGGTCGGCACTCGCGAGGACGGGCCAGAGCGCGTCGCTGCCGCCCCGCAGGTCCGGCACGACGCGCACGCCCGGCAGCGGGTCGACGTGCTCGGTCGTCACGAGGAGCAGGTCGCACCGGTCGCGCAGGTGCTCCTGGTGCAGCCGCAGCAGGCGCCGGCCGCCCTTGCGCTCGAGCTGGTGGCCGATGAAGGCGATGGTCGGGCGGCGGTCGGGACGGTCCTCGGGAGGCGGTGGCAGCGAGACGCCGAAGGCCAGCGTGGTCAGCCGGTCCTCCTGCAGCCCGTGGCACGCCTGGAGCGACGCGGCGACCAGCGCGCTGTTGGCCACGACGTGGCGGGCGGCGTCGAGCACCCGCCGCTCCAACGGGAGGGCGACGCGCACCCCCCAGGGGGTGAAGCGGGTGGGGGCCCGGTACGGCAGCCGGTAGGCGTTGAGCTCCGCGGTGCTGTCGGTCGAGACGACGGTCGGCACCGACCGCAGGTGCTGCGCGGAGAGCAGGCCCGTCTGCTGGGTGTAGAGGTGGACGGCGTCCACTCCTCCGCGTGCCAGCCGCCGGCCGAGCAGCCGGCGGGTCGCCGCGGACCGGGCCAGCTGCGCGCGCAGCGGCTGCAGGTCGAGGTCCAGCGGGCCGAGGACCGGCAGCGGCAGCCGGGCCAGCCGCCCGGGCAGGCCAGGGTCGGGAACGTGCAGGAACTCCGGGACGACGTCGTCCCGTCCCGCGAGGCTGCGGGCGAGGTTCGCGTGGACGGTCGCGTGGCCACCGATGTTCTCGTTGACGAACAGCACGCGGAGCGGGCGCCCCGTCTCCAGCCGGACGGCCGTCACCGCACGCGGCCCGCGGCGACGCGTCGTCCCGCGGAGCTGACCACGCCGAGCAGCTCCTGCAGCCGCTCGGGACCCTGGTAGTGCCGCTCGACCCGGGCGCGGCCCTCGAGACCACAACGAGCGCGCAGCGCGGGGTCGGCGAGCAGCCCGAGGAGCGCGTCCCGGAGCGCTCCGGGGTCGTCGGGCCGCACGAGCAGCCCGGCCTCTCCGAGGTACTCGCGCGGGCCCCCGTGGTCGGTGGCGACGACGGGCAGCCCGACGCTCATGCCCTCGAGCACAGCGAGGGGAGCCGGGTCGGGCTCGACGCTGGGGCTGACCAGGACGGTCCACGAGCGCAGCCGCTCGTGCACGTCGTCGACCTGCCCGACGAGGGTGACCCGGCCCTGCAGGTCTGGGCGCGACGCGCGGTCGACGAGCTGCCGGGCGTACTCGCCGTCCTTCGGGAAGATGCCGCCGACCAGCTCGACGCGCACGTCCGGGGGGAGCCCGGCGGCGGCCTCGAGCAGGACGTGCTGTCCCTTCCAGTGGGTCAGCAGGCCCAGGCAGCCGATGACCGGAGGCTCCGGCCCGGGCTCCCGCACGGGGGCGACGGGCCAGGTGGTGCCGTTGTGCACGACCCGGATCGCGAGCCCCGTGCCCCGCAACGGCTCGGCGGCGGCCTCCGACACCGTCACCGCCAGGTCGACGGCGGGGGCCACGGCGCGCAGCACGGCGCGCCGCACCGGCCGGCGGACGATGTCGTGCACGAGCCAGACGACCGGGGCGGTCAGCCGGGCGAGACGGGCCGCGGGAAGGCCCAGCAGCCCGTTGACGACCACGCAGTCGGCGTTCTTCGCCTCTCGGCGCAGGACCGCGGCGGCGCGCGTGCCGCGCAGCAGCGCCGCCGTCGCAGCGAGCGCCTTGGGGCCGCCGCCGAGGCTGAGGGCCGGCACGAGCACGGTGCGCACGCCGGCCTCGCGCAGCACCTGGACGAGCGGTCCCTGAGGGACCAGGCAGGAGACGTCCCAGCCGTCGTCGACGGCCGTCCGCAGCAACCGGGACAGGACGCGTTCGGCGCCCGAGTGCTGGCCGGTGTGCGAGACCGCGACCATGCGCCGAGGTCCGCCCGTCGCGGTCACCGCCACCTCACGTCCTGTTCCGGGACGAGGCGCCACGAGGGGCACCGCCGCACGGCCGCACCTGCCCTGCTCGTGCCCTCACGACGTCCTCCACGTGTCCGGCCACTCGGCCTCTGTCGTCCTCGACACGTGACCGGCGGGACTGAACGTACGTGCTGGGGGCGTCCTGCGGCAGCGCCTCGCTGAGCGAGCTGCCCGGCTCAGCGGACCAGGCGCGCGGCGGCCCAGTCGGCGTGGTCGGCGGCTGCACCGTCGCCGCCGTCCCGCACGACGAGCCGGAGCGTGTGGGCCCCGAGGAGCGGCACTGTGACGGCGCGGGCGGCGGAGCGCCCGGTCAAGCGGGGGCTGCGGTAGCGCAGGGCTCCGTCGGCGTACACCTCGAACACGACCGAGCCGCGCGCACCGACCTCGTCGTCGACGCCGATGGTGGCCGTGAAGGTCCGGACGGCGCCGTCGAGGCCGTAGGTCAGCGCGGACGAGGTGTGGACGCCCAGGCCGTCAGCGAAGCGCTTGCCGCCGACGCTGATCACCCTGCCGTCGCGGGAGCGGGACCCGCCGACGCTGAGGTTGCGCTCGACCGGACCGTTGCCGTTCACCACCTGCCGCGCGTTGAGGGCGCTCAGGCGGACCGGCACGGCGGCCCGGGCGGGGACCGGAGCGGCCGAGGGACCGAGCGGCGCGGGAGGGGCCGCGGCGACGGGCACGGTCGGGGGGCCGAGCGGGGCCGGGACGGTCACCGGGACCGGCGTGCCTGCCGGTGCCGTCGCGGTCGCGGGCGCCTC
>JAODNQ010000094.1 GCA_025464695.1 Frankiales bacterium | reverse complement strand
CGTACTGGATCGAGTCGAAGATGTGGAACTCGGCCTCGGCGCCGAAGAAGGCGGTGTCGGCGATGCCGGTGCCCTTGAGGTAGGCCTCGGCCTTCTTCGCGATGTTGCGCGGGTCGCGCGAGTACGCCTCGAGCGTCAGCGGGTCGTGGATGAAGAAGTTGATGATCAGCGTCTTGCGGGTGCGGAACGGGTCGAGGCGCGCCGTGGTCGGGTCCGGCAGCAGCAGCATGTCCGACTCGTGGATCTCCTGGAACCCGCGGATCGAGGAGCCGTCGAAGCCCAGCCCGTCGGTGAAGACGTCCTCGCCGAACGAGCCCGCCGGCACGGTGAAGTGCTGCATCACGCCGGGCAGGTCGCAGAAGCGGACGTCGACCATCTCGACGCCCTCGTCCTTGATGTAGCTCAGGACCTCAGATGGGCTGGTGAACAAGGACGTCCTCCGAGTAAGGGGTGGGGCAGGGGCGCAGGGTGCGCGTTCCCCAGGGAACCTAGCGGGAGGCTGTGACCCCGAGGTGTCCCGAGTGTTTCAGCCGTGTCACACGCGGTCCTGGGCAGGGTGGTGCCGGGGGAGCGCGCAGCGGCCTCCGACGTTAGCCTCGCCTCGTGGAGGCCGACGCGCGAGGGTACGAGGAGCCGGTCCGTGGCGCCCGGCTCGGCCTGCCGGCGGAGGGCCCCGGCTCGGTCGCCAGCTCCGGCCGTCGCTCGCTGGCCTTCGCCGTCGACGCGATCTCCTGCGGGCTGGTCGCCCGTCTGCTCGACCCGGTCCAGGTCGAGGGTCAGCTCGACCTCTCGGTCGGCCTGCTGCCGGTCGTGGTGCTCGTCGTCGTCTACCTGCTCGGGCTGCTGCTCGCGGCCCAGACGCCCGGCATGCGGCTGCTGGGCCTGCGCGTGGCCCGGCTGGACGGCGCCCGGCTCGACCTGCGGTCGGCCGGCCTGCGCACCGCCCTGCTCGTCCCGCTGGTCCCGGCCCTGATCAGCGACCGCGACGGCCGCGGGCTGCACGACCGCGCGGCGGGCACGGTCGTGCTCAACGTCCGCTAGGTCCTCGGTCCCGGCTCAGCGGCCCTTGCCGCGGGGCACGCGCGTCGGCACGGGACCCTTCGGCGCCGGCAGCGGCGGGGCCATCGCCTTGAGCTTGCGGTCCAGGACGTTGACCTCCTTCGGGGTGATGTTGCGCGGCAGCTTGATGAAGTGCTTCTCGAGCCCGCGCAGGGTCAGCTGGCCCTCGCCCTCGCCGACGCTCACGTCGTAGACGGGGGTGGTGCCGACGAAGCGGGCGAGCCGCTTCTTCTCGTTCACGATCAGCCCGCGGGTGCGCGACGCCGAGCCCTCGGCCACCAGCACGATGCCGGGCCGCCCGACGACGCGGTGGACCAGGTCCTGCTCCCGGGTGAACCCGACGGCGGGGGTGACGCGCCAGTCGCCCCGCATGTTCGTCAGGACCGCCGCGGCCGCGCCGAGCTGGCCCTCGACCTGCCCGTACGCGGTCCGCTGGACCCGCTGGCCGAAGACCGTGACGGCCAGCAGCAGGCCGACGAGGATGCCCAGCGGGAGCAGGTAGAGCAGCCCGCCGAGGACGAGCCCGACGACGAGGGCGACGAGGATCGGCGCGAGCAGGGCGGCCGCGACCAGCAGGGGCATCCGCGGGTCGGCCTTGCGGGTCGCCGTGAAGGCGGCGGCGATCTGCTTCGCGCGCGCTCCGCGGGGCTGCTTCGGGGCGGCCGGGCGGCCCCCCTTCACGGCGGGAGCGTCCTTCTTGCGGCGCAGGGAGACCATGGGCGGAGTCTAGGAGTGCCGCCGCGCCGCCGGCCGTCCCAGCGCGGCCCGCCTCGGGCCGTGGTGGCTAGGAGTCCTGGCCGGCCTCGCGCGCGGCCCGGCGGGCGGCCTTCGCCGCGAGCTCCTCGCGGGAGCGCGCCTCGGCCTCCTCCAAGGTCGGGGCGGTGCCGCCGGAGGCGGCGGGCAGCCACCAGGTGTCGTCCGGAGTGCGGGGGCCGCCGGGGTAGGTGTCGCGGGCCTCCTCCAGCAGCAGCTGCATCCGCGCCTTGAGGTCGGCGGTGGCGGCTCCGGCGTCGAGGGCGGGGTCCGGGACGTAGGGCTCGCCGATCACGATCCGGATCGGGGTCCCGCGGGTGAGGTCCTTGCTGCGCCCCTTGGTCCAGACGCGCTGGCTGCCCCAGAGCACGGTCGGCAGCAGCGGCACGCCGGCCTCCCGCGCCATCCTCACCGCACCGGTCTTGAACTCCTTCAGCTCGAAGCTCTCGGAGATGGTGGCCTCGGGGAAGACGCCGACGAGCTCGCCCCGGCGAGCCGCCTCGACCGCGGCGACGAAGCTGTCGGCGGCCGCGCCGGTGCGGTCGACCGGGATGTGCCTCATCCCCCGCATGAGCGGCCCGCTGACGGGGTGGTCGAAGACCTCCTTCTTGGCCATGAAGCGCACGAGCCGGCCCGCGGGCTGCGCGGCGAGGCCGCCGAAGGTGAAGTCGAGGTAGCCCACGTGGTTGAGCGCCATGATCGCGCCCCCGGTCCGCGGGACGTTCTCCGCGCCGGTGATCCGGAAGTCCAGGCCGAGGGCGGCGAACAGGGTGCGGGCCACGCCGATGACGGGCCAGTAGACGAGGTCAGCCATGCGGGGAACCTAGCCCCCGGGCCGGCTACCGCGCGGCGCGCACCGGCTCGCTGCGCGCGTTGGCCCGCTCGACGGCCTCGGCCATCGCGGCGTCCGCGTCACGGGTGGCGCGGGCGCGGACCGCGCCCTCGCTCATGGCCGCCCAGGCGTTGCGGCGGGCGTGCAGCTGCCCGCCGGACGGGAGCAGGACGGCGACGAGGGTCTGCAGCACGGTGCGCCTCCGGGTGCGGTCGGGATCGACGCCGACGGTGGCAGCCGGGTGTGTCCGGCGTGTGACGCACCGGACAACGGGCGGGGACGAGCGCGTCTCGACCAGGGGCAGCAGGGCCGGTCAGCCGAGGAGGGCGCGCCGCTCGAGTGCCTGCTGGTACAGCCGTCCGGCGCGGTAGGACGAGCGCACCAGCGGCCCGCTCATGACGCCGGCGAAGCCGATCTCGGTGGCCTCCTCGGCCAGCTCGACGAACACCTCGGGCTTGATCCAGTCCGTGACCGGGTGGTGCCGCGGGGACGGACGCAGGTACTGCGTCACGGTGATGAGGTCGCAGCCCGCGTCGTGCAGGTCCTGCAGCGCCTCGCTCACCTCCTCGCGCGTCTCGCCCATGCCCAGGATGAGGTTGCTCTTGGTGACCAGGCCCTCGTCGCGGGCGTCGGTGATCACGCCGAGCGAGCGCTCGTAGCGGAAGCCGGGGCGGATCCGCTTGAAGATGCGCGGCACGGTCTCGACGTTGTGGGCGAGCACCTCTGGCCGGCCGCTGAACACCTCAGCGAGCTGGTCGGGCTTGCGGTCGAAGTCCGGGATCAGCAGCTCGACGCCGACGCCGGGGACGGCGTCGTGCACCAGGCGCACGGTCTCGGCGTAGAGCCACGCGCCGCCGTCGGGCAGGTCGTCGCGGGCGACGCCGGTGATGGTGGCGTAGCGCAGGCCCATGGT
>JAODNQ010000081.1 GCA_025464695.1 Frankiales bacterium | reverse complement strand
CGGACGTCGCGGCCGTCGACGGCGCCGTCGCGGTCGGCCGGACGCTGGCCGAGGCCGCCCCGTCGTCACCCGCGCGGCAGGCCCTGGCGGAGCTGGCGGCGGCGCTGGTCGGCGCGCCTGCGCCGGTGCCCGCCAAGAAGCGGCTGCTCAGCAGACGCTGAGCAGCCGCTCCCGGTCGTCCTAGACGCCGCCGCCGTGCGCGCCGCCGCCGGCAGCGGGAGCGGACTCCGCCTCCTTCAGCAGCTCGGCGATCTTCTCGTCCGTCGACTTCTTGCCCAGGTACGGGCCGAGCTCCTGGCGGGCGACCGTGCGCACGTGGACCTCGTCCGGGCCGTCCGCGATGCGCAGGGTGCGCATGCCTGCGTACATGCGGGCGAGCGGGAAGTCGTCGCTCACACCGCCGCCGCCGTGCACCTGGATGGCGCGGTCGATGACCTCGAGCGCGACCCGCGGGGCGATGACCTTGATGGCCGCGATCTCGCTCCGGGCGCCCTTGGCACCGTGCTTGTCGATCAGGTGCGCGGTCTTGAGGGTGAGCAGCCGGACCATCTCGATCGACATCCGCGACTCGGCGATCTGCTGCTGCACGACGCCCTGTGAGGCCAGCGGCTTGCCGAACGCCACCCGCGACGCCGCCCGCTCGCACATGAGCTTGAGCGCCCGCTCGGCCACCCCGATGGAGCGCATGCAGTGGTGGATGCGGCCGGGTCCGAGGCGGGCCTGAGCGATGAGGAAGCCCTGGCCCTCGCCGGCGATGAGGTTGCTCGCCGGCACCCGGACGTCGGTGAAGCGGATCTCGCAGTGGCCGTGCTGGTCGTGGTACCCGAACACCGGCAGCGCGCGGACGACCTCGACGCCGGGGGTGTCCAGCGGCACGAGCACCATCGACTGCTGGCTGTACGTCGGGCCGTCCGGCGCCGTCTTGCCCATGACGATCATGATCTTGCAGCGCGGGTCGGAGGCCCCGGTGATCCACCACTTGCGGCCGTTGATGACGTAGTCGTCGCCGTCGCGGACGATGCTGGTCTGGATGTTGGTGGCGTCGGAGGACGCGACGTCGGGCTCGGTCATGGCGAACGCCGACCGGATCTGCCCCTCCATCAGCGGGTCGAGCCAGGTGGCCTTCTGCTCCGGGGTGCCGAACATGTGCAGCACCTCCATGTTCCCGGTGTCGGGGGCGGCGCAGTTGATGGCCTCGGGGGCCATCTGGATCGACCAGCCGGTGATCTCGGCGAGCTGGGCGTACTCGACGTTCGTCAGGCCGGACACCTCCGGCAGGAACAGGTTCCACAGGCCGCGCTCGCGGGCCTCCGCCTTCAGCTCCTCGACCACGGGGGGCAGCGTGTGGTCGTCCGGGCCCTTCTCGCGGCGGTACTCCTCGTACTGCGCCTCGGCCGGGACGACCCGGGTGTCCATGAAGTCCTGCAGGCGCGCCTTGTAGTCCTGCGCCTTGGCCGACGGCTCGAAGTCCACGGAGTGCCTTTCTCGCGGTGGAGGGGTTGCGGTGGAGGGGGTGCGGTGGGAGGGGGTGGCGGTGCTCTGCCCCGAGTGTGCACCGAACGTCGTTCGGCGGCGCACCCGCCCGCGCCCCGGGCCGCCCTACGCTGCCGCTCCGTGACCCTCCCCGTGCCCCGTCGCCGGCGCCGCGGCCTCGGTCTGCTGGTCGCCGTGCTGCTGCTGCTGGCCCTGGTCGGCGGCGCCGCCCTGTTGCAGCGCGACGACGCCGGTGCGGGCGCCCGGCTGCAGCAGCGGTGCGGTGCGACCGGCAGCGCGCCGACCGGCGGCGCCTGCCCGTGATCCGCGCCGTCGTCCTGGACGACCTCGGGGTCCTGTCGCAGGCGCGCGAGCCGGTGGCCGACGTCGTCCCGCTGCTGCGCGCCGCCGGGCTGCGGACGGCGGTGCTGTCCAACGCCGACGGTCCGCCGCGGCCCGGGCTCGTGGGGCTCGCGGACCTGGTGCTGCTGTCGGGCGAGACCGGCCTGCGCAAGCCCGACCCGGAGGCGTTCGCCGGCGCGGCCGCCCGGCTCGGCGTCTCCCCGGCCGAGTGCGTCCACGTCGACGACCTGCCGGCCAACGTCCGGGGCGCCGTCGCCGCCGGGCTGGTCGGCGTCCTGCACCGCACCCGCGCCGCGACCGTGACGGAGCTCGAGGCGCTCACGGGGCTGGTCCTGCGCGGCTGAGCGCGTGCTTCGATGAGCGTCCCCGTCTCGAGAGGTCTCCTGTGGTCGACCGGCTGAGCAGCCTGGACGTCTCCTTCCTGTACATGGAGACGCCCACCACCGCCATGCACGTCGGCGGGGTCGCGGTCTTCCAGCCGCCGGAGAGCGGGTTCGACTACGACCGCCTGGTCGAGCTGATCAGCCAGCGCATCGCGCTCGTGCCGCGCTACCGGCAGAAGGTGCGGATGGTGCCGGGTCGGATCGCCAACCCGGTCTGGGTCGACGACGAGGACTTCGACGTCACGTACCACGTTCGGCGCAGCGCCCTGCCGCGCCCGGGCACGGACGCGCAGCTGCGCGAGCTGGTGGGCCGGCTGATGAGCCGCCAGCTCGACCGCGCCCGCCCGCTGTGGGAGATCTACCTGGTCGAGGGGGTCGAGCACGGCCGCGTCGCCGTCGTCACCAAGACCCACCACGCGATGGTCGACGGCGTCTCGGCGGTCGACATCGGCACCGTCATCCTCGACCTCACGCCGACCCCTCGGGAGGTCCCGGAGGACGACTGGCGGCCCCACCGCGAGCCCGGGGCGGTGAAGCTCGTGACCGGCGCGGTCGGCGACCTGGTGCAGCGGCCGACCCAGGCCGTCGAGGCCCTGCGCAGCGCCGTGGGCGACGCCCGCGCCACCGTCGACAACGCCTCGACCGTCGCCAGCGGGCTCCTGCAGAGCCTGCGCACGATCGCCCGCCCGGCCCCGACGTCGCCGCTGAACGCGACCATCGGCCAGCAGCGCCGGTTCGGGATGGCCAGGACCGACCTCGACGACTACCGCGCCGTCCGCAAGAGCCACGGCGGCACGGTGAACGACGTCGTCCTGGCCACCGTCGCGGGTGCCCTGCGCACCTGGCTCCTGACCCGCGGCGAGGCCGTCACGCCCACGAGCAGCATCCGCGCCATGGTCCCGGTCTCGGTGCGGGCCGACGCCGAGAAGGGCGAGCTCGGCAACCGGGTGTCGTCCTACTTCGTCGACCTGCCGGTCGGCGAGGGCAACGCCGTGATGCGGCTGCACCAGGTCAGCTTCGCCATGCGCGGCCACAAGGAGTCGGGGGAGTCGGTCGGCGCCGACTCGCTGGTGCAGCTGTCCGGGTTCGCGCCGCCGACGATCCACGCCCTCGGCGCCCGGCTGGCCAGCAGCATGACCCGCCGGCTGTTCAACGTCGTCGTCACCAACGTGCCCGGGCCGCAGTTCCCGCTCTACGCGGCCGGCGCGAAGATGCTCGAGATGTACCCGGTGGTGCCGCTGGCGAAGGGCCAGGCGGTGAGCATCGGGCTGACCAGCTACGACGGCGGCGTCTACTACGGCCTCAACGCCGACCGCGACGCCATGCCCGACGTCGACGTCCTGGCCTCCTGCATCGAGGAGTCGCTGGCCGAGCTGGTGGGCACGACGCGCTAGTGACCCGCGCCCCTGCTGCAGGACCTCGACGGGGACTCGTCCTCGGAGCCGGAGGCGTCCTCGGCGCCGCCTGGACCACCGGCGCCCTCGCCGCGCTGCAGTCCTACGACGGCTGGGACCCCCGCACCGCGGAGGTCCTCGTGGGGACCTCCGCCGGCTCGGTCATGGCCGCGGCGCTGGGCTGCGGCACCGCCGTCGAGACGCTGCTCGGCCACCAGGCCGGCACCGACAGCAGCGGCCTGGACTACGACCACGACAGCAGCAGCGCCCTCCCGCCGCTCCCGCGCCCGGGCATCGGCTCGCACCGCGGTGTCCTCACGGCGGCCCTGCACCCCCGTCGCGTGACGCCCATGGGCGCCCTGTCCGCGGTGCTGCCGCAGGGGCGCGGGTCGCTCGAGCCGATCGGGCAGCTGGTCGACGGCGTCTGCACGCCCGGGGCCTGGGCGCCGCACCCGCGGACCTGGGTCGTCGCCATGGACTACGACCGCGGCCGCCGCGTCGCCTTCGGCCGCGACGGCGCCCCGCACGCCGCCCTGCGCGACGCCGTCATGGCCTCCTGCTCCATCCCGGGCTGGTACGCGCCCGTGACCATCGGCGACCGCCGGTACGTCGACGGCGGCGCCTGCTCCCCGACGTCGCTCGACCTCGTGACCCGCATGCCGGAGGGCGAGCAGCTCGACGAGGTCGTCGTCCTGTCGCCCATGACGTCGCTGTCCTACGACAGCCCCGGCAGCGTGGCGGCCCGGATCGAGCGCCGCTTCCGCCGCCTCGTCACCAAGCGGCTCGTCGGGGAGGTCAAGAAGGTCGCGGCCACCGGCACCCGGGTCACCCTGCTGCACCCCGGCCCCGACGACCTCGGCGCCATCGGCGCGAACCTCATGGACCCCAAGCGGCGCGAGCGCGTCCTCGAGACGTCGCTGCGGACCTCGGTCGAGGCCCTCGAGCGCGCCCGCCTGCCGCAGGCGGTCTGAGGTGCGCGTCTACCTGCCGTCCACGCTGCGCGAGCTGCGCGACCTGCTCGACACCGGCTCGCTCGGCAGCCCCCCGCTGCCCGCCTACGCCGTCACGGGTGAGCTGCGCGAGTGGTACGCGGGGTCCGACGACGAGGAGGAGCTCGAGTACGCCGCCCTGGTGCTCGCGGCCCGGGCCAGCGTCCGGCTGCTCGACGCCGACCAGGAGGCCCCGCGCCGGCGGGTCGTCGTCGTCGCGGAGGTCGACGGTGTGGAGCCGGTGACGAAGGTCGACCGCGCCGCGGTGCGGGTGCTCGAGGAGGTCCCGCTGCGGGCCGTGAAGGCCGTCCACGTCGACTCCGCCGAGGCCGAGGCGGACGTCGCGGTCGCCGCGGACGCCGTCGTCGAGGCCGACCTCGGGGGCGAGGACGCGGCGTTCCGGGTCGAGCAGGCCGAGGGCCACGAGCTGCAGTGGTACGCCACCCAGGAGATCGGGCCCCTGCTCGAGCTGCTCTGAGCAGCCGCTACAGGCGGCCCGGCCCGACCGCGCCGGGCGTCCGCTTGACGCGGTACATGTCGTCGTCCGCGAGCGCGAGGAGGCGGTCCGCGGTCGTGCCCTGGGCCGGGAACAGTGCGCTGCCGACGCTCCCGCCGAGCCGCGCGGTCGTGCCGCCGGCGACGTAGGGGCGGCCGAGCGCGGCGGTGAGGTCCGCGGCTGCCCGGCCCACGACGCGCTCGGCGTCGAGCGGGGCCAGCCCGCGGAGGACGGCCACGAACTCGTCGCCGCCGTTGCGGCAGAGCAGGTCCGTCGTGCGGAGCGTGGCGCGCAGGCGCTCGGCCACCTGGACGAGGACCTGGTCGCCGGCGGCGTGGCCGAGGTCGTCGTTGACGCCCTTGAAGCCGTCGAGGTCGACGTAGAGGACCGCGACGGCCGTGCCGTCGGCCGCCGCCTCGACGAGGGCCGCGTCCAGGCGCTCGAGCATCCGGGCGCGGTTCGCCAGGCCCGTGAGCCCGTCGTGCGTGGCCTGGCGGGCCAGCCGCTCCTCGGTCTCGACCCGCCCGGTGACGTCGTGCTGGTAGCCGAGGTAGTGGGTGAGGCGGCCGGCGTCGTCGTGGACGGGGGACAGGTGCAGCTCGTTCCACCAGGGGCTGCCGTCCTTGCGGTAGTTGCGCAGCACCGTCGTGTGCTGCCGGCCCGCACGGACCGCCTGCGAGAGCGCGCGGACCGCGTCGGGGTCCGTGCCCTCGCCCTGGAGCAGCCGGCAGTTGCGCCCGACCACCTCGTCGCCCGGGTAGCCGGTCATCGCCTCGAAGGCGGGGTTGACGTAGAGCACGGGCTGGTCGTCGGCCCGCACGTCGACGACCACGACGCCGCTGCGGCTGCCGTCGACGGCCCGGACCAGCAGCGCGGACATGCCGTCGGGCCCGGCACCGGCGAGCCGCTGCAGGACGTGGTCCGGCACCGCGACGGCCGGGTCGGGCCGGCCGGGGTCGACCGGGCCGGCGCTCGCCCTGCCTTCGAGGCGGGCGCGCGGGATCGCGTGCGGTCGGGCCTCACCCCGGCGCTCGGGCCGCCCGAACAGCCACCCCTGGCCGAGGTCGACGCCGAGCTCCAGGGCGCTCGCGGCCTGGTCCTCCGTCTCCAGGCACTCGGCCAGGACGGTGCCGCCGTAGGAGTGCGTGATCTCGACGATGGCCTTGACGACCGCCCGGCTGGTGGGCTCGGGCAGTGCCTGGACGATCTCCTTGTCGAGCTTGACGATGTCGGGCTTGAGCCGGACGAGCAGGTTGAGCGAGGAGTAGCCGGCGCCGACGTCGTCGAGGGCGACCTGGCAGCGGGAGGCGCGGTAGTGGTCGAACACCCGCTCCAGGTGGTCGAGGTCCCGGACCCGGTGCCCCTCGGTGACCTCGAAGACGATCTGGTCCAGGCGGACCCCGGCCGCCTCGGCGGCCTGCTCCGTGGTGCGCAGGCAGACCTCGGGGCGGTAGATCGACGTCGGGACGAAGTTGATGAACAGCAGCTGGTCGGAGGGCAGCCAGCCGGCGGCGTCGCGCAGCGCCGTCGTGCGCCCCACGCGGTCGAGCAGGTGGGTCCAGTCGGCGGCCTCCGCCGCGGGGAACAGCACGTCGGGCAGGACCGGCACGCCGTCCGGGGTCACGCCGCGCAGCAGCGCCTCGTAGCCGACCGGGCGCCGGTCCTGCAGGGTCAGGATCGGCTGGTAGACGGTGTGGAAGCAGGCCGCCTCGTCCGCGAACAGCGGCAGCAGGTCGGCGTGGCGGACCCGGGCCCCCGCGGCGGCCAGCGTCGGCGCGGTGAGCGCCTGGCTGAGCACGGCGACGTCGGGCAGGTCGTCGTCGGGCAGCACCAGGCAGCGGACCTCGGCCGCCTCGACCGACGACAGCCGCTCCTGGGCCGCCGCGACGAAGCGGTCGACGTCGACCCGGTCCAGGGCGAGCAGGCCGGGGGCCAGCGGCCGGAGGGCGACCCCCTCGGCCCGCGCCAGCGCCCGGAGGTCGGCGGCCGTGTGGGCGACCTGGGTGGCGAGGAGCAGGCGGCCGGAGGTGGCGACCGTGCGGGGGCTGGTGCACGCGCACCCCAGGCAGGACGACGACACGGGCAGCTCCACGGGGCGGGACGGGTCTGGCACCTCGTCCATCGGCCCCGCGGGCCTGCTCTTGAGCGGAAGGGCCGCCCTGACAGGCTCGTGCCAGGTCTGCGACGTAGCGTCGTCGGGGTGGGACGACCGGGCTGGCGCTGGGCCGTGGTGGCCGGGGTCGTCGCCGTCCTCGCGGCGCTGCCGTCGCTGGCCGGGCTCCTGCCCGCCTCCGCCTCGGCGCCGCCGGACCTGCTGCGCCGGGTCCAGCAGTCGCAGACCACCGGCTGGTCCGGCCTCGGCGAGAGCACCGGGGCCCTGGCGCTGCCCGACGTCCGCGAGCTGTCCGGCCTGCCCGAGCTGCTCGGCGCGACCACCCGCACCCGGGTCTGGTGGCGCGGACCGACCGCGTACCGGGTCGACGTCGTGCGGCCCACGGGCGAGACCGACGTCGTCGTCGACCCGGCGGGGTCGTGGACCTGGGACTCCGCCGACGCCCGGGCCGTCCGGCTGCAGGGGCAGCCCCCGGTCCGGCTGCCGCAGGCGCCCGACCTCGTCGCCCCGGTGCTG
>JAODNQ010000071.1 GCA_025464695.1 Frankiales bacterium | reverse complement strand
GCTGCCGCCCGTGCCCGCGCCCGTCGCGCCGCCGGTCGTGTCCCCCGTCGTGCCGGTGCCGCCCGTGCTCCCGCCCGACGTCGCCGCTCCGGCGTCGAGGCCGGCACCGGCGTCGAGGCCGGCACCGGCGTCGTCGAGCCCGCCCGTCGTGCCGCCCGCGACGTCCGACGAGCCGGTGCCGGTGCCGGTGCCCTCCTGGGTCGCCCCGGACCCGGTGCCCCCGGCGCGCCCCTCCCCGCGGGCCGCTGCCAGGGAGTCTCCCTCGAGCTGCGTCCCGCAGCCGGTGAGCAGCGAGGCGAGCGCCAGGCCGGCGGTCAGGGACAGGAGCGGGCGGCGTCCGGTGCGGTGCATGCAGGAGCTCCAGCGGGGAGGGCGGGACAGGGACAGGGGAGACAGATGCTGCACGTCGTGTTCAGCAGCCTAGCGGCGGTCCCCCACATGACAAGGGAGGTCGGTCAGCGGTCCAGGACGGCCAGCCGCTCCCGCGTCCCCCGCCGTCCCGACGTCGGCCCGGAGCGACCGGCGGGCAGGACGAGGGCCGCGCGGGACCAGGAGCGCGAGCCCGGCGGACAGCAGCGCAGCGCCCGAGCCCAGCGCGTACGCCGCGGTGAAGCCGGCCTCGCTCGGCAGCACCTCCCCCGGCGCGACGGAGGCGCGCAGCACGCTGGCGAGCAGCACGGACCCGAGCGCTGCGCCCGCGGTCCTGGCGACGCTGTTGATGCCCGTGGCGACGCCGACGTCGGCGGCGTCGCAGAGCTCGACGACGAGGGTCGCGGAGGCGGCGAGCGCGAAGCTGGTCCCCAGCCCCATCACCGCCCCGGCGACCAGGAACTCCCGGACGGTGTCGTGCCGGAGGGCCAGCAGCCCGGTGGCCAGGGCGCCGGTGAGCGCACCGATGACCAGCACCAGGCGTGCGCCCCAGCGTGCGGCCAGCCGGCCTGCCAGCGGCCCGCCGAGGAGCATGACAAGGGAGCTGGGCAGCAGGAGCGCTCCGGCGGGGCTCGGGCCCAGGGCGAACCCGTACCCCGCGCTCTCCGGCGCCTGCGCGAACTGCGGCGTGAGCAGGAAGCTGGTGAACAGGGTGACGCCGATCGCCAGCGTCGCCGCGTTCGTGGCCAGCACCGGTCGGCGGCGCAGCACCCGGACGTCGACGAGCGGCTGCTCCGTCCGCAGCTCCACCGCGACGAAGCCGGCGAGGACGACGAGCCCCCCGACGACCAGTGCGAGCACGCCCGGCGTCAGGCCGCCCTCCGACCCCGACCGGCTGATGCCGAGCAGCAGCAGCGCCAGGCCGACCGCGAACAGGCCGCAGCCCGGCAGGTCCAGCGAGGGTCGGGCGTCCCGTGGCCCGCGGCGCGGTACGAGCAGGTGCACGGCGAGCGCCGCGGGCAGGGCGAGCAGGCCGGTGAGGAAGATGAGCCGGGGGTCGCCGAAGCCGGCGAGGACGCCGGACAGGGGCAGCCCGAGGCCGCTCCCCACGCCGAAGGTCGTGCCCAGCAGGGCGATGCTGGGGCCGACCCGCTTGCGGGGGAACAGGTCGTTGACGATCCCGTAGGCGAGCGGGAACAGGCCGCCAGCGACGCCCTGGACGACGCGGCCGAGCAGGGTCAGCCAGAAGACCCCGCTGACCGCGCACAGGACGCTGCCCGCGGCGAACACCACGAGCACCAGGACGAGCACCCGGCCGCGGTCGTGGAGGTCCCCGAGCTTGCCCACCACGGGGGTGGCGACGCTGCTGGCGAGGAGGAAGGCGGTCAGCAGCCAGGCCGCGGACGGCACGGTGACGTCGAGCCGGGCGGCCAGGGCCGGCAGCGACGGGCTGACCAGGGTCTGGGTGAACGCGTAGGTCGTCCCCGCGACGAGCAGGGCGGCCATGATCGGCCCGGTGCGCCCGCCGACGTCGGGGCGGGCGTCGGGCGCGGTCACAGGACCTCCGGGGGGCGGAGCGGGGCAGGACGCGACGCGGGCCCCCGCCGTCCGGCGAGGGCCCGCGTGCGCGACGTGCTGGACGGACTAGAAGAAGACGGCGAGGTTCGGGTAGCCGAGCGTCGCCTGGTCGACCAGGATCGTGCGCCGGACGAGCAGGAAGGTGCCCTCGCCCGTGCGCCGCAGGAGGTCCTGCCGCTCCGCCGTCAGGATCAGCGGGTGGGGCTCGGTGTACCGGCTCCGGCTGACCAGCAGCGAGCTGGAGATCTCCAGCTCGTCGTCCACCGCGGTGCGGTGGACCCTCACGTTGGTGACGAAGCGACGGGTGCGCGACATGGGGTTCTCGGCCCAGGGGCTCGCCGTGGTCGCGAGCCGCATCACCTTCATCACCAGGGTGGTGTGGTTCTCGTCGTAGTGGAACATCCCCGAGGCGAACTGGCTCTCGGGGTCGTCGCGCAGGCGGTTCTGGCGCACCGGCAGGCGGTACAGCAGGTCCTTGGCGAGCAGCTGCGTCCACTCCATGGTGTGGCCCGCGTCGAGCATCGCGGACTCGTCGTCGAGCCACTCCCGGACCTCCCAGTACAGGGGGTCGCTGGAACGGACGCGGGGGCTCGCCGGCGGGGCGAGGACGGTATCGGTCATCTCGTTCTCCTGCTCAGCGCTGGCCGTTGTCGGACCAGGGGTCCTCGGTGAGGAAGTCGCGGTAGCGCATCCACCAGTTCCACTGGGCGTCGTCCTTGGTGAAGCCCGGGTACAGGTGGCCGCCACCGGGGAACTCGCCCTTGTCCCAGTAGCCGGTGAGCGGCTGGTCCTCGCCGGTCAGCGCGCCGTACTTGATGGTCATGCCCCGCCCCTGCACGCCCTTCGCGGCGGCGGTCATCTGGGGCCAGGTGTCGGCGTCGTCGGTCTCGACGAAGCCGGTCGAGCCGAAGGCCAGGGTGGCGGCGCGCCGGCACAGGTCCTTGAACTCCGGGGTGGCGTCCTTCTCCACCAGGTACCAGTTGAAGAACTCCATCTCGCCCGGCCCGCGAGGGATGAACGCGTGCCAGGAGATGACCGCCGCCATGCCCATCGGCGTCGGGAACTCGAGGCAGAAGGTGCCCATGTTCGGGAAGATGCCGCCGACGCTCGGCGGGTAGTCCGCGAGCACCTTCATCTGCTCCTCCGACAGGCGCTCGGGGAGCTTGTCGACCATCTCCGGCGTCAGACCGGGCGGCAGCATGACCTTGAGCTTCTCGAGCGGCGGGAGCGTCTGGGCGGCCAGCACGGCCTCCTTGTTCTCCTTCCACTTCCCCTTGCGACGGTCGATGAGTCGCAGGCCGTGGCCGTTCGCGCTGACGTCGATGCCGTACATCGAGCTCTCGTCGCCCTCGGACTGGGCGAGCTCGGTGAGCGAGCGGTGCAGGGTCACGGCGTGGTAGCCGTCGCCCGCGTGCTGCTCGCCGGCGCACTTCCAGTTCGCGGGGATCACGAAGCGCTGGGGCGGGCCGAGCACCTCGAGGACGGACTCGGTCCGGTCGAACATGAGGTCCTGGTAGAACTTGATGTCGCCCAGGTAGTCCTCGAGCGACGGCGCCTCGGGGTCCCAGGTGGCGAACACGAAGCCGGCGTACAGCTCGACGCGGGCGGGCGGCAGGCCCAGCTCGGACTTCTCGCGGAACGCGCCGTGCATGTTCTCGCGGGCGATCGGCGAGCCCATGAACTTGCCGGACTCGTTGAACGTCCACCCGTGGTACGGGCACTTGAACATCTTCTCGTTGCCGGCGTCGGCGCGGCAGACCATCATCCCGCGGTGCGAGCAGACGTTCAGCAGGACGTTGATCTCACCGCCCTTGGCACGGACCACGATGACCGGGTCCTCGCCGATCCAGCGCGTGACGTAGTCGTTGGGCTTGCTGATCTCCGTCTCGTGGGCCAGCACGGTCCAGCACTTGGAGAACAGGCGCTTGAGCTCGAGCTGGTAGATCTCGGGGTCGCTGAGGACCCGCATCGAGACCTCGTGGCGCTCGAGGTCGA
>JAODNQ010000276.1 GCA_025464695.1 Frankiales bacterium | reverse complement strand
GCCGCCCGGGTGCTGCTCAGCGAGCGCGGCGGAAGAGCCGACGCCGGGGAGCGTCGCTGCCCTCGGAGACCTGCTGTGCTGCGTCCTCGACGGGAGTGGCGCCCGCGACCTGGCCGGCGACAGCCGCCTCCACAGTGACGGTCTGGTGGACCTGGTCGGTGGTCGGGTCGACCTCCTCCGCGGCGCAGTCCTCGAGCGAGGGGTCCTCGTACTCGCCGTCCTCGAGCGAGGGGTCCTCGATCCCGGGCGCCTCGTAGGCGAGCTCCTCCTGGGCGAACTGCTCGACCAGCGGGTCCTCGCCGGCCGGCCCCTCGACAGTGCCCTGGTCGACCCCGGGCTCCTCGTACGCGAGCTCCTCCTGCGCGAGCTGCTCGACCAGCGGGCCCTCGTCGGACGAGCCCTCGACAGCGGCCTGCGCGACCGACGGCTCCTCGTACGCGACCACCGGCTCCTCGTACGCGACCTGCTCCGAGGCGGCGTCCTCGTACGCGACCTCCTCCGACGCGGCGCCCTCGTGCTCGACCTGTGTGGAGGCAGAGTCCTCGTGCGCGACCTCCCCGACCGCGGCGTCGTCGTCGTCCGCCACCGGCGCGTCGGCGCCCGGAGCTCCGCCTCGCGCCAGGACGCCCGCCACGACGTCGTGCGCCTTGACCACGGCGGCAACGGCCACGGGCAGCACCAGCAGGCTCCAGGCCGTGGCCAGGTCGGCCAGCACGAGCACACCGGCGACGGCCACGGCGCCCTCGCCGAGCGCCGCCCGCTGCCAGGCGTTGGGGTGGACGTGGCGGAGCCGGAGGACGCGGGGGTAGAGCGCGGCGCGGTCGCTCACGCGCCCAGCTCCCGGGCCTGCACGACGGCGAGCAGTGCGCGCTCCACGGCGTACGCCGGGTCGGCGGCGCCGCTGCCCTTGACGTCGCCGTCGGCGACCGCGACCGCCTGCAGCGCGACCGTCAGCCCCTCGGGCCGCCAGGCGCGCGCCTGGCGCTGCGTCTTCTCGACCTTCCACGGCGGCATGCCCAGCTGCGAGGCCAGCTGTCCGGCAGGCACGCGTCCTGCCGAGGCGACCCGGGCGACCGAGCGCAGGGTGCTGGCGAGGGCGCTGGTCACCAGCACGTGGGCCAGCCCTGCGCTCTCCCCCCAGCGCACCAGCTCGAGCGCACCGGCGAGGTCGCCCTCGACGGCCCGGTCCGCGACGGCGAAGCCGCTCGTCTCGGCCCGGCCCTTGTAGTACGTGGACACGACCTGCTCGGTGATGGCGCCCTCGGTGTCGGACAGCAGCTGGCTGGCCGCCGCACACAGCTCGCGCAGGTCGGTGCCCACGGCGTCGAGCAGGAGCGTGACGGCCTCCTCCGACACCTGCCGGCCGCCCTCCTTGAGCTCCCGGCGCACGAGGTCGCGGCGCTCACCGGGCCGGGTCACCTTGGCCGCGAGGACGGTCCGGACGCCCTTGACCGCCGACAGCGTCGCCAGCAGCGCCTTGCCCTTGGCGCCCCCGGCGTGGACGAGCACCAGGAGGACGTCGTCGGGCAGGTCCTCGACGGTCGCGGCGAGCTCAGCGGCGAGGTCCTTGGCCGCGTCCTGCACCCCGCGCAGCACGAGCAGCCGGGCGTCGCCGAACAGCGACGGCGCCAGCAGCCCGGCGACGTCGCCCGGTTCGAGCTCCGCGACGGGCAGGTCGGTGACGTCGGCCTCGGGGTCGGCGGCGCGGAAGGCGCGGACGACGCGCGAGACGGCCCGGTCGACCAGGAGTCCCTCGTCGCCGACGACGAGAGTCAGCGGCACGAGGAGGTCGTCAGGCACGGTCCATCGTCCCACGCTCGCCGGCCGGGGGAGGTCAGCCGAGGCGGGTGACCTCCACGGACACGCCCAGCGACTGCGACCCGCCGCCCGAGTACACGCCCTTGAGCGGCGGCACGTCGCCGTACTCCCGTCCCCGGGCGACGACGACGTGCTGCTCGGCGACGGGGACCAGTCCGGTGACGTCGTAGGGCCACCACCGGCCGAGCCACACCTCGACCCAGGCGTGGCTCTCGCCGGTCACGGGCTCGCCCACCTCGGCGCCCGGCCCGGCCGGGTGCAGGTACCCGGACACGTAGCGGGCGGGCAGCCCGACGCTCCGCAGACAGGCGAGCGCGACGTGGGCGAGGTCCTGGCAGACGCCGGTGCGCAGGCGCCACGCCTCGACAGCGCCGGTCTGCACTCCCGTGGACCCCGTCTGGTAGGCCACCCGCTCGTGCACCAGGTCCAGGACGGCACGCGCCGCGCGGTACGGGTCCTTCCCGACGACGGCGTCGCGGGCGGCCTGCACCATCTCCTCGTCGGGGGCGGTCCGGTCGGAGGGTGCCAGCAGCTCGGCGTGGAGGTCACGCAGGTCCTCGCCGCGCAGGGCGTCCCAGGTGACGCCGTCCACAGGTTCGGCCGGCGCTGGGGCGGTGTCGACGACGCTCAGCGCCGTGACCTCGAGGGCCTCGTGCGGGGTGTGGAGGTCGAAGCTGGTGACCTGGGTGCCCCAGTAGTCCCAGTAGCGGTGCTGGGTCGTGGCCGGCGAGGTGCGCACGCTGGACTCGAGCACGAGCTGCAGCGGGTCGGTGATCGGCGTGAGCCGGGCCTCGTTGTAGGACGACGTGACCGTGGTGTCGTAGCGGTAGCCGGTGGTGTGCACGATCCGCAGGCGCCAGCTCACGTGCTCACGTCCGCCCACTGCAGCGCCGGGCCGGCCGCGAAGTAGCGGCGCGACAGCGCCTCACCCGCCGCCGAGCAGGTCGCCTGCAGTCCGCCGAGCAGGGCCGGCAGGTCCTCGAGCAGGTCGCTCGCGACCCGGAACTCCAGCTCGGTGCGGGCGCGGCCGAGCAGCCGGCGTGCCTCGTCGTCCACACCCGTACGGCCCGGCACCGGGTCGAGCTCGCGCAGGACCGTCTCGGCCTGGAGCAGGGCGGCGTAGACCGACCGCGGGAACAGCCGGTCGAGGACGAGGAACTCCACGACCTTCTCCGCCTCCACCCCCGACCGGTAGGTCCGCAGGTAGGCCTCGTGGGCGCTGCAGCTCTTGAGCAGGCCGATCCACCCGGTCGCTCCGCCCTGGCCCGCCTGGGCCCAGAGCAGCCGCGCGGTCATGTCGACCCGCTCGAGGCTGCGGCCGAGGACGAGGAAGCGCCAGCAGTCGTCGCGCGGCATCGTCCCGTCGATGAGGCCGGCCACCATCGCCGCGCGCTCCCGCACGTAGCTGAAGAAGCCGTGCGGCCCCCGCTGTTCCGCGATCGCCTGCTGCGCCGGCAGTGCGTGGTACGTCGCGTTGAGGCACTCCCAGAGCTCGCTGGACAGGGCCTCGCGGACGCCTCCGGCGTTGCCACGGGCTGCGGTCAGCGCCCCGACGATGCTGTGGGGACCGTCCGAGGCGAAGGCCAGCTGCCGGGTCGTGCTGAGGACGTTGAGCGGCTGTCGCGGGACGGGGACCTCCCCCGCGGCACCCGGGGCGACGCCGCCCGCGACGGGCGCGCCCATCACGCTCAGCAGGTCGCGGCACGCGGCCTCGGCGTCGACCCACGGGTCCTCGAGCAGGGAGTGCACGAGGACGTCGAGCAGCCGGGAGGTGTCCTCGGCGCGCTCCACGTAGCGGCCGGTCCAGTACAGCGCCTCCGCGACCCGGCTCAGCACGCCACCGCCTCCGTCCCGGTCGGGGCGCACTGCTGCTGCTGTTGCTGCTGCTGTTGCTGCTGCTCGTGCAGCGGGGGTCCCTGCTCGAGGGCAGGTCCGTCCTGCTGCGCCGCGAGCGGCAGGCGGTCGTGGCCGCGCTCGGCCGCCGCGCCGTCGCCCGCCAGCACCCAGGTGTCCTTGCTGCCGCCGCCCTGACTGCTGTTGACCACCAGCGAGCCCTCGGGCAGGGCGACCCGGGTCAGGCCGCCCGGCAGGACCCACACCTTCTCGCCGTCGTGCACGGCGAACGGCCGGAGGTCGACGTGCCGCGGGGCGAGCCGGTCGCCGATGTGCGTCGGGCTGGTCGACAGCCGCACGATCCGCTGGGCGATCCAGCTCCGCGGGTCGGCGGCGACGGCGACACGCAGGGTCTCCAGCTCCTCGTCGGAGGCCTGGTCGCCGATGACGATCCCCTTGCCACCGGACCCGTCGACCGGCTTGAGCACCAGGGTGTCGAGGTGGTCCAGCACGTGCTCCAGCACCGAGGGGTCCTCCAGCCGGTAGGTGTCGACGTTCTGCAGGAGCGGCTCCTCCCCGAGGTAGTACCGGACCAGCGCCGGCACGTAGGTGTAGAGCAGCTTGTCGTCGGCGACCCCGTTCCCGACCGCGTTGGCGATGGTGACCCGCCCGGCGCGCGCGGCGTTGAGGATGCCCGGGCACCCGACGAGGCTGTCGGGACGGAAGTGCACCGGGTCGAGGAACGCGTCGTCGACCCGCCGGTAGACGACGTCGACCCGCTGCTCCCCGGCCGTCGTGCGCATCCAGACGACGTCCTCGCGGCAGGTGAGGTCGCGCCCCTCGACCAGCTCCACACCCATGAGGCGCGCCAGCAGCGAGTGCTCGAAGTAGGCGGCGTTGTAGACGCCCGGGGTGAGCACGACCACCGTCGGGTCGTGCACCCCGGCGGGTGCCGCGGCCCGCAGCGCGTGCAGCAGGCGGGCGGGGTAGTCGCTGACCGGCCGCACCCGGTGGGTGGCCAGCAGCTCGGGGAAGACCCGGGCCATGGCGCGGCGGTTCTCCACGACGTAGCTGACCCCGGACGGCGTCCGCAGGTTGTCCTCCAGGACGCGGAAGCGGCCGGTCTCGTCGCGGATCAGGTCGACCCCGCTGACGTGGACGCGGACCCCGTTGGCCGGGGTGACGCCGGCCGCCGCCCGCGTGTAGGCCGAGCTGCTGAGCACCACCCGCCGCGGCACGACGCCGTCCTGCAGCACCTCCTGCTTGCCGTGGACGTCGGCGAGGAACGCCTCCAGCGCGAGCACGCGCTGAGCGACGCCTCGGCTGACCTCGTCCCACTCCTCCCCCGACACCAGACGCGGCACGAGGTCGAGCGGGAACGGCCGCTCCTGCCCGCTGTGGCTGAAGGTGATGCCCTGGTCGGTGAAGGCCCGAGCCAGGGCTGCCGCCCTCGCGTCGAGCTCGCCCGTCGACAGCGCCTGCAGCGCCGCGTGCAGGCCGGCGCTCGTGGCGTGGGGGACGCCCGGCGCGGCGAAGAGCTCGTCGAAGGCCCCCTCGGTGCGGTAGCCGTCGAAGAGGTCGCTCACACGACCGACCGTAGGAGCGGCCCGTGTCACCGGTGTTTCGCGACCGTGACGTGCACGGACGGTCGCCGGCCACTCCAGGGCGACTGCCCCGTGCCGCCCGTCGACGGCTGCGCGGGCGGCCCCCTGCTCGGGGACCCGGCACGGTCGACCGGACTCGTACCGCCTGTCCACCCCTCCGCCACGGCGGCCGGCGCGAGCCCCGACTCCGCAGGGCTGGCCAGCCGCGGCGGCGTCGCTCCGGGCCCCCGCGCCGGCTC
>JAODNQ010000026.1 GCA_025464695.1 Frankiales bacterium | reverse complement strand
AGCCCGCGTAGGAGTGCACGACGTACCAGTCGCCGGTCTGGCCGGACAGCTCGCGGCGCAGGACCTCGGCAGGGTCGGACTCGTCGAACTCGGCCTCGGCCGCCTCGACCACGGTGCCGTCCTCCGCGCCGTCGGCGTCGGGGATGCCGACGCCCTCGGGGGCGGCGTCGGACAGGTAGCCGCTCGGGGCGTTCTCGACGCCACCGGCGCCCAGCTCGTCGAGGTCGGCGGCGGCGGTGCCCGCCTCGGTCGCGACGGCGAGGGCGTCCGAGGTCGCGTCGACGGCCTCGCCCTGCTCGGAGCTGATCGCCGGCTCGCCCTGGTCGGGCGTCCCGAAGGGACTGGCGAAGGGGCTCTGCTCGGTCACGCGGACGTCCTCACGGCTCGGGGGGTGGTGCTGGGGGCGGTGCTGGTGCGGGGCGGGCTACAGCGAGCTGTCGCCGAACACCTTGAGCACGGCCTGGCTGAAGGCGAAGTCGAAGACGCTCACGATCGCGACCATCACGACGACGAACACGACGACGACGGTCGTGTAGGTGACCAGCTCGTTGCGGGTCGGCCAGATGACCTTGCGGAGCTCGGCCACGACCTGGCGGTAGAAGGTGCCGATGCCGCGGACCCGGGTGACCGGACCGCGACGGGCAGGGCGGGTGGCGACAGCGGTGCCGCCGCTCAGACCACCGGCCGGGACGGCGTCGGCGGGCTCGAGGTCGTCCTCGCGGTCGAGGTCGCCGTCGTCGCCGGGGGCGGCCGTCCCCGTGCTGTCGCTCACTGCCTGCCTCGTCTCGTTGCGGTGCTGCGGGAGGTGCTGGTCGTGGTGCCGGTGCGGCCGCCTGGCCGGGCGGGGTCGTGCCGACGTGCGGGGGACTGCGGGAGCAGGGGTGACAGGAGTCGAACCTGCGACATCCGGTTTTGGAGACCGGCGCTCTGGCCAACTGAGCTACACCCCTCCGGGGGCCGGGCCAGACCCTGCCGCCGCGCCCGTCGACCGCGTGGAGCCGGTGGAGGAGGGCGCGCCTGAGCAGGGGCACGAGGCCCCCAGGCGAACGAGTGTACGGCGTCCGGCGGGCACAGCGCGAGGACCGGCGGGACCAGGCCGCCGGGGACGCCGTGCGGAGCCCTCCCGGGCTCCCTCGTGGCCGAGGAGCGGGGTGCCGGGAACGGGCTCGACGGGGGCTGGGACCATAGGAGCATGACGACCTCCGCAGCCACCTCCCGCGCCCGGGTCTCGGCCCGCATCGCCGGCATCGCCGAGTCCGCCACCCTCGCCGTCGACGCGAAGGCCAAGGCCAAGAAGGCGGCCGGCGAGGACGTCGTCGGCTTCGGCGCCGGTGAGCCCGACTTCCCGACGCCGGCCAAGGTGGTCGCGGCCGCCGAGGCGGCGTGCAGCCAGCCGAAGTACCACCGGTACACGCCCGCCCCCGGGCTGCCGGAGCTGCGCGAGGCCATCGCCGTGAAGACCAAGCGGGACAGCGGCTACGACGTGAAGGCGTCGCAGGTGCTGGTCACCAACGGCGGCAAGCAGGCGGTCTACGAGGCCTTCGCGACGCTGCTCGACCCGGGCGACGAGGTGCTGCTGCCCGCCCCGTACTGGACCACCTACCCGGAGGCGGTCAAGCTGGCCGGCGGGGTCCCGGTCGACGTCCTCACCGACGAGGACGCCGGCTACCTCCCGACCGTCGCGCAGCTCGAGGCCGCCCGCACCGACCGCACGAAGGTGCTGCTGTGGTGCTCGCCGTCCAACCCGACGGGCGCCGTCGCCCCCCGCGAGCTGGTCGAGGCCGTGGGCCGCTGGGCCGTCGAGCACGGCGTCTGGGTCGTCGCTGACGAGATCTACGAGCACCTGGTCTACGCCGGTGCCGAGCACGTCTCCATGCCGGTGGCCGTGCCGGAGCTGGCCGACACCTGCGTCGTCGTCAACGGCGTCGCCAAGACCTACGCCATGACCGGCTGGCGGGTCGGCTGGCTGATCGGCCCGGCCGACGTCGTCAAGGGCGCGTCCAACCTGCAGTCGCACGCCACCAGCAACGTCAGCAACGTCGCCCAGGTCGCGGCGCTGGAGGCCGTCAGCGGCGACCTGGAGGCGGTGGCCGAGATGCGGGCCGCCTTCGACCGCCGGCGGCAGACGATGGTGCGGATGCTCAACGAGATCGAGGGCGTCACGTGCCCCGAGCCGCAGGGCGCCTTCTACGCCTACCCGTCGGTGAAGGCCCTGCTGGGCAAGGAGATCCGCGGCAAGCGGCCGCAGACGAGCACTGAGCTGGCCGAGCTGCTGCTCGACGAGGTCGGGGTGGCCGTCGTGCCGGGCGAGGCGTTCGGCACCCCCGGGTACTTCCGGCTGTCCTACGCGCTGGGCGACGACGACCTCGTCAAGGGCGTCACCCGCATCCAGCAGCTGCTCGGCGAGGCCGTCTGACTCAGGCGGTGGCGGGGCGCTGGCGCGGGACCGCGGCCAGCGCCGCCTCCACCACCGGCCGGGCCGCGGCGTAGCCGGCGTCGAGCAGGCGGTCGGTCTGGGTGAAGTCCCGCATCTCGAAGCGGCCGTGCACCAGGCGCGGCAGCCGGACGACGGTCTGGCCGGGGCGCTCGGGCAGGACCGGGCGGTCCAGGTGCGAGCGGGAGATCGCGAACGACAGCAGCAGGACGTCGAGAGCGGTCATGCGCGCGTCCCGCCGCCCGATCGTGCCGCCGCTGACGTCGATGACCCAGGTCCGGACGGCCCCGAGCTCGAGCGCCCGGTCCACCGGCACCGGGTTCGTCACCCCGCCGTCCACGTGCAGGCTGCCGCCCAGGGCGACCGGCGGGAAGACGGCGGGCAGGCAGGCGCTGGCGGTCAGGACGGGCACGGGGTCGCCGGTGCTCCACCAGCAGGGTCGGCCGTCCAGGAGGTCGGTCGTGACGACGTGGCAGGGGACGGCGGTCTCGGCGAGGTCGGCCACGGGGACCCACCGGCGGACGAGGTCGCGCAGGGCGTCGGGCTCGTAGAGGTGGTCGTCGCGGCGCACCAGGTGCCCGGCCACGCGGCTGCGGCTGCCGAAGACGTGCTTGCGCTCGAGCGTGCCCCAGACCCGGGCCAGCTCCTCGACCCGGGCGGGCGTGGGGTCGAGCGCGAGGAAGGCGGCGTTGAGGGCGCCGACCGAGCAGCCCACGAACAGGTCCGGGACGACGCCGGCCTCGAGCAGGGCCCGCAGCGCGCCGACCTGGGCGGCGCCGAGGCTGCCGCCGCCGGACAGGACGACGGCCTCGCGGGGGCGCCCGTCGGCACGGTCACGGGCGGTGCGACGACGCAGGGACAGCAGCACGGGGACCCCCCTCAGGGACAGGTGCCTGGCCCATCGGCAGCCCGGGTCAGCGGTTGAGCCGCAGGTCCTCGCGACCGCGGAAGCGCTGCAGGAACCGGTCGTAGGTCTTCTTCGACTCCTTGTCCCGGTAGGCCGGGTCGGTGTCGTGGTAGCCGCGGTGGCGGTCCTGCCGGGCGGGGACGTCGACGGCGACCAGCCGCCCGGCGCCCGCCTCGCGCACCAGGAAGCTCCACTCCATGTCGGCGTTGCGGTAGAAGCGCGCCTTCGCCGGCAGCGGCACCTGCAGCGCGACCGACCGCCGGACCGCCAGCAGGTAGCCGAGCAGCGCCTCGACGTCGCCGGCAGGGGCGTCGCTGAAGCTGGTCCAGCCGTCCTCGACGCTCACCCCGCGCCAGCCCGCCGCCGCGACACCGTCGTCCTCGAGCGCCTGCAGGAGCGGGGTCAGGGCGTCGCCCTCGAGCACGGTGCTGACGTCCATCTGCACGTGCACCCGGGCGACGTCGGCCCGCACCAGCGCCTGTCGGGCCTGCGACCAGCCGGCCGCCCGCTCCACGTGCAGCTCCTCCACCCGGCCCGGGTGCGCCTGCGCCAGCTCGTGCACGGCCTCCCCCGCGTCGCTGGCGTTGTCGAGCAGCACGACGACGACGTCCTCCGGCGCGTGCTGCAGGAGGGCCTCGACGCAGGTGCGGACGTCGTCGGCGACGACGTGGCCGGGGAAGGCGTCGACCAGCAGCGCGACGGTGCAGCGGCGGGCGTCCGGCAGAGGGCTGTGGTCGGGCAGCGCGTCGACGCTCTGCAGCACCTCGTAGGGCGGGCGCGGCGTCACGACGGGGCCGTCCGGGGTGTCGCGGACGACCCAGCCGAGCGCGAGGGCCTCGTCGCGCAGGCGGTCGCTCTCGGCGAAGTCCTTGGCGGCGCGGGCGGCGGTGCGGGCCGCCACGAGGGCGGCGACAGGGGCGGGGACGGTCACGCGCCGGACGGTAGCCGGACGACGGCGTACGCCCCCATGAGCACCTTGGTCTCGTCGACCGTCGCGGTGAGACCCACCTTGACCCGGCCGTCCTCGAGCAGCTCCTCGACCGCGCCGCGCACCGTGACGACCGCCCCGCCGTCGGCGGGCACGACGACGGGCCGGCTGAAGCGCACGCGCAGCGCCTCGACCCGGCCCGGGTCGCCGGCGAACGCCGTCACCACGCGCCCCGCGAGCGCCATGGTGAGCATGCCGTGGGCGATGACGTCGGGCAGGCCGACCGCCTTCGCCACCTCCTCGTCCTGGTGGATCACGTTGTCGTCGCCGCTGGCCGCGGCGTAGTCGAGCAGGGTCTGCCGCGTGACGGGCACGGACAGCGGCGGGAGTGCGTCGCCGACGTTCACGAGGCCTCCTGGCCGGCAGGGGTGCGGGGCGCGGCTGTGCCGCGGCTGACGAGGACGGACGTGCAGGTCGCGACGGGTGCGCCGTCGGCGCCGGTCACCTCCGTGACGAGGGTGAGCGACTCGTTGCGCCCGATGTCGCGCACCTCCGCGACCCGCACGGTGCTGGTCAGGACGTCGCCGACGTACACCGGCCGGTGCAGGTCGAAGCGCTGCTCGCCGTGCACGACGCGGGTGTAGTCGAGCCCGAGGGCGGGGTCGGCGACGGGGCTGTCGGCGGCGTACCGGAAGGCCAGCACCGTGAGGAACGTCGGGGGCGCGACGACGTCCGGGTGCCCGGCGGCCCGGGCCGCGTCGGCGTCGCGGTAGACGGGGTCGGGG
>JAODNQ010000009.1 GCA_025464695.1 Frankiales bacterium | reverse complement strand
CTGCCCAGTGTCCAGGCCCGCGTCGGTGCCTGCTTCCACAACTTCGGTCATGCCGTGTCCTCCCCGAGCCGCCGCAGCGACTCAGCGTCGAGGTCACGCCCTTACACAGACGATCTGACACGCCCGCGAGCTTCCCGCCGCCGAACAGCACCGCCCGCTCCCCCGGCCCGACCGGCCGGGCCACCGCGTACCCCGTCAAGACTCCGACGCGGTCCCGCCGCTCCCGCACGACGATCCCCGCCGCCCGCAGGCCGCCGAGGAACTCGGACGGGTCGCCGCTGGCCAGCGCGGTCACCTGGACCTGCTCGCGGAGCCAGTCGCGGTCCGGGACCCGGCCGGCCCGGGCCGCCTTCTCCTGCTCCGCTCGGGTGGTGTGCCGGTCCGCCGTCAGGTCCGCCGGTGCCGTGCCGGCGAGTCCGAGGCGCTGCTCGGCCGCGCGGCACGCCTCGCGGAGCCGCCGGTAGTCGTTGCCGATCCGGACCGCCCCGCCGTCCTGCCGCGCCAGCACCGCGACGAGGTGGACGCTGTCCTGGTCGTGGCGGACCGCGACCCACCGGCACCCGCCGTCGTCACCGCGCGCGGCGATGCCGGTCCGGTGCACCACATCGCGGGCGACCTCGGCCCACTCCGCGTCGCTCAGGGTCCGGTCCCCCGGCGCTGTCCGCAACGGGCAGTGCCACACGACCCTGCCCGCCGCAGTCTCCGTCAGCGGCCGCAGCACCGTCGCCAACTCCAGGCTGGCGGTCATCGGCGCGAAGTCCCGCATCGCGCGGGCACCCGCCCCGGCGAGCACCCGCGGCTCCAGGGTCGCGAGGTCGGCGGGCGTCTCGAGGTCCCAGGCGGCGATCAGGTGGGGGTTCTCGTGCTCGTTGTGCCGACCCGGCCCGTACAGGTAGCGCAACAACCCCCCGACCTGACCGCCCCGGTACACCCGACCGATCACGCCCGGCCGCCAGCCGGCTCCCCCGCGGGGCTGTTGTCGTCGTCAGCGACACCTATAGCGGGGCGGCCTCGCCGCGTCTCCGCGATGGCGACGGCGGCGTCCTCGAGCCGGAGCAACACCCGGTTGACCAGAGCGACAGCGTTGAGCAGGTCCGGCGGCGGCGCCCCAGCAGCGACGCTGAGCCGATCCACGCCCGGTCCCGGACCGCGCGGGGCGCCCCCGGCTGCGCTGTCAGTCACGTGCTCCCGAGCCAGCGTGTGCCACTTCGCCATCGCCTGGTTGACCAGCACGCCGAACCGGCGGACCTGAGAGCGCGCCGCGAGCAGCTCCGGCAACGCGTCCAGCAACGCCGGAGGCGGCGGACTCACCCGCGCCGTCGCGACATCCACCGCCGTCTCGGCGACCCAGCCCGTTGGTGTCAGGCCCGCCACCGCCGCCGCGACCCGCACTACCTCGAGCTCCGCGAGAGAGAACCGCGGCGACAACCGGCACTCGCGCTGCACCATCTCCCGCGTCCGACGCCGACGCCCCGACGCCACCCCAGGCCGAACCTGCGCGCCCAAGCCGGCCTCGCGGGGCTCGACGGGCAGGGCGTCCAGCTCGTCCTCCAGCCGTGGCGGCGGAGCCGGGGACGAGGGGTCGGCGCTCATGAGCGGCCCCGCCCGACCAGCAGCCCGTCACACGGCCCGCGGCCCACCCCGCGCCGGCAGCTCCCTTGAGTCGGACCCGGCCACTGGCAACGCCGCCCTCGCCGCGGGCCTCCCAACGCAATCCCGCGGCCCCAGCCGCTCGTCGCCGACGCGACCGGCCCGTAGGGCAGCCCGAAGGGCATATCTTGCTCCGCCTTGTCCTGCTGCATGAGCCGCACACTGCGCCGCACACCAGTCCCGCGCTGAAGTCGTCAAGCGTGCATGTGGACAAGGCGCTGACGCGAAGGACGACGGGTTCAGCCCCCTCAGGAGCGTCGTGCTGGTCTCCGGCAACAAGAGAGAACCGGCCTTACCGTCTGTTCGTGAGCCTGGCTGATGGCGCGACCGAGGTGCTGTCCATCGGCGCGGTGGACGGTGGAAGCACGGACGGCGGTGCGTGTGCCGACGCGGTTCGGGCACTCGGGCGGGCAGTGGTTGCGGAGCGTCAGGGCGTGGTCTCGCCGCTGAACGTGAACGTCGTCTTCCACCTCGCCGGTCGGCACCTCACGCCCGATTTCACGGGCGTTCGAACTGGGCGCTTTCGCAAGGCGGACAGCCACCTGATGGTGCAGGCAGCCGTCTTCCCGGAGCAGGTCACGGATGACGAGGCCGAGGTGAACTGGCTACTGCACGACGCCGTGAAGGAAGCGGAGCGGTGGGCGCAGCGAAAGCGGCTCGCGGACGCGCTCGACGGGCTGACCGCGCTCGTCGAGCGCGTCACGCCCGAACGGTAGGTGCCCTTACTGACCGAAGGTGTAGCGCAAGTTCGCGTTAATGAGTTGGTTCAGCCGCTTGCGCATGTGGCCGAGTAGCGGCGCTTCAGGTAGCGGGTCGTCGAGCAGCAGCGTCCAACACAGGTCACAGCCCTGGCCCGAGGCGTCCGGCGGCAGGTCGAAGCGGATTACGGCGTCAGGCCGTCGAGCCCACAGGGACGACCAGATGACCAGATGCGGCCCCTCGCTGCTGAGGACCTCCGGCGGCGTTTCGTCATCGAGCAAGTGCAGCCAGGGCCGGTGCGGGTTGCTGATCGGTTGGGTGAGCGCGGCGAAGACGATCTGCGGCGGCGCTGGCTGGGACCGCCGCCGACGGCCCGCCTCGCGCTGCTCCACGCGGCGAGGGTATGTGCCGCTACCTCTCCCGCGGCACCGTGAGAACGGTAGGTGCCGCTACCCAGCGCCGGGTCGTGTCGACTGTAGGTGCCGATACACAGCCCCGCTGATGGTTGGAAGTTGACCCCCGTTGACTACCGCTCCCACGTCACGGGTGACGACGCGCACCTGTTCCGGGTCGAGCCGGGGTGCCGGTTTAGAAGGACGTTGCCACATCTTCGTGTCACGCGGCACCGCATCCGGCGCGGCCCGACTGCGGTAGGTGCCGCTCCCCCTGTACCTCCGACTCCGTGCTGTCTCAGCGCTCGCTGAGACAGCATCCGCAGCCGCAGGTAGAGGGCGATCCGCGACCCAGACTGCTGATGCCAGCTCCGCATCGCAGCTCCCGGACCTTGGGAGGTCTCCCGGAGCGTTGCTGGTCGACGTCCTTGTGGTGGTGCTGCCCTTGGTGCTGCTGCTGGAGCCGGTCGTGGTGCTCCTCCCGGCACTGGCCCTCGTGCTGGTGCTCGCGGTGGCGCCCGACCTCCTCGGCCTGGTGCTGGCACCGGAACCGGCGGACGGGTTACTCGCGTAACCGACGTACTTGGCCGGTAAAAATGCTGGCGATGATGGTCCAGGCGAACCTCTCGTGTCGGTGTACAACGTCTGCGACGGCTGCGGCCAACTCGTCCTCCCATGCGTCGCTGATCACCTGCCCTTCGTGCGGCCTGAGCTCCACTCCGGTCCGGCCGACCATCGCTGGCGAGACGACAACCGACACACCCGCAGACTGCGCCGCCGCTTCCGCCTCCTCGAGGACATCCAGCAGGTCGATCTGCACTTGCACGAAGTCCCTTGAGCTCGCCGTGTCGGCGAGTGCAAGGCAGACCCGCCACCAGCGGCGGGAGTCGGCGTGGTTGCGCCGCCACAGATTGGACGCGACGTTCGCAGCGCCGTCCAGATCCCTGGCCTTGGCATAGGTAGCCCACACGCTTTCCGCCAACTCCGGCTGGCCGTCGTCGTACAGGCGGAGCCCCACAGCCATCGTTGTCGGGATCGCGAATCGGCCTTCCTGCGAGGCGCGACGCCACCAAATGACGGCGACCTCGGGGTATGAGCCGCCGAGTGCATCATCAATCCAGATCCCTGCGGCGGGGCGACCGCCGGCCAAGGCTCTGTCGAACCAGAGCCAAGCGACCTCCAGCTGACCCTGCTGGAGTGCCGTCAAACCCATGGAGATCTGCGCGTTGAGATCGCCTCGGTCAGCCGCACGCTGCAGCGCGGCCTTCACCGTGATCGGCGTTTTCAGTCGGGCGAGTTCTTCCGGGTAGTAACTGGCGAGCCGACTCAGCGCCTCCGGTTCACCGGCGCCAGCCGCGAGCTTGAGAAGGCGGAGCGCCTCGGCGGTGTCCGCGCCGTCGTCATCCAGGTACACGCCAAGACGGGCCATGGCACGCGGAACCCCGAGCCCTGCAAGACGTTCGAGAGTCGCCACGTCGGCCGACTCCAGCTCAGGTTGCTGCAAGCTCTCCAGGAGCGCCTGCCACTGAGCTTCCTCGTCGTCCTCCACGGACGCCCCTAACACGTAGGTGCCCGCAGGTTGAGTAGGTGCCCTACTACGGACGTCGCCCCGCAACTAGGGGGGTCCTGATGGGTGGCCCGTCCTGCCAGCCGGCTGGCGGGACGCGGTGCGGGTGGTGGTGACCTGGATCGCGCCGGCCGTAGCGGCCCGCTGGGACGGTGAGGTCATCTTGTTCGCGCTACAGCGAACGCCTGACACAGAGCCTCCTGGTGCGCCGAGGCCAGCAGCGGTGAGTCCCGCTATTTAGGCTTGTAGCCGTGGACGATGTGTCGCAGGTACTTCGCCTGCTCCGGGCTGCCGAGCGAAGCGAGGACGCCGCGACGGTCGAGCGACGAGCGCGCCAAGCGGAGGCGGAGCCGGAGGAGCAAGTCCGGCTGTGGCTGTGGCTCGCGGCCCTGACCCCACCCGTTGGCTTGACGCCGCAGTGGGATCAGGCGGTAGCGGCCTACGGCGACCAGATGCGTCGACGGCACGGACGGTAGGTGCCGTTACACAGCTCGTGGCACCAGCTGGGACACGCGCTGCTCGGATACACCGAGTAGGTAGGCCGTGTCCTTGCCCGTGAGCGCCGCGTCCCCGCGGAGCGCTCGGGCCACCTCGCGCGCCTGCGCGGCCGCCTCGCGCTGCATGCGCTCCGCCTTCGCCGTCGCCTCGCGGGCCTCGTGGACCTTCGCCTGGAGCCCGCCCCCGAGGTCGACCTCGAGGCGAACGTCGACCTGGTCCTCGTCGACCTCGTCCATCAGCACGACCATGTCGCGGACCATGGACTCGAGCTCCTTGAGGCTCCGGCCCTGAGTGGCGCCGACACCGTCGACGACGGCGACCCACCAGCGACCCTCGCGCCTCACCCGGGCCTCGTACGACGTCATCGCAGCCACCCCCTCTCCACGACACCTGCTTCTCAATCGAACCGACCACGCCCGCCGACACCTCGCTGTGGCGCGGCACCGGGAAGCGGTGCTCGCCGCACGGGCAGGACCAGACGCTGTGCCTGCCACCCTCCCGTTGAAGACGGCAGCCGGCGGCCTCGAGGACCCTGAGCAGGTCCCGCAGACGCATCGGCTTCGGCACCAGACTGACTCTAGCCGGGCTTGAGGTCAACCCTCTACCGGGGCTAGAGCGTATGTCCGAAGCCGGAGTCCCCAGGGATGTCGTTGTCCACAACCGAGCGTGCAGCCGCAGCGGATTCGACTCGTCGCCAGCAACGTCTTTGCAGGACTGCCCTCCGCGAGGAGCGAGCGGTCAGTGCGGCGACAGCACAGGGGCACCCGGCACCCTGGCAGGTCGCCTCCGAGGAGGCGCGGATGAGCGGGCGGCGTTCGGCTGGCGAGTCGTCGATCTACAAGGACGAGAAGGGTCGTTGGCACGGCTACGTGACGGTCGGGCTGACGGCAGACGGCGCAAGGGACCGGCGCCACCGCGAGGGCGCTACACGCGCGGAGGTCCTTCAGAAGGTCCGCGACCTGGAGAAGGCCCGCGACGTGGGCGCCCCGCCCACCCCCGGGCAGCGCATGACGGTGAGCGAATGGCTCGACCTCTGGATGGTCATCGCTGCAGGCCGCGTCCGGCCCAAGACCCTGCAGGGCTACGAGAGCTACATCCGCGTCAACCTCAGGCCGAGCCTCGGTCACCACCGCCTGGACCGGCTGCAGCCGGAGCACCTCGAGGCCTTCTACGCAGCGCTCCGCGCCAAGGGCCTGTCCGGGTCGACGGTGCTGCACCACCACCGCGTGCTCTCCAGGGCCCTCACCGTCGCCGTGCAGCGCGGGCACGTCGGACGCAACGTCGCGAAGCTCGTCGACGCCCCGAGCGTGAAGCGGACCGAGGTCGTCCCGCTGTCGACGGAGGAGGCCCGGGCCGTCCTGGCGGCGGCTCGTGGCACCAGGAACGCCGCACGATGGACCGTCGCCCTGGCCCTAGGGCTTCGACAGGGCGAGGTGCTGGGCGCGCAGTGGCGCGACCTCGACCTCGACGCCGGGACCTGGGCGGTGCGCCGGCAGCTGCAGCGGCAGAGCTACCGGCACGGCTGTGGCGGCACCTGCGGGCAGGCGGCGCCCCGCTACTGCCCGCTGCGGACGGGCGGAGTGGTCTTCACCGAGCCCAAGAGCGACCGGGGACGCCGGACGCTCATGATCCCTACGCAGTTGCGGGCGGCCCTGCACGCGCACCGCCAGGCCCAGCTCGAGGAGCGCGTCGCCGCCGGCAGCCTGTGGCACGACCAGGACCTCGTCTTCGCGCAACCCACAGGTCGGCCGCTGGACTACCGCAAGGACTGGGAGTCCTGGAAGGCCCTCCTGGCCGCCGCCGGCGTACGGGACGCTCGGCTCCACGACGCTCGGCACACCGCCGCCACCCTCCTGCTCGAGCAGGGCGTCGACGTGCGGGTCGTCATGGAGATCCTCGGCCACAGCCAGATCGCGCTGACGATGAACACCTACCAGCACGTCATGCCGCGGGTCGTCGCCGAGGCGACCCAGGGCGTCGCCGACCACCTGCTTGGCACGGATGGCAACTGGGTTGGCACTGGCTCCGACGGCCCGACGGTCCCTCGGAGGAGGAAGCGCAGGTCAGACGGGGTGTAGCTGGAGCCGGATGTCGGGGTTGAACCGACGACCTACCGCTTACAAGGCGGTTGCTCTACCACTGAGCTAATCCGGCGGGGTGCCGACGAGTCTGGCAGAAGGGCTGTCAGGTCCGCACCAGGGCCGCGATCACCCGGGCGACCGTCGTCGTCGTCCAGCGCCGGCCGTCGGGCGTACGCAGTCCGTCGGCGTTGAGCGCCGCGGCGATGGTGTGCAGGCTGGCGCCCTCGCGGTGCAGACCGAGGATCCGGCGGGCGTCCTCGTCGGCCGGGCTCTTGGGAGCGTTGGCGCGGACCGGCGGGGCTAGGGGGGCGGCCGGGACCTGGCGGTCGAGCCACGCCTGGAGCTGGTCGGGCGGCAGCGCCGGCGTCCAGAGGAAGCCCTGCGCCCGGTCGACGCCGAGAGCGCGGAGCACGTCCAGCTGTGCCGGCGTCTCGACGCCCTCCGCGACCACGTCCTTGCCCACGGCGCGAGCCAGACTGACGACCGAGGCCACGATCGCCTCGTCGTCGGCGTCCCTGCCGAGCCCGGACACGAACGAGCGGTCGATCTTCACGGCGTCGACCGGGAAGCGTTTGAGGTAGGTGAGGGACGAGTAGCCGGTGCCGAAGTCGTCGAGCGCCAGGGAGACGCCGAGGTCGTGCAGCGCGTGCAGCACGCCCGCCGCCCCCGGGTCGTCGATGAGGGCGCTCTCGGTGACCTCCAGGACGAGGGCCGACGGCGACGCGCCGGTCTCCTGCAGCACGCCGGTCACGAGCTCCACCAGGTCGGGCCCGAGCTGCAGCGGCGACAGGTTGACCGACACCGGCATCACCCGGCCCTCCTGCTGCCAGGCCGCCGCCCGCGCGCACGCCTGCCGCAGCGCCCAGGCCCCGAGGTCGCCGATCAGGCCGCTGGTCTCCGCCAGCGGCACGAAGGCAGACGGCAGGAGCAGGCCGCGCGTCGGGTGCTGCCAGCGCACCAGCGCCTCCGCCCCCACCGGGGACCCGTCCAGCCGGACGATCGGCTGCAGGTGCAGCCGCAGCTGCCCCGCCCGGAGCGCCTCGGCCAGCTCGGCCACCGCGTCGGTGTTGCCGCCGTCCGGGCCCGTCACGACGGGTCCGCCGCGGCGCAGGGACAGCTCGGCCGCGGCCAGCAGCGCGCCGGCGTCGGCCACCGGCGTCAGCGCGGTGCCGAGGCGCACCGCGAGGTCGAGGGACCGGCCCTCGACCTCGAGGGCACCGGCGACGGCGTCGGTCAGCATCGCGGCGCGGGCCCGCAGGTCCTCGACGGAGGCGACGTCCTCGGCCAGCACGGCGAACTCGTCGCCGCCGACCCGCGCCAGGCTGTCGCCCTCGCGGACCGCGGTGGAGAGCCGGTCGGCGACCACCTGGAGCAGCACGTCGCCGCGCGCCTGTCCGAGCTCCAGGTTGTGGGCGGCCATGTCGACGACGTCGAGCACGACCAAGCCCGTCTCGCGCTGGCTCCGACGTCCGGTGGCGAGGGCCCGTCCCGCGCGGTCGAGCAGCAGGCCGCGGGCCGGGAGGCCGGTGAGGGGGTCGTGCAGGCTCCGGTGCTCCAGCTCGAGCTCGGCCCGACGCCGGTCGCTGACGTCGCGGAGGTTGTTCACGACGCCGCGGACGTCCTCGTCGTCGAGCAGATTGGTGAACGCGTGCTCGGTCCACCGCCAGCTCCCGTCGGCGTGCCGCACCCGGACCTCGCAGCGGGAGACGCCGCCGGGCCGGGACAGCGCCTCGCGCCAGGCCGCGAGCAGGACGGGCGCGTCCTCGGGGTGGTCGAAGGAGCGGCTGTCCTGCCAGAACAGGCTGTGCTCGTCGTAGCCGAAGTGCGCCGTCACCGCCGGGCTGACGTAGAGGATCCGGGTGTCGGCGTCCAGGACGACGACGACGTCGGCGGCGTGCCGCAGCAGGGCGCGCAGCCGGGCCTCGTTGGCGCGCACCTCGCGCTCGGCCACGGTGCGCTCCGTGACGTCGTGCGAGACGCCGATGCCGCCGCGCACGGTGCCGTCGTCGCCGCGGAGCGGCCGGTAGTGGGTCTCCCACGTGCGGTCGGACCACTCCCCGAGCAGCGAGGGCTCCTCCCCGCGCAGGCTGGCGCGGAGCGCCTCCTGCACGTGGGCCTCGTCGGTGTACATCGCGAGCAGGTCCTGCCCGACCAGCTCGTCGTCGCTCAGGCCGAGCCGGGCCAGCGCCCGGCCTCGTGAGGACGTGCATACGCCCGCGGCGTCGTAGGTGAAGACTGCGACCGGCATCGTCTGCAGCAGCGCGTCGAAGCGGGTGGCCTGCTCGCGCACGGCGCGCTCGGCGGCGACACGCGCGCTGACGTCCTCGACGGAGCCGTGCAGCACGACGCTGCCGTCGGCCTCGTGCACCAGGGTCACGGTCATGACGACGTCGACGAGCCGCCCGTCGCGCGTGCGCAGCGTCCGCTCCTGGCGGAGGAAGTGCGTGGCGCCGGAGGCGATCTCGGCGAGGGCGGCCTCGAGCGGCTCCCGGTCGGCGTCGACGTACATGGCGAGGGCGTCCCGCCCGACCAGCTCCTCGGCGGGCTCGCCCAGCAGGCGGGCCATGGCGGGGTTGACGGCGACGACGCGACCGCACAGGTCCACGATCGACTGCGGCACGGCGCTGTCGGGGAGGGGGGTGGTACGGGCAACCACGGTGGCGCGCTCCGGGACAGCAGGGCGTACCGGGAGGGGGACCGGCACGGCGTGGGGTCACCCTCAGGCGACCTGCACGTGCCCGCAAGGGTAGCGCGGATCACACCCCGCAGTAACGGGCCGGAACCCGGAGGACGTCAGCCGGCGTCGGCGACGGAGCGGGCCTGCAGGTGCCCCTCGAGCTTCTTCTTGATCCGCTGGAGCGCGTTGTCGATCGACTTCACGTGGCGCTGCAGGCGCTCGGCGATCTCCTGGTAGCTCTTGCCCTCGACGTAGAGCCGCAGGACCTCGGTCTCGAGGTCCGACAGCACCGCGTCGAAGTGCGCCTGCAGGGCGCGCACGCGCTCGGCGCTGATGACGAGGTCGCACGGGTCGCTGACGTCCGACGTCGGCAGGACGTCGGCGAGGGTGCGCTCGCCGCTGTCGTCCTCGGTCTCGGGGCGGGAGAACGAGACGTAGTTGTTGAGCGGGCCGTGCTTCTGCCGTGTCGCCGTCTTGATCGCCGTGATGATCTGCCGGGTGACGCACAGCTCGGCGAAGGAGCGGAAGGAGGTCTGCAGCTCGGGGTTGAAGTCGCGCACGGCCTTGTACAGGCCGATCATCCCCTCCTGCACGATGTCCTCGCGGTCGGCACCGACGAGGAAGTAGGAGCGGGCCTTCACCCGGGCGAAGGCGCGGTACTTCTGCAGGAGCTCCGACAGGGCGGCGTCGTCGCCCCCGCGGGCGCGCAGGACGAGGGCGTCGTCGGCGCGGCTGTCAGGGGTCCGGACCCGGCCGTCCGCGCTGTCGCGCAGCTCCCCCGCGAGGTCCACGACGAGCGACTCGGCGGCCGCGATCTCGGCGTCCAGCGCACCGACGGCGGCGTCGCGGGCCAGCTCGGCCTGCACCTCGGCCTCGATCTCCGCGGCGAGCAGCGCCTCCGGGTCGGCGATCTCCACGAGGTCGACCAGCGCGCCGACCTCGTCGGCCTGCAGGCCGGCAGTGGCCTGGGGACCGGCAGCGGGCTGCGGACCGGCGTCCGTGACGAGCCGCAGGTCGACCGCCGCCGGCTCCCCGGAGGGGGCCGGAGCGGGGCGTTCGCGCAGGAGTCGCACGTCTGCCGTCCTCGGGGGTGAGGGCTGTCAGACCTGCCGGGTGAGGCCTGTCGCGGAACTGTACGACCGTTCAGCCCGTTGGGGAAGCGTTCCGGAAAGACCGCCTCCCAGATGGCGCTGCGCGGTCAGTCCTGCTGCAGCCGTCGCCGGCGGGCCACCTCGGCCAGCGCGACGGCCGCGGCGATCCCCGCGTTGAGCGACTCGGTGGTCGCCACCATCGGGATGGAGACCGTGACGTCGCAGGTCTGCGCCACCAGGCGCCCCAGCCCCTCGCCCTCGCTGCCGACCACCAGGACCAGCGGGCTCGTCGCCACCTCGAGGTCGTCGAGGTCGGTCGTGCCGTCGGCGGCCAGGCCGGCGACGAACAGCCCGGCCTCCTTGTAGGCGGCCAGGGTGCGCACCAGGTTCGTGCACCGGGCGACCGGCAGCCGCGCGGCAGCACCGGCCGAGGTCCGCCAGGCCGACGCCGTCATGCCCGCCGCGCGCCGCTCCGGCAGCAGCACGCCCTGCGCGCCGAACGCGGCCGCGCTGCGGACCACCGCGCCGAGGTTGCGGGGGTCGGTCACGCCGTCGAGCGCCACGAGCAGCGGGACGTCGGCGGCGAGGGCGCGCTCGAGCAGCTCGTCGGGGTGCAGGTAGGTGTAGGGCGGCACGACGAGCGCGAGCCCCTGGTGCAGGGCGCCCCCGGTCATCTTGTCCATCGCCGTGCGGGTCATCTCGAGCAGCGCCACGCCGGCCTTGCTCGCCAGCGCGACGGCCTCCGTGACGCGCTCGTCGGCGTCCATCCCGAGGGCGACGTGCAGGGCGGTGGCCGGAACGCGCGCCCGCAGCGCCTCGACGACGGGGTTGCGCCCGACCACGGTCTCGGGGGCGTCCGGTCCACCTGTTCGGCGGGGCGCGCGGGCCGGGGCCGGCGTCCGGGCAGGGGCCGTGGCGGCGCGCTTCGCGGCGAACGCGACGGCGCGCGCCTTCGGGTGGTTCTTGCGCAGCTCGGCAGGAGGGGTGGGCTTGCGGCCCTCGAGGGCCTGCTTGCCCTGTCCGCCGGAGCCCATGGCGGCACCCTTGCGGTAGGAGCCCGCCTTACCGGCCCGGCCGCCCTGACCGCCCGCCTTGATGGCCTTGGGTGCGCCCGTGGTCGTGCGCTTGCGTGGGGGCATGGTCAGTCTCCTGTCGCTGCCGCGAGGCGCCAGCGCACCCCGTCGACGGTGTCCTCGAGCACGACGCCCGAGGTGGCGAGGCGGTCGCGGATCGCGTCCGCCTGCGTGTAGTCCTTGCGGGCGCGGGCCTCGGAGCGCGCCTCGACGGCCAGCGCCACGAGGGCGTCGACGACGCCCGTCAGCTCGCCGCCGCCGCTCGACGGCCACTGCTCGACGGGGTCGAGCGCCAGCACCCGGAGCATCCGGCGGACGTCGGCCAGCGTCGCCGCCAGCGCCGGGAGCTCCTGCGCGGCCAGCAGCGCGTTGCCGGCCCGGACACCGGCGTGCACGACGGCCAACGCCTGCGGGACGCCGAGGTCGTCGTCGAGCGCCGCCGCGAACTCCTCCCACGAGGCCTTGCTCTCGCCCGGCTCCGTGGCGCCGACGGCCTGTCCCGCGTTGCGCACGAACGTCTCGACCCGCCCGTACGCCGCCTCGGCCTCGGCCAACGTCGTGGGCGACCACTCCAGCGAGGACCGGTAGTGGGCGGTGCCGAGGGCGTACCGCAGCACCTGCGGACGGGTGGTGGCGAGGACGTCGTCGACGGAGGTGACGGTGGCGCGGTCGCTCTTGCTCATCTTGGCGCCGCCGCTGACCGTGACCAGCCCGTGGTGCAGCCAGGTGCGGGCGAAGGCGTGCCCGGCGCAGGTCGACTGCGCGACCTCGTTCTCGTGGTGCGGGAACACGAGGTCGACGCCGCCGGCGTGCAGGTCGAACTCCGGCCCGAGGTGCGCCGTGGCCATGGCGGAGCACTCGATGTGCCAGCCGGGGCGGCCGCGGCCCCAGGGGGACGGCCAGCTCGGCTCGCCCTCCTTGGCCGCCTTCCACAGGGCGAAGTCGAGCGGGTCGCGCTTCTCGCCGGTGTGGCCGTGGGCGACCGACTTCTCCGAGGCCTTGAGCGCCGCGACGTCCTGGCCCGACAGCCGCCCGTAGTCCGGGACGGTGCGCACGGACAGGTAGACGTCGCCGCCGCTCTCGTAGGCGTGGCCCCGCTCGAGGATGGCCTCCACGAGGGCGACGATCTCACTGATGCTCCCCGTGACCCGCGGGGTCGCGGTGGGGGGCAGCACCTGCAGGGCGTCGTAGGCCCGCTCGAAGGCGCGCTCCTGCCGGGTGGCGAGCGCCCACCAGGGCTCGTCGTCGTGGGACGCGTCGTGGATGATCTTGTCGTCGACGTCCGTGACGTTGCGGACCCACGTGACCTGCAGGCCGCTATCGCGCAGCCACCGGTGCAGGACGTCGAGGGCGACGGCGCTGCGCAGGTGCCCGACGTGGGGGGCGGCCTGCACGGTCGGCCCGCAGACGTAGACCCCGACGGCGCCGGCCCGGAGAGGCTCGAACG
>JAODNQ010000287.1 GCA_025464695.1 Frankiales bacterium | reverse complement strand
CGGCCTCTGCACCGACGCCCACGTGCACGGCGTTCACCACGACGTCGCCCGCGTCGTCGACGAGCAGGTCCAGCGGCCGGGGCGGGAACGACAGCACGACGTGCGCCGCCTCCACGGGGTCCAGCGGCAGCCCGAGCGCGCGGGCCAGGTCGTTGCCCGTGCCCAGGGGGACGAGGGCCAGCGGCAGGTCGAGCCGCCCCAGCGCGCGTAGCCGGGCGACCGCGAGGTGCAGGCTGCCGTCGCCCCCGGCCAGCACCACCTGCCGCCCGTCCGCGCCGAGCAGGGCGGCGTCGAGCTCCTCCGGGGTGGCTGTGGTGCGCAGCTCGACGGGGCCCTCGACCTCGAGGGTGCGGCGCGCGGCCGCCACGGCGTCGTCGTCGGTGCTCCCGGCGTGCGCGCTGGCGAGGAGGAGGAAGCCCGCAGATGTCGTCGCGATGTCCGATAGCCTCGTCCCGCAAGAGCCTCGGACGCATGTCCGGGGCTCGCCGTCTGTCCTAGGGAGCAGCATGCCCGCACTCGTCCTGGTCGGCGCCCAGTGGGGCGACGAGGGCAAGGGCAAGGCCACCGACCAGCTCGGCGGCTCCGTCGACTACGTCGTGAAGTTCAACGGTGGCAACAACGCCGGCCACACCGTCGTCATCGGCGACGACACCTACGCGCTGCACCTGCTGCCCAGCGGCATCCTGAGCCCCGGGTGCACCCCGGTCATCGGCAACGGCGTCGTCGTCGACCTCGCCGTCCTGTTCGAGGAGATCGACGCCCTCGAGGCCCGCGGCGTCTCCTGCGCCAAGCTGCTGCTGTCCGCCGACGCCCACCTGATCCCGTCGTACAACTCGACGCTGGACCGGGTGGCGGAGCGCTTCCTCGGCAAGAAGAAGATCGGCACCACGGGACGGGGCATCGGCCCGACGTACGCCGACAAGATGAACCGCATCGGCATCCGGGTGCAGGACCTGTTCGACGAGGGGATCCTGCGCCAGAAGGTCGAGGGCGCGCTGGTCACCAAGAACCAGATCCTCACGAAGGTCTACAACCGCAAGGCCGCCGACGTCGACGAGGTCGTGGCCGAGCTGCTCGCCTACGTCGACCGCGTCCGCCCGATGGTCGCCGACACGTCGCTGCTGCTGAACCAGGCGCTGGACCGCGGTGACACCGTGCTGCTCGAGGGCGGTCAGGCCACGCTGCTCGACGTCGACCACGGCACGTACCCGTTCGTCACGAGCTCGTCGGCGACGGCCGGCGGCGCGTGCACCGGCAGCGGCATCGGGCCGCGCCGGGTCGACAAGGTCATCGCCGTCGTCAAGGCGTACACGACGCGGGTCGGCGAGGGCCCGTTCCCCACGGAGCTGCTGGACGACGACGGCGAGCGGCTGCGCTCCGTCGGCCACGAGTTCGGCACGACGACGGGGCGCCCGCGCCGGTGCGGCTGGTACGACGCCGTCATCGCCCGGTACGCCGCTCGCGTCAACGGCGTCACCGACTTCGTCCTGACCAAGCTCGACGTGCTGACCGGTTGGGAGAAGATCCCGGTCTGCGTCGCCTACGAGGTGGACGGCACGCGCTTCGACGAGATGCCGATGAGCCAGACCGACTTCCACCACGCGACGCCGGTGTACGAGCTGCTCGACGGCTGGACCGAGGACATCTCCTCGGCGCGCACCTTCGAGGACCTGCCGAAGAACGCCCAGCTCTACGTGCGGGCGCTCGAGCAGATGAGCGGCGCGCCGTTCAGCAGCATCGGCGTCGGGCCGGACCGCGAGCAGACGCTCGAGCTCAGGTCTCTGCTGCCGTAGACCGGCCCGGCATCGCCGCGATCGCCCCGACCATGAGCACGGCGACGGCGGCGACGCCGACGAACACCGCGTGCGAGGCGTCTGCGAGCGCCGGTCCCTGCGGGTCCCGCCCGTCGAGGACGGCGTTGGCGACGGCGCCGAAGGCGGCCACGGCGAGGGCGCTGCCGAGCGAGCGGGCGAACAGGTTGTTGCCCGTGACGACCCCGCGCTCGGCCCACTCGACGCTGCTCTGCGCCGCGATGAGGGTGGGGCTGGCGATGAGGCCGAGCCCGCCGCCGACGACGAAGCACGCACCCGCCAGCGGGAGCAGCCCGGAGCCTGCGACCAGCACCACCAGCACGGTCCCGGCGACCACCAGCACGACGCCGGACAGCGCCGTCAGGCGGAAGCCGATCGTGAGGTAGAGCCGGCCCGACAGGGCGGCGGCGATCGGCCAGCCGACCGTGAGGGTCGCGAGGGTGAAGCCGGCGGCGATCGGCCCGGCGCCCAGGACCCCCTGCGCGTAGGTCGGCACGTAGGAGGTCAGCCCGAGCACGACGGCACCGACGGCCACAGCCACCAGCGACGATGCGAGCAGCACCCGGCGGGTGAACACCCACAGCGGCAGCACGGGTGCGGCCACGCGGCGCTCGACGGCCACGAAGCCGGCCACCAGGGCGACCCCTGCTCCCAGCACCGCCACGGAGGTCCCCGACCCGCAGGCCCACGCCTCGCCGCCCTCCAGCAGCCCGAGGATCAGCAGGGCGCAGCCGCTGCTGAGCAGCCCGGCGCCGAGGTAGTCGATGGTCCCGCGCGTCGTCGGCGCCTGCTCCGTGAACCGCTTGCGCAGCACCAGCAGGGCGATCGCGCCGAGCGGCAGGTTGACCCAGAAGATCCAGCGCCAGGAGACGTACTCGGAGAACACCCCGCCGAGCGTCGGTCCGACGACGGCGCTGATCCCCCAGACGCTCGCCAGGTAGCCCTGCACCTTCGCCCGCTCGGCCAGGCTGTAGACGTCGCCCGCGATGGTGTTGCTCATGGGCAGGACCGCCCCGGCGCCCAGGCCCTGCACGGCGCGGAACACGATCAGGGCGGGCATCGACCAGGCGACCGCGCACAGCACGCTGCCGACCAGGAACAGCGAGATGCCGGCGAGCATGACGGGCTTGCGGCCGAGGACGTCGGCGAGCCGCCCGTAGACCGGCGTCGACACCGCCTGCGCCAGCAGGTAGACGGAGAACAGCCAGGGGAACTGCGAGAAGCCGCCGAGGTCGTCGACGACCGAGGGCACCGCTGTCGCGATGATGGTGGAGTCGAGCGCCACCAGGGCGGTCGCGAGCATCAGGGCGACGAGCAGGGGCCCGCGCTCGCTGCGCAGGCCGACGGACGCGCGGGTCACGGTGGCGGTGCTCACCGCACGCACAACAGGCGCGACGCCCTTAGGCTTCCAGGCGTGATCTTCAAGCGGGTGGCAGACGGCCGCCCGTACCCGGACCACGCGACGACGACCCGCGACTGGGTCGCCATCCCGCCGAGCCAGGTGTCCCTCGGCGAGCTGGTGACGACGAAGTCGACGCTGCAGCTCGACGTCCTGCTCGACGACGACTCCACGTACTACGGCGACATGTTCGCCCACGTCGTGGAGTGGCAGGGCGAGCTCTACCTCGAGGACGGCCTGCACCGGGCGCTGCGGACCGCGCTGCACTCGCGGCACGTCCTGCACGCCCGCGTCCTGCGCCTGCCGTGACCCTGCTCCTGCACGCCCCGCGTGCTGCGCCCGTCACGACCGGCCTCCCGTGATCTGCGTCGTCGGCGCCGGTGCCGCCGGTCTCGCCCTGGCCTGCCGACTCGCCCAGCAGGGCACGCCCGACGTCGTCCTCGTGTCCTCCCCGACGCCGCCCGCGCCCCGCACCTGGTGCTCCTGGAAGGCCGGTCCCACGTGGTGGGACGACGCCGTGTCGCACACCTGGGACCGGATCGCGCTGCACGCCCCGGACGGGACGCGGCAGGAGCACGGCATCGCACCGCTGCGCTACGTCGTGGTCCGCTCGCCCGACTACGAGGCGCTCGCCGGCCGGCTGCTCGACGGGCGGGTCGAGCGGGTGACCGCCGAGGTCGCGTCCGTCGCCGGGGGCCACGTCGAGGGCGACGGCGTGGACCTGCGGGCCGACCTCGTCTTCGACACCCGGCCCGTGCCTGCGCCGCCGGGACTGCTCCAGCACTTCCGCGGCTGGTACGTCCGCACGCGGTCCGACGCCTTCGACCCCGACGTCGCGGGGTTCATGGACTTCCGCGTGCCGCAGCCGGCCCGCGGCGTGGCCTTCACCTACGTGCTGCCGACGTCGCCCACCGAGGCCCTGGTCGAGCACACCCTGTTCAGCCGGGACGTCTGGACCGCCGAGCAGTACGACGACGCGCTGCGGACGACCTGCGCGGACCTGCCGCCCTACGACGTCGTCGACACCGAGCAGGGCGTCATCCCGATGACCTCGACGTCGTTCCCCCGGAAGGTCGGGGAGCGGGTCTACCGGCTCGGTGCCGGCGGCGGTGCGACCCGGCCGTCGACCGGCTACACGTTCTCCGGCGCGCAGCGCCAGGCGCTCGCCGTCGCGGCGGCGGTGGCCGCCGGCACCGATCCCACCCCGCCGCTGCCGTACCCGCGCCGGCACCTGGCCATGGACGCCCTGCTGCTGCGCGCCCTCGACGGCGGCCACGTGCAGGGGGCGCGCTTCCTGACCGACCTGTTCGCCCGGCAACCCGCCGAGCGGGTGCTCCGCTTCCTCGACGGCGCGACCACCCCGCGCGAGGACCTGGCGATCATGCGGGCGGCCCCGGCGCTGTCGATGCTCCGGGCGCTAGCGTCCGCTCCGTGAAGGTCCTCGTCCTCGGCAGCGGTGCGCGCGAGCACGCCCTCGTCCTCGCGCTCTCCCGCGACCCGTCCGTGACGTCGGTCGTCTGCGCTCCCGGCAACGCCGGCACCCCTTCCCGCGTGCCCGTGGAGGCCTCCGACCCGGACGCCGTCGTCGCGCTGGCGCAGGGCTTCGACCTCGTCGTCGTCGGCCCGGAGGGGCCGCTGGTCGCCGGCGTGGCCGACGCCGTGCGCGCGTCCGGCGTCGCGTGCTTCGGGCCGTCCGCCGCCGCCGCGCAGCTCGAGGGCAGCAAGGCCTTCGCCAAGGAGGTCATGCGCGAGGCCGGCGTGCCGACCGCCGCCGCCGTCGTGCTGACCGACGCCGACGAGGCGGCCGCGCACCTCGCCACCGTCCCGCCGCCCTACGTCGTCAAGGCCGACGGGCTGGCGGCCGGCAAGGGCGTGCACGTGGGCAGCGACCTCGCCGTCGCCCAGGAGTTCGCCCGCGACGCGCTCGCCGACCTCGGCGGACAGCTGGTCGTCGAGGACTACCTGGACGGCCCCGAGGTCTCGCTGTTCGCCGTCACCGACGGGACCACCGTCGTGCCGCTGCTGCCCGCGCAGGACCACAAGCGCGTGGGCGACGGTGACACCGGCCCGAACACCGGCGGCATGGGCGCGTACGCCCCGCTGCCGTGGCTGCCGTCGGACGCCGTCGACGAGATCGGGCGGACCGTCCTGCAGCCGGTCGTCGACACGATGCGGGAGCGCGGCACGCCCTTCGCCGGCCTGCTCTACGCCGGCCTCGCGATGACGTCCCGCGGGCCGCAGGTGGTCGAGTTCAACTGCCGCTTCGGCGACCCGGAGACGCAGGCGGTGCTCGCCCTGCTCGCGACGCCGCTGGCGGGCCTGCTGCTCGCCGCGGCGACCGGCCGGCTGGCCGAGCACCCGCCGCTGCGGTGGCGCGACGGCGCGGCCGTGACCGTCGTGGTGGCCGCCGAGGGGTACCCGTCGTCGCCCGCCACCGGCGACCTCGTCACCGTCAGCGCCCTCCCCGACGCCGTGACCGTGCTGCACGCCGGCACGCGGGTCGACGGCGACCGGGTGGTCAGCAGCGGCGGGCGCGTGCTGTCGGTGACCGCCGTCGGGGGCGACCTGGAGCAGGCCCGCACGGCGGCGTACGTCGGGGTGGCGGCGGTGACCCTGCGCGGGTCGCACTGGCGGACCGACATCGGGCAGCGGGCCGCCCACGGCGAGATCGCGGTGCCCGCGCAGGTCTGACGCGGGGCTCGTGGGCCTCGGGCCCCGGACCCCCGTCGATCTTCCGTACCTGGTCGGCGACACGCCGTGCCGCACCGCAAGACCCTGACGCTCGCGGTGGCTTCGACCCCGGACCCCCGCCGATCTTCCGTACCTGGTCGACGACACGCCGTGCCGCACCGCAAGACCCTGACGCTCGTGGCAGCGGGACCGGGCGGCGTGCAGCCCGTGCGGGAGGCGGCCCGGGAGGGCGCGCCGCCCCTCTGGGAGACTGGCCGCTCCGCTGTACGACCTGAGGAGCACTGCTGTGATCGAGCGCTACACGCTGCCCGAGATGGGGCGCGTCTGGAGCGAGGCCCACAAGTACGAGCTGTGGTGCCAGGTCGAGGTGCTCGTGCTCGAGGCGCACGCGGAGGCCGGCGTCGTCCCGGCCGACGTCGTCGAGCCGGTCCGCCGCGCGACGCCGCCCACCCCGGAGGCGGTCGCGGAGATCGAGGCGGTGACCCAGCACGACGTCATCGCGTTCCTGTCGGCCTGGGCCGACAACACCGAGCCGCGCGAGGCCGCCGCCTACGTGCACTTCGGGATGACGAGCAGCGACCTGCTGGACACCGCGCTCGCCCTGCAGCTCGTCGACGCCACCGACATCCTGCTGGCGAAGTGCGACGCCCTCGTCGCCGCGATGCGCGACCTCGGCCTCCGGCACAAGGACACCGTCAAGGTCGGGCGCACACACGGCATCCACGCCGAGCCGACCACGTTCGGCCACCGCATGGCCGACCTCGCCTTCGCGATGGCCCGCAGCCGCGACCGTCTGCGGCGCGCCCGCGAGGCCGTCGCCGTGGCGAAGATCAGCGGCGCCGTCGGGACGTACTCGAACATCGACCCCGCGGTGGAGCAGGCGCTGGCCGCGAAGCTCGGGCTCACCCCCGCGCCGGCCGCCACCCAGGTCGTCATCCGCGACGGCATCAGCGAGTGGGTCAGCGCCCTCGCCGTCATCGCCACCGTGTGCGAGGCGTTCGCGCTCGAGGTCCGGCACGGTCAGCGCACCGAGGTGCGCGAGCTGTGGGAGCCGTTCGGCAAGGGGCAGAAGGGCTCCTCCGCGATGCCCCACAAGAAGAACCCGATCGCCAGCGAGCGCATCGCCGGGATGGCCCGGATCGTGCGCGCGCAGGTGGTGCCGGTCATGGAGGGCATCCCGCTGTGGCACGAGCGCGACATCAGCCACAGCAGCACCGAGCGGGTCGCCCTGCCCGACGCGAGCATCGCCACCGACTACCTGCTGCACCTCACCACCCGGCTCGTGACGGGCCTCGTGGTCGACGCCGACCGGATGCGGGTCAACCTCGAGAGCACCGGTGGCCTCATCTACACGAGCACCGTCCTGCTCGAGCTGGTCGAGGGCGGGCTGTCCCGGGAGGACGCCTACGCGTTCGTGCAGGCCGCTGCGATGGAGACCTGGGAGACCGGGACGCCGTTCCGCGAGACCCTCACTGCGCAGGCGGCGGCCAAGGGCCAGGCGCTGGACGAGGCGAGGCTCGACGAGGTCTGCCGGCCGGAGCGCTACCTCGAGCGGCTGGCCCCGGTGTTCGACCGGCTGGCCGCGCTGACCTGACCTGACCTGACTTGACCGGCCCGACCGGCTGACGGCGGGCCGCTCCGCTGACACCCTCGCCGGGTGCGCCGCCTGCTGCTCCCCCTCGCCCTGCTCGCCGCCGTCGCCGTCGCAGCGCCCTCTGCGGGCGCGGCGGACGGGCGGGTCGGCGACCCCGGCACCTGGAGCGACCGGCGGCTGGCCGCCCAGCTGGTGCTCGCCGGCTACGACGCCTCCCGCACCGACGACGCCCTCCGGCAGGTCGAGGCCGGCCTCGGCGGCGTGATCCTGTTCGGCACGCCGCCCCGCGACCTGCGCGGCCGCCTCGCGCGGCTGCGGGCTGCCGGCAGCGTCGTGCCGCTCGTGGCGAGCGACGAGGAGGGCGGGCAGGTGCAGCGGCTGCGCCCCCTGCTCGGGCGGCTGCCGTCGGCGGAGGAGCTCGGCCTGACCCGCACGCCGGCACAGGTGCGCTCCCTCGCGCGCTCCTACGGCACCGGCATGCGGGGCCTCGGCGTCGACGTCGACCTCGCCCCGCTGGCCGACCTGTCGGTGGAGGGCGCGTACATCGAGCAGACCGACCGCGCGTTCTCGGCCGACCCGCGGACAGTGGGGGCGTTCGCCTCGGCCTGGCACCTCGGGATGCGGGAGGCCGGGGTGGCCGCGGTGGCCAAGCACTGGCCGGGCCACGGGTCGGCCGCGAACACGCACGACCGGCCGGCCACCACCCCGCCCCTCTCGACCCTCGAGCGGCGCGACCTCGTGCCCTTCGGCGTCCTGCTCGACGCCGGCGTCCCCGCGGTCATGGTCGGGCACCTGGACGTGCCCGGGCTGACCGAGCGTGGGCTGCCGGCCAGCCTCTCACCGCGGGCCTACGCCTACCTGGCAAGCGTGCGGGCGAGCGTCTGCTGGTCACCGACTCGCTGGACATGGGCGCGGTCCGCGGGCTCGGGCTGACCCCGGGACAGGCGGCGGTGCGGGCGCTGCGGGCCGGCGCCGACATGGTGCTCGTGGATCCGGGCGGGCCCACCCGCGTGGTCGACGCCGTCACCTCGGCCCTGCGTGACGGGCGCTACAGCCGGACGGCGGCCGTCCGCTCCGCCCGCCGCGTCCTGGCGCTCAAGCGCACGACCAACCCGCCGCGTACGCCGTCGTCGCTCGCCCCGGCCGACGGCGCCCGCGCGACCGGGGGGCTGTCGGCACTGCTGCGCGACCCCGTCCCCGGCACCGACACCGCGCAGTTCTGGGTCCGCTCCGCGGGGTCGCCGACGTGGGACGTCGCGCAGGGCGGGCGGGCCTCCGCGGCGGCCGGCAGCAGGGCGACGTACCGGCCCCGGCTGCGGCCCGGGACGGCCTACGAGTGGCGGGTGCGGTCCTGCAACAGCGCAGGCCGCTGCTCCGCCACGAGCCGTGTCCTGCGGTTCACCACGCCCGCGACCCCTCCGGCCACGGCGACGGCCACCACCGCAGCCGAGTAGGAGTGCTCAGGTCCCCGGGGCCCTCCCCGGACACCCTGAGGACATGACCTCCTCCCCCTGGCGCACCTCGCTCGTCCTCGTCGTCTCCGCCGTGTCGGCCCCGGCCGCGGCCCTCACCGCACTGGTCGCCTACGTCGTGTTCAGCGGCTGCTTCGCCGGCAGCTGCGACGACGCCGACCGGCTGGGCGGCAGCCTGCTCTGGCTGCTCGTGGCGGTCACCCTCGCGACCGGGCCCGCCCTCGGCTGGCTGCTCCTGCGCGCCCCGGGCCTGGCGCGCGCCGTCGCCGCCCTCGCGCTCGGCGCGGCCGCCACCGTCGTGGGGGTCTGGGTCTTCTGACCCGCCCTGGCAGGCTGGGCCCGTGACCGCCGTCGACCCCCCTCTGCTGGACCTCCCCCTGCTCGCCCGCGGCAAGGTCCGCGACGTCTACGAGGTCGACGCCGACACGCTGCTGCTCGTCGCCAGCGACCGGCTGTCGGCGTACGACGTCGTCCTGCCGACCGTCGTCCCGGACAAGGGGGCGGTGCTGACCGGCCTCTCGCACTGGTGGTTCGCGCAGCTCGAGGACGTCGTCCCGAACCACCTCGTCGACCGCCCGCTGCCCGCGGGCGCCGAGCCGGCCCGCTCCATGCTCGTGAAGCGGCTGGCCATGGTGCAGGTCGAGTGCGTCGCCCGGGGCTACCTCACGGGGTCGGGGCTGAAGGACTACGCAGCCACCGGGAGCGTCTGCGGCGTCCCCCTGCCTCCCGGGCTCGAGGACGGCAGCCGCCTGCCCGAGCCGGTCTTCACCCCCACCACCAAGGCCGACGTCGGCGACCACGACCTGCCGATGACCTACGACGACGTCGTCGCGCAGGTCGGCCCCGACCTCGCCGAGGAGCTGCGCGCGACCACGCTGGCGGTCTACCGGCGCGGCGTCGAGGTGGCCGAGCGCGTGGGCATCCTGCTCGCCGACACCAAGATCGAGCTCGGCCACGACGCCGCCGGCGTGCTGACCCTCGGCGACGAGGTGCTGACCCCGGACAGCAGCCGCTTCTGGCCGGCCGAGGGGTGGCAGCCGGGCCGCGCCCAGCCGAGCTTCGACAAGCAGTTCGTCCGCGACTGGCTGACGGCGTCCGGGTGGGACCGGCAGGCGCCCGGGCCGGAGCTGCCCGAGGACGTCGTGGAGCGCACGCGCGCGAAGTACGTCGAGGCGTACGAGCGGATCACGGGCAGCAGCTTCGACGACTGGCTGCGCCGGTAGCCTTCGCCGCGTGCCCGTCCACAAGGTGATCGTCGACGTCCTGCTCAAGCCCGAGATCCTCGACCCCCAGGGCCAGGCGGTGGCCAACGCCCTGCCGTCGCTGGGGTTCCCCGCGCCCGTCAGCGTGCGCATCGGCAAGCACGTCGAGGTCGAGGTCGAGGCGGCGTCTCCCGAGGAGGCCCTGCAGCAGGTCGGGGGGATGGCCGAGGTGCTGCTGGCGAACCCGGTGATCGAGGACTTCGGGGTGCGGCTCGCCTGACCGGGTAGGGCAGCCGGCGTGGAGATCAAGCTGACGCTCGCGCTGCCCCGGGACGCCCTGAGCGTCCCGGTCGTGCGCCGCGTGCTGCGCGGTGCCATGGAGACCCTCGGGGTCCACGACGACGTCATCACCTCCATCGAGGTGGCCCTGACCGAGGCGGCGACCAACGTGCTCGACCACGCTCAGGAGAGCGACCAGTACGAGGTGTCCGCGGGCATCGACGGCGACCTGTGCGTCATCGAGGTGGTCGACCGCGAGGCCGTGCTGTTCGACGGCGACAGCAAGGGCCTGGCCGACGCTGCCGACAGCGCCGAGGGGGGTCGCGGCATCCAGCTGATGCGCGCCCTCGTCGACAAGGTCGAGTTCACCAGCCGTCCGCAGAGCGGCACCGTGGTGCACCTGGAGAAGGCGCTCCAGTGGGTGGACGGCGCCCCCGGGCAGGCCCTGAGCGAGAAGATGCCGGACGAGAAGCACGGGCCCTGGTCCGACGGCGAGGACCTCGAGGACGCCCCCGACCCCCGGTAGCCTCGAGGTCATGCGCATCGGCGTCATCACCTTCCCCGGCAGCCTCGACGACCGCGACGCCCAGCGCGCCGTCCGCCTGGCCGGCGGCGAGGCCGTGGCCCTGTGGCACGGCGACGCCGACCTCCAGGGCGTCGACGCCGTCGTCCTGCCCGGTGGCTTCTCCTACGGCGACTACCTGCGCGCGGGCGCCATCGCCCGGTTCGCGCCGGCCATGGGCTCGGTCGTCGACGCCGCCAAGGGCGGCCTGCCGGTGCTGGGCATCTGCAACGGGTTCCAGGTGCTGTGCGAGTCGCACCTGCTGCCCGGCGCCCTGACCCGCAACGCCCACCTGCACTTCGTCAACCGCGACCAGCGCCTGCGGGTCGCCAGCAAGGCCACCGCGTGGACCGCGGACCTCGACGACGAGATCACCGTCCCGGTGAAGAACGGCGAGGGCTCCTACGTCGCGGACGAGCGGACGCTGGACGCCCTCGAGGCCGAGGACCGCGTGGTCGCCTACTACGTGGGCGGCAACCCCAACGGCTCGCTCCGCGACATCGCCGGGATCACCAACGAGCGCGGCAACGTGGTCGGCGTCATGCCGCACCCCGAGCACGCGGTCGAGCACCTCACCGGCCCCGGCACCGATGGCCTGGGCTTCTTCACGAGCGTGCTCAAGGCCGTGCTCGCCGCGTCCTGAGCCGGTACGGGCGCCGGTAGCCTCGGGCCGGTGAGCCGCGACGAGACGAACCTGGGCGCCAGCAGCGTCGACACCGTCGAGCGAGCGGCGGCGAGCGCCGACGCGGCGATGCCGTTCGCGGAGCTCGGCCTGAAGGACGACGAGTACGCGCGCATCGTCGAGGTCCTCGGCCGGCGCCCCACCGGCACCGAGCTCGCCATGTACTCGATCATGTGGAGCGAGCACTGCTCCTACAAGAGCAGCAAGGTCCACCTGCGGCAGTTCGGCCAGATCCCGGCCGGCGACCGGATGCTCGTCGGGATGGGCGAGAACGCCGGCGTCGTCGACGTCGGTGAGGGCCTGGCCGTCACGTTCAAGGTCGAGTCGCACAACCACCCGAGCTACGTCGAGCCCTACCAGGGCGCGGCCACCGGCATCGGCGGCATCGTGCGCGACATCCTGACCATGGGCGCGCGCCCCGTGCTCGTCATGGACCCGCTGCGCTTCGGCGACGCCGACCACCCCGACACGAAGCGCGTGCTGCCGGGCATCGTCGCCGGCATCGGCGGCTACGGGAACTGCCTCGGCCTGCCCAACGTCGGCGGCGAGGTCGTCTTCGACCCCAGCTACAACGGCAACCCGCTCGTCAACGCGCTCTGCCTCGGCGTCCTCAAGAAGGACCGGATCCAGCTCAGTGCCGCCCGGGGCGTCGGCAACGTCGTCGTCCTGCTCGGGGCGAAGACCGGGCGCGACGGCATCGGCGGTGTGAGCGTCCTGGCGTCGGCGAGCTTCGACGACGACGGCCCCACCCGCCGTCCGTCCGTGCAGGTCGGCGACCCGTTCATGGAGAAGCTGCTCATCGAGGCGTGCCTGGAGATGTTCGACGCGGACCTCGTCGCCGGCATCCTGGACCTCGGCGGGGCGGGCCTCACCTGCGCGCTCACCGAGACCGCGGCGGCGGGCCGGTCCGGCATGCGCGCCCACCTCGACCGGGTGCCGCTGCGCGAGGCGAGCATGGAGCCGCACGAGGTGCTGGCCAGCGAGTCGCAGGAGCGCATGCTCGCGATCGTCACGCCGCAGAACCTGCCTGCGGTGCTGGCG
>JAODNQ010000228.1 GCA_025464695.1 Frankiales bacterium | reverse complement strand
GAGCAGCCCCACGAGCAGCACCGCGCCGACGACGGCGACCGCCAGCCGGCGCCCGGGCAGGGCGGCGACGGCGAACGCCAGTGCGGCACCCGCGAGGGACAGCCCGAGGGCGGCCGCAGCGCCCGGCTGGTCGACCAGCAGCGCGCCGGTCAGGGCGGCCGCCCCCGCGGCGACGACCAGGGCAAGGTGCCAGGGCGCGTGCAGCGGGGTCCTGCCCTGAAGGGCCCGCCAGGAGCAGGTCTGCTCGACGTCGGGGGAGGCCGTGGTGGGGAGCCAGCGGACGAGGCCGAGCGTGTGCTCGCGGGCCTGGTCGGGGCGGGCCCGCCACACGACGCGCCCGTCGTGCAGCGTGCCGAAGCACATCGCCTCGAGCGCCCACCGGCAGGTCACGAAGACGACCCCGAGGGCCCACATGGCGACGGCGGCGGCGGCGACCAGCCCGGGCCGGCCGCCCAGCGGGACGGCGAGGGCCAGCCCGGTCAGCCCGCGCACGGCGTAGCCGGCGCCGACGGCGACCCACAGGCCGAGCAGCGCGGGACGCAGCGGCACGGGGACCTGCGACGTCCGCCCGGTGGCGGCGCTCCGCAGGCGCTCGTACACCGCGGCGACGCCGAAGACACCGACCGTCATGGCCAGCACGACGCCCTCGACCCGGGGCAGGGCGAGAGCGACCAGGCCGGCGAGGACGAGGCGCAGCCCGAGGACCGCGACGCTCGCGGCGATGTGCTGCGGCCCCTTCTCGACCGGGCCGGGCAGCCGTCCGCGCGACGCCGCCTCCGGGTGGGCCTGGTCGGCCGCGAACCCACGGACGTCGTTCCACTGGTAGCGGGCCTGGTAGACGAGCAGCTCGAGCACGACCCAGACGAGGACGGCCCGCAGGACGGCGTCGCGCCCGACACCGCCCCGGGCGACGGCCCCCACGGCGAAGGCCAGGGGCACGACCAGTGCCTTGACGAGGTCCTTCGGCCGCGGCACCAGCAGGTAGCCGAGGAGGCTGCGGCCGGACGCGGCAGCCGGCCTGGCGACGGGCGCCGAGCGGCCGAGCGACAGGGTGGTCACGTCGGCGTGATCACCCTCGTGCGGCGGGTGAAACGCCGGTGAGGCGGTCGAGCAGCAGCTCCTGGAAGCGGTCGTTGTCCACGCTGTAGGCGATGTCGACCGGCCGGGCCTCGTGCAGGGGCACCACCACCTGGAGCAGCTCGTCGTTGGTGGCGTCCCAGGCGACGGTGCGCCCCCGGGTCAGGTGTCCGGCGAGCTCGATGTCGGCGGCCCGGCGGCGGGTCTGCACGATGCTCGGGTCGAGCAGCACCGCGAGCGCGAGCGGGTCGTGCAGCGGGCAGCCGTCGCGGCCGAAGCGGCCGGCGAGCCAGGTCACCCAGGGCCGCACGACACGGGCGAGGTAGTCGTTGAGCGGCGTCCCGGTGGCCTCGAGCCGGGCGACGTCGTCGAGGCGCAGGTGGGTCTGGAGGGTGACGTCGAGCGGGACGACGAGCACGGGGGCGTCGCTGGTCAGGACCAGGTGGGTCGCCTCGGGGTCGTAGGCGGCGTTGAGCTCCTGCAGGACGTCGGGCAGCTCGAAGGCCCCGCCCATCCACACCACCCGGGCGACCTTGCGGCCCCACTCGGGGTCCAGCAGCAGGGCGGTCGCGATGTTCGTCAGCGGGCCGATGGCCAGGACCGTGACCTCGCCCGGGTTCGCGTCGACGAGCTCGACCAGCGCCCGGGCCGCCGGGACCGGGGACGGCGACAACGTGGTCGGGGAGACCGCGAGGTCGGCCCAGAGCGCCTGCGCTCCGGTGTCGTCGCGGCGGGTGTCGAGCAGTGCGCGCCAGGGACGCGGGTCCTGCAGCAGCGGACGGTCCGCCCCGCGGTGGACCGGGACGGAGCCGGCACCCGCCGCCTCGAGCAGCTCGAGGGCGCCCTGGACGCCGCGGTCGACCGGGACGTTGCCCGCGACGATCGTCAGCGCCAGCAGCTCGACCTCGGGCGAGGCCAGCGCGAGGGCGATCGCCAGCCCGTCGTCGACGTCGGAGCCGGGGATGCCGTTGCCGGGGTCGGTGTCGATGACGAGGCGCACGCGGCCGCCCTACCCCGGTCCGAGCTCGGACAGGCGTGCGGCCACCTGGTCAGGTGTGGGAGCGGAGCCGCCGGCCCCGGCACGCTCCACGGACAGGGATGCCGCGGCGCACGCGGTGCGGACCGCCTCGACCGGGTCCGCGTCCTGGGCGCGCGCGGCGACCAGCGCGCCGCAGAACACGTCGCCGGCGCCGGTGGTGTCGACGACCGCTCGGGCCGGGACGCCCGGGACCGACCGCGGGGCCGCGCCGCGGACGGCGAGCAGCGCCCCCCGCGGTCCGAGGGTGACCACCACCTCGCGCACCCGCTGCAGCAGGGCGGCCACGGCCGCGTCGAGGTCGGCGACGCCGCTGACCTCGAGCGCCTCGTGCTCGTTCACGACGAGCAGGTCGACGACGTCGGTGAGCTCCGGCGGGAGCGGCTGGGCAGGAGCGGCGTTCAGCACGCGCAGGCCGCGGGCGGCGGCGAGGGCCTGGGCGACCGTGCCCAGCGGGACCTCCAGCTGCGCCAGCACCGCTCGGGCGTCGGCCACGAGCTGCAGCTCGGGGGCCGTCAGGTCGGTGAGGTCGGCGTTCGCCCCCGGGTCGACGACGATCGCGTTCTCCCCGGCGGCGTCGACCACGACCTGCGCGGTCCCGGTGCCGCGGGGGGAGGTGCGCAGCCACGAGGTGCGGACGCCGGACGCAGTGAGGGCGCCGCGCAGGAGGGCTCCGCCGTCGTCCTCGCCGAGCGCGGCGACCAGCGCGGTCCGCGCGCCACTGCGCGCTGCGGCCGCGGCCTGGTTCGCCCCCTTGCCGCCCGGCCCGAGGGTGCGGCCGGTGGCCAGCACCGTCTCGCCCGGCCGCGGGATGCGGGCGACGGTGAGGACGACGTCGAGGTTGGCGCTCCCCACGACGACGACGTCGAGGGGTGCGCCCTCGTCAGGCGGCGCCACCCGCGCTCCTGTGGCTCCGCGACCGCAGCAGGCGCCGCAGGTCGGTGGCCTGCCGGGAGGCGTCGTCCGCGGCGTCCTGGTGTCGGGCTGCGGTGGCCTCGTCGACCACCTCCGCCAGGGAGCGGAGGACCCCCGCCTGCTCCTCCAGCGACGACACCGCCGACCACAGCGAGGCCTCGACCGTGCGGTCCTGTGCCTCGAGCAGCGAGGCGGGGCCGTAGGCGTGCCCCACGTGGCAGCGGTAGTGCCGCGCGCTCCCCGTGTGGACCTCGGTCATCGCGCCGTGGCACTCCGGGCACGACACGTGCGCGGGTTCGCCGGGGCTCTCGAGCCCGGAGACCGCACCGTCGTCCATCTGCGCCATGTCGGTCTCCAGGACGAGGTCGGGCGACACCGGGACGTCCGCCTCGGCGAGCGTGCGGGCGAGCAGTGCGGGCAGGGCGGGGCCCACGCCGGCGGCGGGCAGGACGAGCGCGCCGGGCGCGGCGGCCAGCGCGGACCGGGGCATCCCGTCGAAGAGCGCCTCCTGGGGGTCCTGCACCAGGACGGTCCCGCCCTGGGCGACCACCGCCGCGGCCCCGGCGGCGCCGTCGTCCAGCGCGCCGGTGAGGACGACCGCCACCGCACGGGGGCCCAACCAGCGGGCAGCGCTGCGGAACAGGGCGTCGACGGCGGGGCGGTGCCCGTTCTCCTTGGGGCCCCGCGCGAGCAGGACCGCGCCGTCGTGCACCAGCAGGTGCTGGTCCGGGGGAGCGAGCAGCACCTGGCTGGGGAGCAGCGGCTGGCCGGACTCCGCCCAGGCGACCGGCAGGGCCGACCGTCGGCCGAGGACGTCGGACAGCCGGCTGCGCACCGTCGCGGGCAGGTGCAGGACCACGAGCACGGGGGCGTCGAGGTCGGGGGGCAGACCCGCGACGAGCTGCACCAACGCCTCGACACCGCCGGCAGACGCCCCGACGACGACCGCCCTCGGGGGGCTCGCTGTCGTCGTCACGCTGCCCCCGTGCCCGACGGGGGCCCGGCCACACGCACGACGACGGGGCCCCCACCCGCAGGTGGAGGCCCCGTCGGGGTGCGGGTCGGGTCAGGCGTCGACGGTGGCGCGCGGTGCGGTGACCTGCGCGGCCTCGGGCTCGACGGCCGCGGGGGGCTTCGGCAGGAACAGGGCGGCGCCCCGCACCGCCACGAGGCAGGCGCCCATCGTCACGAACGACGCGACCCAGACGAGGGCGCTCGAGAAGTCGCCGCCGTCCAGGTGCAGGGCGATGATGAGCGGGCTGCCCAGGCCGAAGTTGGCGCCGAACATCGTGATCGGGAAGGCCACGAACAGCGAGGACAGGCCGAGCGCGCTGTTCGTCCGCCGCCAGATGTTCACGGCCAGCACGGTGAACAGCAGGGTCTGCGTGCCCTCGAGGACGCCGATCGGCAGCGGGTAGTTGACGATGCGCATCTCGTACGGGCCGTAGTAGGCGTAGACGTGGGTCGCGGTGCCGATGGTCTCGAAGACGATCGAGGTCATGATCTCGCCCGCCCAGATGAGGAACACGCCCTTCTGGGTGAGCCGGCCCTCGTACATGCGCCGACCGGCGTAGAGGGCGATCGCGGCGTACAGGATGATGTAGCCGCTGTGCGTCCAGTTCGGCTGCACGACGCCGAAGGCGGAGAAGGTCGACCACATGGCGCCCGTCTGGCCGTCGTGGACGTCGTAGAACCACAGGTCGAACGCGACGTCGTACAGCGGCTCGGCGAAGGCCGCGACACCGGCCGCGAGGACGGCGAAGAGGTAGAACGGCGTGCGCTGCTTGAGCCCCATGCGGGCCGCGACGGCGATCATGACCAGGGCGATGGCCCAGCTCGCCCAGCTGAAGATGCTCTGCCAGGTGAGGTCGAGCTCGCGCATCAGTACCTCGGGGGGCATGCGGCCCATGGGGATCTCCTCGTGGTCTCGGCGCGCGTCAGGACGTGACGGCGCTCACTCACCAGGACCATAAGGACGCCTGCCGCAGCCGGCCTCCCCCCCGAGGGGGAGCCGTCGCCCCGCAGGGAGGGGAACGGTCGACGGCGGGGTGCTGCGAGCCCCCCAGCCCGTCGCACCCCGCCGTCGGGTCCGTCTGCACGACCCTTCAGGAGCGTGCAAGAGGAGTCTGACGAGCGTGACAGGCCGGGCGCGTCCTCCGCCGGGGGGAAGCCCGCGGGGCCCGGGGTGGAGGCGTCAGCCCCCGAGCAGGCGCACGACCAGCAGGGCGACGTCGTCGTCGGCGCCCTCCGACCGCCGGAGCAGCTGCTCGGCCAGTGCGTCGGGGTCGAGGCCGGCAGAGGCGGCGGCGGCCTGCCGGAGCTCCTCGAGCCCGGCGTCGAGCGCCTCGCCCCGGTGCTCGACCAGCCCGTCGGTGAACAGCACCAGCGTCTCGCCGGGGAGCAGCACCCGGCTGTGGTCGAGCCGCACCGAGCCGGGCTGGACCCCGAGCATGAGGTCGGCGTCGGTCTCGAGCAGCTGTGCACCGTCCGGCGCGAGCAGGAGCGGCGGGAGGTGACCGGCGCTGCTCCAGGTCAGGGTGCGCGCCCCGGACGGGTCCGCCGGCGAGAGGACGCCGACCACGCAGGTGGCGGAGATCGACAGCCCCAGCGCGGCGGCGGTGCGGTCCAGCCGACCCAGCAGCGCCGACGGCGGCTCGTCCCGGTCGACCGCCAGGGCGCGGAGCAGGTTGCGCAGGTCGGCCATCTGGGCGGCGGCGGCGAGGTCGTGGCCCTCGACGTCGCCGACCACCACCACGAGCCCCGAGGGGCCGGGGAAGGCGTCGTACCAGTCGCCGCCGACCTCGAGGTCGTGCGCCGCGGGGGAGTAGCGCGCGGCGAGGGCGAGGCCGGGCAGGGCGGGCACCGGGGGCAGCAGGCTGGTCTGGAGCGCGGTCGCGACGGCGCGGTGGCTGACGGCGAGCCGGGCGGCGTCGACGGCCAGCCCCGTGTGCACCGCGACGTCGGTCAGCTCGGCCACGACCTCGGGGGAGAAGCCGTCGTGGCTGCCCAGCACCAGGACGCCGACCACCGTGCCGTGCCCGCGGAGCGCGAGCAGCAGCACCTCCCGGGCGCCGAGGGCGAGCGCTCCGGCGGCCTGTCCCGCTGCGCGGGGGTCGGGGTCGCCGGTCAGGGCCACGAGCGTGGCCTCGTCCAGGTGGAGCACCCCGGACGGCGCGAGGGCGAGCCGTGGCAGCAGCCCGATCGAGCCCGCGGAGGAGCGCCGGTCCGACGCCGTGCCCAGGCCGGGCACGCCGGGGAGCTCGCCCTCGGCCGCCAGGGCCACGACGCGGGTGACGAGGTCGGGCTCGTCGAGGCGGTCGGCCAGCACCCAGTCGGCACGGGACAGCAGGACCCGCGCGACGCGGTGCAGGACGTCGTCGCGGTCGACGGCGCCGGCGCTCGCCCGGACGGCCTGCGCCAGCAGGTGCCCCACTAGGCCTCCGGGACGGGCGCCGTCCCCGCGGACGGGGCGCGCAGGTGCAGGTCGAAGAAGCGCAGGACACGGGACCAGGCGTCCTCGGCGGAGGGCTCGTGGTAGCCGAAGCCGGCGATGCGCTCCAGGACGGCGAACGGTCCGAGGCCGTGCCGGTTGAGGAAGGAGTGCCCGGCGTCCGGGTACTCCTTCACGTCGTGGACGACGCCGGCCGCCGTCAAGGCCTGCTCCAGCTGTGCGGCCGCACCCCGCAGCCCGACGTCGCGGCGGCCGTAGCTCGCGACGACGGGGCACGCACCGGCCAGGGCCGCGGCGGGGTCCTTGGGGAGCGGGCCGTAGTTCGGGGCGGAGGCGTCGAAGCCGCGGGCGGCCATCAGCAGCGCGAACCCGCCGCCCATGCAGAAGCCGATCACCCCGACCGTCCCCGTGCAGTCGTCCCGGCCGGCCAGCCACTCCCGGACGGCGGTGATGTCGTCGACGGCGGGCCCGCTGCCGCGGTTCAGCGCCCCGAACACGCTCTTGAGGCAGCGCAGGGCACCGCCGTCGGTGAACAGGTCGGGGGCGACGGCGAGGTAGCCGGCGGCGGCCAGGCGGTCCGCCTGCTGCCGGACGTCGTCGGTGAGGCCGAACGCCTCGTGCAGGACGACCACCCCGGGCCACGGTCCGTCGCCCACGGGGGGCACGGCGAGGTGGGCGCGCAGCGCCGGTGCGCTGGTGGTCCCGGGCACGGTCGTCGTCGGCATGCGCGCATCCTCGCGCACCCGCACCCCCACGTCCCCGGATCCGACGAGGCAGGGCGGGTAGGACGCGGGCGTGGCGCGCGAGCGGGGACCGGTGGAGCACACGGAGGACGGCCGCTACGTCGTCGTCGACGGGCGGCGCTGGCGCGCGACCGACCCGGCCCTGCCCGAGGACGTCGCCGGGGTCCTGCGGCGGGAGCTGATGAGCGCCCGGCGGGCCGTCGGCGCGGCCCTGCGGGGCAGGACGCCGAGGCCGAGGCGGCGGCGCGGTCCCGCGTGCAGCGCGCCAAGACCGCCCTGGGCGAGCGCGGGACGCCGTGGTGGGAGCAGACCGAGCAGGAGCGGCGGACCCGCTGGGAGGCGGGCCTGCCGGAGCAGCCGGGCGCCGGGTGACGGCTCCGCCGGCCCGGACCGAGGGGTCGGCCGGACAGGACGGGCGGAGCGGGGCACACTGGACGCGCGCGGGCCGCCGTGCCGTGTCCGCGCGTCCGTCCGTGGTCCGTCTCGTCTCGTCGTGTGGGAGTTCGCAGTGCGCAGGTCAGCGGTCGTTCGCACCCGGAGGGCCGTCGCGGTCGCCCTCCTCGGCACCGTGCTCGTCGGTGCTGCCGCCTCGGCGGCCACGCCGTCGGCCGCAGCCCGCAAGCGCGTCGTCGTCGGTGCCGACGGCTACCTGTTCAGCTCGCAGGACTGGACCGTCCCGTGCCAGGACGCCGCCACCTCCGGCGAGGCCGCGCAGCGGCTGGTCGACCTCGGCCGGGCTCTGCAGGCCGGCGGGCGCAAGCCGGTGCTGCTGCTGGGCCCGGACAAGTCGACCGTCATGACCGCCGACGTGCCCTCCACCGTGCCGGACAAGGAGTGCCACGCCGCGCAGCACACCGCGTTCTGGGGCAAGGCGACGTCCTCGCCGTCCTTCCTCGACCTCCGCAAGCCGCTGCAGCAGGCCGCCCGGACCACGCAGGTCTACTACCGCAAGGACACCCACTTCGCGCACGGCGGCGACACCGTCTACGCCCGCGCGCTGCTCAAGCGGCTCGACCCGCTGCTCGCCCTGGGGCAGGGCTCCACGACCACGACCGGCACGGTCCGCGGCGACCTCGCGACGGTCCTCGGCCTTCCCGCGGGCGAGGTGGTCAGCGCGCGGACCAACGTGAACCCGGGCGTCACCGTGCGGGAGCTCCCGGAGCGCAAGGTCGGCCTGGTCGTGCCCGTGAAGTCCTTCGTGGCCACCCCGACGACGTCGGCGGGACGGGTGCTGCCCGGCCGCACCGTCTTCGTCGGTGACAGCTTCACCGCCGTGGCCATGTACCAGCTGTCGCAGCTGTCCGCGGAGACCGTGTTCGTGTGGACCGACAGCAGCGCCCCGCTGCAGCCGATGCTCGACGAGATCGCCCAGGGCGACCGCGTCGTCATCGAGGTCGTGGAGCGCTTCGCGACCCGGTACCGGATGTTCCGGCAGGACGTCGTCGACGGCGTGGCGGCCCTGCCGCGCCGCGAGCCGACGTCGTCGAGCACGCTCGTCCACTGACGGCCGCAGGAGACCGGCGCGGCCCCGCGGCGCGGCTGAGGTCCCGCCTGCGCGGGCGGGTCCTGCCCGTCCTGGCCGCGGCGGTGCTCCTGGGCGCCGTCCTGCGCTTCGGCCCGGGCAGCGGCCCGGACTGCACGGTGGCCGTGGGCGGCGACGACGTCGGGCTCAGCCGGGCGCAGGCGCGCGACGCCACCACCCTGGCGGGGGTCACCCGGCGTGACGGGCGGACCCAGGCCGACCTCGCCCGGGCCCTCGACGCCCGGCTCGACGACGCCGACGGGGCGCTCACGCCAGGGCGCGCCGCTCGCCTGCTCGACCAGCCGGGCGGCACCGACCGCCTCCCGCTGGCCCGGGCGCTGCTCGGGTACGGCACCGGGCGGCTCGTTTGCGACGACGACCCCCGCGGCGGCCTCTCCCCGCAGCAGGAGGGGTCTGCCGGCCTGACGCCGCGGGCCGCCCGGGTCCGCGAGGCGGTCCGCCAGGTGTTCGGGACGCTGCCCCAGGGCGGCTTCGAGCCGGGCGGGGTGTCCAGCGGGCACGTGCCGGGGTCGGCGCACTACGAGGGCCGCGCGGTCGACACCTTCTTCCGGCCGCTCAGCCCCCGCCACACGCAGGAGGGCTGGACGCTGGCCCAGTACCTCGTGGCGCACGCCGAGCGGCTCGACGTCGACGTCGTCATCTTCGACCGGCGGATCTGGTCGTCGTCCCGGTCCGGTGACGGGTGGCGCACCTACGTGCACCCGGCGGGCCCGACCACGAACCCGGTGCTGCTCCACCTCGACCACGTGCACGTCGACGTGCTGCGGGGGTCCGCGTGACCGCCCGGCCGCGGGGTGCTCCGGGGCGGTCCCGCTTCGCCGGGCTGCTGCGCGAGGCCACGGAGCACGGGTGGGTGCCGATCACCGGCGACGGCGTCCGGCCGGTCGGACCGCTGCGCGACCTGCCGGGGGAGGACCGCACGGTGCTCGACGCCGGTGCCGGCAAGCGGGTAACGCTCGCCCGCAGCCCCTACGACGGCGTCCCCCTGCACGAGCTGGCGGCCCTGGCCGTCCTGCGGTCGACCGCCCGCCGACGGGTGTCGCTGGTCGACGTCGGGGAGTCGTCGGAGGGCCGGCGGGAGCAGACCCGGCGCAGCCGGACGACCCACAAGCTGCTGTGCTCGGGCGAGAAGCACACGGTGCGGGTCGACACCGACGGACCCGTGGCGCTGTCGCACCCTGAGCTCGACCTGGAGTCCGAGGCGGTTGCCGTGGCCCTCGGCATGCCCGCGCCGCCGTGCGTGCAGCTGCTGCTCGACTGGCCGCGCCGGGCGGTGCACCTCGCCGAGCCGCTGGAGGCCGCCCGCACGCTGCACCGGATGGCGGCCTGGGAGGGCGCGACCGCGGCAGAGACCGACGTCGCGCTGTCGTGCTGGCTGACGCCGCGCGACGCCGCGGAGTGGGCGGCCGCCGGGCTCTCGGTGGTCGAGGCCGCTGTCTGGCGCTGGCACGGCGTGCAGGAGGCGTGGGAGGTCGAGCGCTGGATCGACCTCGGCTGCGACCCGGGGCAGGCGGCGGCCGTGCTCGACACCGGCGTGGACCTCGCAGCGCTGGAGCCGTGGCTGCAGAAGGGCACGCCGGCGCCGGTCGCAGCCCTGCTGGTGCGGGCCGGGGCCGACCGCCCGGACCGGCTGCGCCGCTAGCGCTTGCGGGCGATCGTCACGACAACGAGCTCGGCCGCGGCGTAGGCCAGGAGCAGCAGGGCGTACCCGCGGCCGTCGTTGAGCAGGACGTACCCCTGGCCCCGCTGCATCGCGAAGATCACGCCGGACAGCAGGACCGACAGCCCGACGCTCGTCGTCGACGAGCGGACGCCTGCCCGCTCCAGCCCCGCGAGGGCCACCACGCCGATCCCGATGCCGACCATGTGCGCCGCCGACTCCGGCACCCGCAGGTCCGCGAACGCCGGCTCGGCGAGCGCGACGTTGGCGAGTCCCCAGCCCGCGACCACGCAGCCGGGCGCCCACAGCGCCCCGCCGCGACCGCCCGCGACGGCAGCCGCCAGGTAGACCAGCCCGACGAGCAGGGGCGTGTCGCCGAACGGCGCTGTTCCGCGGTCGAGCAGCAGGTACACGAGCACCGCGCCGGCGGCCAGGACGGCGGCCCGGGCAGCGGGGCGGTCGCTGCTGCGGGGGCTCATCGCTCCTGGTCGGTGGGCCGGACCAGGACCTCGTTGACCGACACGTGCGCCGGCTGCGTCACCGCGTACAGCACCGCGCCGGCGATGTCCTCGGCCTGCAGCGGCCGCATCGCCTTCACGAAGCCCTCGATCTGCTCCTTCGAGCCCGCGTGCGTGATGTGGTCGGTCAGCTCGGTGGCGACCGCGCCCGGCTCGACCAGGACCACCCGCACTCCGCGGGCCGTGACCTCCTGGCGCAGGGACTCCGAGAACGCGCCGACGCCCCACTTGCTGGCGTTGTAGACGCCGGCGCCCGACCGGGCGGTGCGACCCGCGACGCTCGACACGTTGACGACGTCGCCCTTGCGCGCGAGCAGGTGGGGGAGCGCGGCGTGCGTCATGTACATGAGGCCGAGGACGTTGGTGCCGATCATGCGGCGCCAGTCCTCGGTGTCGGCGTCCTCGATCGGGCCGAGCAGCATCACACCGGCGTTGTTGACCAGGACGTCGAGCCCGCCCAGCTCGGTCGTCGTGCGCTCCACCGCCGCCCGGCACTGCGCCTCGTCGGTGACGTCGAGGTCGAGGGCGAGCGCGCGGCCGCCGTCGGCCTCGATGCGCTGCACGAGGTCGGCGAGCCGGTCGGCCCGGCGGGCGCCGACGGCGACGGCCGCTCCCGCCCGCGCCAGGGCGACGGCGGTCGCCTCCCCGATCCCGGACGACGCCCCCGTCACGAGGGCGACCCGGTCCTGCAGCGGTGCGGTCGACGTCATGCTCCGACCCTGCCACGGGGCGCGCGGAGCCGCCTCCGCGCCCGCCGCGTCGCCGCCGCCCGGATCAGCCCGGGCGGGTCAGCCTGGCGTGCTCCGTCGGGCGGGTCAGCCCGGCGTGCTCCGACGGGCGCGTCAGCCCGGCGTGCTCCGTCGGCCGGGTCAGCCCGGCGTGCTGCCACGGGCGTCGGGCGCGCCCGTCCACGGCTGCCCGACCGCGACCGGGGCCTTGTCGACCGGGGTCCCCGACCCGTCACGGCGACCATGGACGACCGGCAGCTCCACCGGCTCGCCCCCGGCAGCGGCGGCCCAGGCGGGCGCCCGGCCGGCCCAGCCGAGCACGAGCAGGCTCTCGCCGGTCAGCAGCCGCTGGACCCGGACGCCTCCCGTGGCGCGGCCCTTGCGCGGGTACTCCGACAGGGGCGTCGTCTTGACGCTCGAGACCGTGCCCGGCCCCTTGCCGCGTTCGGGCGGCAGCCCCGCGCCGGTCACGACGACGGGCTCCTCGGCGTCGAACAGGGTGTCGCTCGCACCGCCCAGGGTGACGACGCTGAACCCGATGCAGGTGGCGCCGGGGTCGAGCTTGATGCCGGCCATGCCGCCCGCGCTGCGCCCCTGCGGGCGGACCAGGTTGGCCGGGAAGCGCAGCAGGTCCCCGGTGGAGCTGAACAGGACCAGCTCCTCCTCGCCGTCCTGCAGCTCGGCGGCGCCGACCACCTCGTCGCCCGGCCGCAGCGCGATGACCTCGACGGCCTCGCCCTTGCTGGGCCAGTCGGGGGCGACCCGCTTGACCACGCCCTGCTTCGTCGCCAGCGCGAGCCCCACGCTGTCGTCGCGGAGACTCGTGAGCGCCAGGACGCGCTCGCCGCGCTCGAGGGCGGCGAACTCGGTGACGGGGGCGCCCCCGCGCAGTGACAGCGCACCGGTCGTCACCGCGGGGACGGCCGGCAGGTCGAGGACGCCGACCCGCAGGACGCGGCCGGCGCTCGTCACGAGCCCGACCTGGCCGCGGGCGGTGGTGCGGGCGGAGGACACGACGGCGTCGTGGCGGGCCCGCTTCGTGGCCCGGCGGCTGCCCGGGTCGGTCGGGGCCTCGACCGGGGTGCGCCCGACCAGGCCGCTGGTCGTCAGCAGGACGTCGACCGGCTCGTCGGCGACCTCGAGGCTGGCGCTGCGCGCGGTGACGAGCGCCTTGAGGTCGCCGCCGACCAGGACGGTGCGGCGCGGGCTGCCGTGCTCGGCCGCGACCTCCGCGAGCTCGTCGGCGATGACGCGGCGCAGCACGGCGGGGTCGCCGAGGATGCGCTCCAGCTCGGCGATGGTGAGGCGCAGCTCGGCCAGCTCGGTCTCGAGCTTCAGCACCTCGAGGGCCACCAGGCGGCGCAGCTGCATGTCGAGGACGTAGCCCGCCTGCACCTCGGTGAGGCCGATCTGCTGCTGGAGCTGCTCGCGGGCCTCGGCGGCGTCCTGGCTGGCGCGGATGATCCGCACGACGTCGTCGATGCGCGCCAGCGCGGTCAGCAGGCCCTCGACCAGGTGGGCCCGCTCCTCGGCCTTCCGCAGCCGGTACCGGGACCGCCGGGTGACGACGTCGACCCGGTGGTCGAGGAAGACCTGCAGGAGGTCCTTGAGCCCCAGGGTCCGCGGCTGGCCCTCGACGAGCGCCAGGGCGTTGATGCCGAAGCTCTCCTCCAGCGGCGTCAGGCGGTACAGCTCGGCGAGGACCGCCTGTGGGTTGAAGCCGGCCTTGACCTCGATGACCAGCTGCGTGCCGACGGCGCGGTCGGTGTAGTCGTTGACGGCGTTGATGCCCTGCAGCTTCCGCGCCTTGACGAGGTCGCTGATCTTGGTCATGACGCGCTCCGCGCCGACGCCGTAGGGCAGCTCGGTGACCGTGATGTGGCTCTTGCCGCGCGGCAGCGCACCGACGTCGGCGGTGGCCCGCATGCGGACGACCCCGCGACCGGTCTCGTAGGCCGCCCGGACCTCGCTGAGCCCGAGCAGCTGGCCGCCGGTGGGCAGGTCGGGGCCGGGCACGAAGCGCATGAGGGCGTCGAGGTCGGCGTCGGGGTGCTCGAGCAGGTGACGGGCGGCGTCGACGACCTCGACCAGGTTGTGCGGGATCATGTTCGTCGCCATGCCGACGGCGATGCCGCTCGTGCCGTTGACGAGCAGGTTCGGGAAGGCGGCCGGCAGCACCGACGGCTGCGTGAGGCTGCCGTCGTAGTTGTCCTCGCGGTCGACGGTCTCCTCGTCGAGGCCGTCGGTGAGCAGGAGCGCGGCGGGGGTGAGCCGGCACTCGGTGTAGCGCGAGGCGGCCGCGCCGTCGTCGAGGCTGCCCCAGTTCCCGTGGCCGTCGATGAGCGGCACGCGCAGGGAGAACGGCTGGGCGAGGCGGACCATCGCGTCGTAGATCGCGCTGTCGCCGTGCGGGTGGTACTTGCCCATGACATCCCCGACGACGCGGGCGCTCTTCACGTAGGGCCGGTCGGGCCGCAGGCCGCTGTCGGCCATCGAGTAGAGGATGCGCCGGTGGACCGGCTTGAGGCCGTCGCGGGCGTCGGGCAGCGCACGGCTGTAGATGACGGAGTACGAGTACTCGAGGTAGCTGTCCTCGATCTCCTGCACCACGGTCGTGTCGAGGATCGTGCCCTCGCCCTCGAATGGCGGGATGTGGCTGGAGGTGCGCTTGCGGGGCGGCATCAGACGTCCAGCGCTTCCCGGTCGACGCGGCTGGCGCTGCTCACGATGAAGTCGCGGCGCGGCGGCACGTCGTTGCCCATGAGCAGCTCGAGGGCGCGCTCGGCGCCGTCGGCGTCGCCCGGCTGGATGCGGCGCAGCGTCCGCGTCGCGGGGTGCATGGTGGTGTCGGCCAGCTGGTCGGGGTCCATCTCGCCGAGCCCCTTGTAGCGCTGGATCTGACCCTTGACCTTCCTGCCCGACTGCTCGAGCCGTCGCAGCGTCTGCGCCAGCTGCTTGTCGGAGTACGTGTAGATCGGCTCCTTCTGGTTCGCGACCTCCACGCGGTGCAGCGGGGGCACCGCGGCGAACAGCCGCCCGGCGTCGATCACCGGCCGCATGTACCGCGCGAACAGCGTGATGAGCAGGCAGCGGATGTGCGCGCCGTCGACGTCGGCGTCGGTCATGAGGACGATCTTCCCGTAGCGCATCTGCTCGAGGTCGAACGTGCGACCGGTCCCGGCGCCGACCACCTGGATGATCGCGGCGCACTCGGCGTTGGCCAGCATCTCCGAGACGCCGGCCTTCTGGACGTTGAGGATCTTCCCGCGCAGGGGCAGCAGCGCCTGGTACTCGCTGTTGCGGGCCAGCTTGCCGGTGCCGAGCGCGGAGTCGCCCTCGACCAGCCACAGCTCGGTGCGGTCGACGTCGGTGCTGCGGCAGTCGGCGAGCTTCGCGGGCAGGGTCGAGGTCTCCAGCGCCGTCTTGCGGCGGGCGGCGTCCTTGCTCGCCTTGGCGGCCTGCCGGGTCTGCGCGGCGGCGGCCACCTTGTCGAGGACGGTCGCGACCTGGGCCTTGCGCTTCTTGTCGTCGAGGAAGGCCGTCCGCAGCCCCTTGGCGACGACGTCGTTGACGATCTTGCGGACGCCGGGCGTGCCGAGCTCGTCCTTCGTCTGCCCGAGGTACTGCGGTTCCGGCACCTTGACCGTGATGACCGCGGTGAGGCCCTCGAGGACGTCGTCCTTCACGACATCGTCGTCCTTGACCTTCAGCACGCGCTTCTCGCGCATCGCGGCGTTGACGGTCTTGAGGACGGCGGCCTCGAAACCGTTCTGGTGGCTGCCGCCGTGGCCGGTGGCGACGACGTTGCAGAAGCTCTGGACGACGGTGTCGTAGCCGGTGCCCCACCGGAGGGCGACGTCGACCTCGCAGGTGCGCTCCACGACGGTGGTCACCATGTGCCCGGCGTCGTCGAGGACCGGGACGGTCTCCTTGTAGGTGCCCTCGCCGACCAGGTGGACGGGGTCGCAGACGCCGCGGTCGGGGGACAGGTGCTCGACGAAGTCGGTCGTGCCGCCGTCGAACCGGAAGCTCTCCTCGACCAGCTCCCCGGACCGGCGGTCGAGCATGGCGAGCGTCAGGCCCGGCACGAGGAACGCCGTCTGCCGCAGCCGCGCCACGACCTGCCCGACGTCGACGGCGCTCCCGGCGCTGAACAGCGGCAGGTCAGGCCACCAGCGGATGGTGGTGCCGGTCTGGCCCTTGGCGGCCTTGCCCGCCACCGACAGGCCCGGCCGGGGGGTGAACGGCGCCCGCGGCCCGTCCCCCTCGAACACCCCGGGGACGCCGCGCTGGAACGACATGGTGTGCACGCGGCCGCCCCGGCGGACGACGACGTCGAGCCGGGCCGACAGCGCGTTGACGACGGAGGCCCCGACGCCGTGCAGGCCGCCCGAGGTCTTGTAGCCGGCGCCGCCGAACTTGCCGCCGGCGTGGAGCTTGGTCAGCACCAGCTCGACGCCGGTCAGGCCGGTGCGGCTGTGGACGTCGACCGGGATGCCGCGGCCGTCGTCGGCGACCTCGACCGAGCCGTCGGCGTGCAGGGTCAGCTCGATCCGCTCGCAGTGGCCGGCCAGGGCCTCGTCGACGGAGTTGTCGACGACCTCGTAGACCAGGTGCGTGAGGCCCTTGCTGTCGGTCGAGCCGATGTACATGCCGGGGCGCTTGCGGACCGCCTCGAGCCCCTCGAGCACCGACAGGCTGTCGCCGTCGTACGCGGGGGGCTGCACGGGCACGTCGGTGCTGGCCGGGCGGGTCACGGAGCTCCGATCACGTCAGGGTCTACAGGCGGTCAGGCAGGTGGGGCGACCCCCATTCTCCCACCCGCTGAGCGTGGCACCCGGGTCCGACACTCCTGCCGGGTCCCGGCCCGGGCCTGCCCGCAGACTGGTGCGGTGCGCGACCTGTCCACCCTCCCGAAGGCGCACCTGCACCTGCACCTGACCGGCGGGATGCGCCCCGCCACCCTGCTCGAGCTCGCGGCCGAGCAGGGCCGGCACCTGCCGCCCGAGCTGCTCGACCCGTTCGGCGCCCGGGTCGACGTCACCGTCCGCCGCGGCTGGCCGCGCTTCCAGCGCCTGTACGACGCCGCCCGCGAGCTGGTCCAGGGCCCCGACGAGGTGCGGCGGCTGGTGCGGGAGATCGCCGAGGACGAGCGGGCCGCCGGGTCAGGCTGGTGCGAGCTGCAGGTCGACCCGAGCTCCTACGCCGCCCGCTGCGGCGGCCTGGTCGCCACCGTCGAGCTGGTGCTCGACGCCGCGCAGGCGGCCTCCGCGGCGACCGGCACCGGGATGGGCGTGGTCGTGGCGGCCAACCGCACCCGGCACCCCGCCGACGCCGAGACGCTGGCCCGGCTGGCCCGCCGGTACGCGGGGCGGGGCGTCGTCGGGTTCGGGCTGTCCAACGACGAGACCCGGGGCGACACGGCGTCGTTCGGCAAGGCCTTCCGCATCGCCCGCGGGGCCGGACTGCTGGCCGTCCCTCACGCCGGCGAGCTCCGGGGGCCGCGCAGCGTCCGGGCCGCCGTCGAGGAGCTGGGAGCCTGCCGGCTGGGACACGGCGTCCGCGCCGTCGAGGACCCGGCCCTGCTGGAGGAGCTGGCCGAGCGGGGGGTGACGTGCGAGGTGTGCCCGGCGTCGAACGCCGCGCTCGGCGTGCGCGACCTCGACCGGGCGCCGGTGCGGCAGCTGCGGGCCGCCGGGGTGCGGGTGGCGCTCGGGGCCGACGACCCGCTGCTGTTCCGCAGCGGACTGGTCGCGCAGTACGAGGCGCTGCGGGCACGGCAAGGGCTGTCCGACGCCGAGCTGGCCGACCTCGCCCGCTGCTCGGTGACCGCCAGCGCCGCTCCCGACGACGTCCGCGCGCG
>JAODNQ010000227.1 GCA_025464695.1 Frankiales bacterium | reverse complement strand
TGACGCCGCACGACGCGGTCGCGCAGCACCCGGGCGGCGTCGGCGAGCTGCACCCGGTCGTTGACCCCGGCGGTCTCGGCGGCGTCCGCGGCCACCCGCGCGGCGACGCCGAGGCCCGCCGCGCGGTGGATCCCGACGACGTCGGGGAGGTAGTGCTCGCCCTGCGCGTTGTCCGTCGACAGCCGCCCCAGCGCGTCGCGCAGGTGCCCCGCGTCGAAGGCGTAGACGCCGGTGGCGATCTCGTCGATGCGGCGCTCGTCGTCGGTGGCGTCCTTGTGCTCGACCACCCGGTCGACGCCGTCCACCCCGCGGACGACCCGGCCGTAGCCGCTGGGGTCGGGCAGGACCGCGGTCAGCAGGGTGGTGGCGGCGGCGCTGGCCTCGTGGTGCGCGACCAGGGCGGACAGCGTCTCGGCGGTGAGCAGCGGGGTGTCGCCGGGCGTGACGACGACGGTGCCGGTCAGGCCCTCGAGGGCCTCCAGCGCGACCCGCACGGCCGAGCCGGTGCCGTCCTGGCGCTCCTGCACGACGGCGCGGGCGTCCGCGTCCAGCTCGGCGAGGTGCGCGGCCACCTGCTCGCGGGCGTGCCCGACGACGACCACCAGGTGCTGCGGCTGCAGGGCCCGGGCCGCGGTTACGACGTGACCGAGCATGCTGCGGCCGCCCAGGGCGTGGAGCACCTTCGGGGTGACGCTCCGCATGCGCGTGCCCTCGCCGGCGGCCAGCACGACGACCGCCGCGGGGCGCGCGTCGGCAGGCGTGCTCACAGCAGGAGCTCCTCGCGGGTGCGGGCGGGTGCAGGGCGGGGGAGGGCGGAGGGCAGGGCCGGGACCCCGGCAGACCCGAGACTACCGGGGGCGGGGGGACGGCCGACCGCGACGGCTCCAGTGGTCGTCGAACCCGGCGGCGTTGCTCCCGAGGGAGGAATCGAACCTCCGTTCAAGGATTCAAAGTCCTTTGTCCTGCCCCTGGACGACTCGGGACCACCCGGCTCAGGCGGAGCGAGCCGGGGGCAGCGCCTCCACTATGCCCGTCCAGAGACCGGTGAGCCGCTGGTACATCAGCCGGCTCTGCAGCGCCTGCACGACGAGGCAGCCGACGTAGCGCTCACCGGTGTTCTTCCGCACCGTTGCCGGGTTGTGCCGCTTGAGGGTCGGCCTCCGGAGCTCGTCGACCCGCACGCCCACGACGTCGGCCCAGTACGCGGACGCGGCCTCGACGTCCGCGGTCTCATGGATGGCCACGCGGTAGTGGCGCTCCTCGCGAGGGTTGCCCGCCAGGTCGAGCCAGCGGTCGAACAGGCGCACCAGCCCCTCGTCGCTGTTGATGAACGTCAGCGTCTCGCGCCGGTTCCACGGCTTCGACTTCCCTCCCTCGCACCAGTAGGCGCACACGCCGAGCAGCAGCAGCTCCCGGTCCGAGAGCTGGCCGACCTCGGCTGCCCCCGACGCCTGGACGTGCTGCCGCTCGTGCTCCCGGGACGCGTTCGCCTGCGCCCAGTAGCTGTCCCGCATCGCCCTCATGTGCTCCGGGTCGCCACCCGGCCGGGCCCGTGCCGGGACCGGCAGGTCGCGGACCCACCGGTGCACCTGCGGCGCGGACGCGCCCAGCAGGCCGGCGATCTCGCGCAGGAAGAGGCCCTCCGCGCGCAGCGCCCTCGCCTCCGCCACCCGGCCGTCGCCCGCCTCCGCTGCCGGGAGCACCCTCGGCTCGGCCTCCTTCAGGTCGCGCAGCCACACCGAGAGGGTGCTCCGCGACACCCCCAGCTCCTCCTGGATGCCCCGGTAGCGGGCACCCCCGAGGTACATCTCCCGCGCCAGCTCTCTCAGGTCCGCCTTCGTCACTCCTGCTCCCGCCGCTCCGCGACCCTCCTCGCGCAGCGTCGCACCCGGGTCCGACAGGACGGGTCCCGTCGACTGGTGCCCCCGGGCCACCGCGGACCGGTCCGCCCGGGCCACCCGCCCCTGCAGTCCGAGCCGTTCGGCCGCCGTCCGGGCATGTCGGGCCCGCACGCGGCGATGAGGCAGTCATGACCCCGACCCCGGAGCCGGCCATGACCCCCGCCGCGCTCTCGACCGAACCCGGCCTGCCGCTCCGTGCCCGCATCGACCTCCCCCTGCAGGAGCACGCCTGCGCCACCGCCCGGCGCACGGCCCGCCTGCTGCTCGGCACCTGGGACGTCGTCGACGACGACCGGGTCCACGACGTGCTGGTGGTCGTCAGCGAGCTCGTGGGCAACGCCGTCCGGCACGGCGACGTCCGGGTCAGCCTCGACCTGCAGCTCGACCCGGACGGCCTCGTCGTCGCGGTGAGCGACGGCGCGGCCACCCTGCCCCGGCAGCGGCTGGACGAGGACGACCAGGCCGAGAACGGGCGGGGCCTGGCCATCGTGCAGGCCCTGGCGGCCGCCTGGGGCACCGACGAGCTGCCCGACGGCAAGCGGGTGTGGGCCCGGCTCCGCGTCTGAGCGGAGCCGGCTACGGCTCCGTAGGTTACGGTCCCGTACCTCTGCCGCCCGCCCCCCTGGAGCCCGTCCGTGACCACGACCCCCGTCGAGCGCAAGCTCCAGGGCAACGCCGGTGACCCCGACGCCCCGACCACCACCATCGACGTCGCCGAGGACGTCGCCCGGCCGATGCAGGCGGTGCCGAAGAGCCTGCTGCTGGCCCGGGCCGAGCAGGCCGCCCTCGCCGCGTTCATCGCCGTGCCGTTCGTGTGCGTCCTGGCCGGGGCCGTCGTCGCGTGGGGCGGCTTCCTGTCCTGGCGCGACGTCGTCATCAGCACGGTCTTCTACGCCGTCACCGGCCACGGGATCACGGTCGGCTTCCACCGGTACTTCACCCACGGCTCGTTCAAGGCCGGTCGCCCCGTGCGGATCGCCCTCGCCGTCGCCGGCTCGATGGCG
>JAODNQ010000225.1 GCA_025464695.1 Frankiales bacterium | reverse complement strand
GGTGCGCTGCGCGGCCACGCCGACGGGCGTGGCGGCGCGGGCCGCGCGGAACAGGGCCTCGGCCACGGGGACGCGCCAGGTGACGGGAGCGCCGAAGACGGGGCCGTCCCCGAGGCGCGCGCGGTAGACGCGGGTGTGGGTGCCGGCCGCCACGCCGGAGGCGTCGAGGTCGACGCGGAAGGCGGCGGTCTGCCCCGGGGCGACGTCACCGGAGCCGGTGTACCGGCCGGGGCGGGCGCTGCCGCCGACCAGCGCGTCGGCCTGCCCGGGCGGGCTGCTGACGGCGAGGTGGAGCGCGGACGCCGGCCAGGTGGTGGTGCCCGTGTTCCGCAGCACCACGGTCAGCGCGCCGGTGGACACCCCCGGCGGGCGGACGAGGGAGGGCGCCGCCGACTGCTCGACGACCGTGCTGCCGGTGGCCTCCGCCTTCACGTGGAACCAGGTGGAGCGCAGCCCGGTGCTGGTGCCGGGCCAGGTCGCGACGCCGTACACGCCGGCGCCCGTGGTGGTGAGGCTGCCGCCGGTGCCCTCGAGGACGACCTCCTTGACCCGGCCGCCCCACTCGCCGTTGCCGTCGCGCCGCGTCACGCGCAAGCGCTGCAGGGTGCCCACGCCGGGGAAGCGCTTCTCCAGCGCGGTCACGGGCAGCTTCGCGGTCCAGGAGTGGACGGCGTTGGCGCTGGCGCCGTCCCACGGGTCCTCGTGCGCCTGCAGGTACGGCTGATCGCCGTCGGTGGACCAGCCGCCGTTGCTGCTGCTGAACTCGCTGAAGATCGGGGTGCCGTCGACCGAGCGCACGACCCCCGCGGTGGCGCGGACCGCGTCGGTCGTGCTGCCGGGCTCGAGCTCGGTCACGCTGCCGCTGCTCGTGTAGAGGCGGCTGCCGCCGAAGACCTGGCAGGCCGTGGTGTCGCAGATGTCGTAGGTCCCGGAGCCGCCGACCCGGGCGCGCTTGTTCGCGCTGTAGGACCGCGCGGCGATCGCCTGGGCCTGCAGGGCGGCCGGTCGCCACCCGGCGCTGGCCTCCCGCGGCACGACCCCGAGCAGGTAGTCCTCGAGCCCGAGCACGACGACGGTGCGCAGAGCGCTGCCGTTGCGGACGGCGGTGACGCTGCCCCGGTAGTCGCGGCTGCTGCCGCCGGGAAGGGCGACCCGGGTGAAGGTCGTGCCGCCGAACCGGACCGGCCCCGGCGTCGTGGGCCCGAAGGCGGTCCAGGTGCTGCCGGTCAGCGACTCGAGGTGGAGGCCGGCGCCGTCGGCCCGCACCCGCCAGCGGCTCGGTCCCTGCGGCAGCGGCGAGGTCGTGCCGGTCGCGGCGTCGGTCGCGGTCAGGCCGGCGGCCGGGTAGACGGTGGTGTCGCGCCCCTCGTCGCCGGACAGCCAGACCCGGATGGGGCTGTCGGGCAGGACAGTCCGCACGGTGCCGGGGTAGTAGGTGCTGGTGATCTCGTCGGCGGTCTTGCCAAGGCCCGCCGCCCCCTGCGCGCCCCACTGCGACATGCCCCGGCCGTGGCCCCAGCCGTGCCCCTCGACGTCGAACACGCCGTCGGCCGGCCTGTCGTAGACCTCCTCCGCGCTGGCCGGGAGGGCAGGGAGCACGCTGAGCAGGCCGCCGAGCAGGGCGGCGGAGGCGAGCAGGGAAGTACGGCGCATGGCAGTGTCGTCCTCGAGCTGTCGGGGGCGTGCCTGTCAGACGTCGGCAGCCTTCCCCAGCTGCTGAACGTGACCGGAGGAAACCACGTCGGGGCGCAGGAGCGCACCTGCCCCTCCCCAGACGAGGTCGCCGAGGGTCATGACGACCCGGCTGAGCAGGGCGACGGCCAAGGCGCCCGGCTTGTCCAGGACCGGGCTCAGCGCCACCACCAGGGCGGCCTCCCGGACGCCCACCCCCGCAGGGCTGACGACGAACAGGAAGCCGGCGGTCCAGGCCAGCGCGTAGGCGCCGGTGCTGAGCAGCAGCAGGTCGGGGCCGTCGTCGTGCGGGACCGCCCGGACCAGCAGCCACAGGTGCACGCCGTACGCGGCCCACATGACGAGTGCCCAGCCGAGCGCCGTGCCGGTGCCCGCCCAGGACAGCGGCCGGTCCAGCGGGTCGCGCTTGAGCACGCGCAGCGCGGTCGCGACCAGCCGGCTGAGCACCGGCGGCGCGAGCAGCACCAGACCCAGCGGCAGCGCGACGAGCACCCAGGCGTAGGAGTCGAGGGCGTCGGGGCTGGTGAACGGCAGGACGACGGCCGCCGCCAGCAGGCCCGCCGCGACGAGCACGCCCATGAACAGCAGCGACGCCGTCCCGACCCGGCTGCGGCTGACGCCCTGGTCGCGCCCGAGCTCCATCTGCGCGGCGACCGCGAAGACGCTGCCGGGGACGTACTTGCCGAGCTGGCCGAGGAAGAACACGTGCAGGGCGGGCCGCAGGGCGAGCGGGGCACCGAGGTCCGCCAGCAGCGCCCGCCACACCAGGGCGCTGGCGAGCAGGCCGGCCAGGACCGCCAGCAGCGACCCCGCGACCGGAAGCGGCCCGACGTCGCGGGCGACGTCCAGCGCCTCGGGGCCCTTGTCGACCAGGGCCGCGACGAGCAGCGCGAGCACGAGCAGCAGGAAGCCGGTGCGTGCCGCTCGCTTCACCGCACCCACGCTAGCCTCGCCGCCATGACTGCTGCGCCCGAGACTCCCGGTGTGGTGATCGGCAACCACACGAAGAAGTACACGGCCAAGAACCCGGCCATCAAGTGGCTGACCGAGCGCTTCGTCGCCCGCCTCGACGGGATGGTCGGGCAGATCGCCGCCGACTCACGGCCGGCCACCAAGCCCCTCGAGGTCGGTGCCGGCGAGGGCGTCATCAGCCAGAAGATGTTCGAGCGGTTCGGCTCGTGCGTCGGCATCGACCTCCCCGACGCCGGCCTCCGCGAGGAGTGGCGCACCCGTCCGGGGCCCGCCTACCTGCACGCCGACGCCGAGAACCTCCCGTTCAAGGACGAGCAGTTCGACCTCGTCGTGTGCGTCGAGGTGCTCGAGCACCTCAAGGACCCCGACGCCGGCCTGCGCGAGCTCGCCCGCATGACGTCGCGCCACCTGCTGCTGTCGGTCCCGCACGAGCCCTTCTTCCGGGGCTCCAACCTGCTGACCGGCCGCTACCTCAAGGACCTGGGCAACACCCCCGGCCACCTCAACCACTGGACCGGCGCCGGGTTCCAGCGCTTCGTGTCGCAGGTCGGCTCCGTGCGGGCCGTCGCCTCGCCGTACCCGTGGACGATCATCTGGGCGACCAAGGCCTGACCCCCTCGTGAGCGCCTGGACCGACGTCGGGCGCGGAACTGCGTGGGGCGCCCTCAGCGGCGCCGCGTACGGGGTGGCGTTCGGGGTGGTCGTCGCCCTCGACGGTGCAGGCGAGGGCCTCGGTGCCGCGCTGGCCGGGTCCGCGGTGGCGTCGTCGTACGCGGGCATCGTCGGGAGCCTGGCCGGCCTCGTGCTCGGCACCCTGACAGCGGTGTGCGCCCTGGCGGTCGCGCCGTGGCTGCGGCCCGCGGTGGGCGGCCCGGTCACCGCCGCCGTGCTGTGGACGCTGCCCTGGCTGATCACGGGGACCGTCGACCCGCGGGGGTCGCTCTCGCAGGCCGGCCTGTTCTACGCGCTCCCGCTGGTCCTGGGCTGCCTGGGCGCCTGGTGGTGGGGCGAGGGGGTGGACCTGCCGGAGCCGGAGCCGCCGCACTGACCTCCCACCCGGTCGCTCCCGCGACTGTCGACCTGGAGCCCCTCCCCGCACCCGGGCCGGGTCCCAGCCCCACCTCGAGCGGGGCTGTGGACGAGCCGGACGGCGATCCCACGCCGACACCGAGGCTGTGCCGATGAACGGCTCGCCCTTCCGAGGCTCCACGTCCGGCCGCACCAAGCAGCAGCTCCGCAACAGGTCCTTCCGCCGGGAGACGCGCGACGTCTACGTGCTGGCCGAGGAGCGGCCATCCCTCGCGCTGCGGGTCAGGGCGCTCCAGCTCGCCGTCCCCGACGCAGTGGCGAGTCACGTGACGGCGGCCCAGCTGCAGGAGCTGCCCGTCCCACGCGACCCGCTGATCCACCTGACCCGGCCCGCCGGGCGTCCCGCCTCGGCACGACCCGGGGTCCGCACCCACCGCCGCGCGCTGTGTGCCGCTGCCGTGCTCGACCTCGACGGCCTTCGGGTGACGGCGCCCGCTCGCACGTGGCTCGACCTCGCCGGACAGCTCGGTCGCCAGCCGCTGGTCGCGCTCGGGGACGCCGTGGTGCGCCGGGTCGGCCACGAACAGCTGCTCGCCGAGGTAGCGGCAGCCATCGGGCAGCGGGGCGTGGTCCGGGCGAGGGCTGCGCTGGACGAGCTCGACGGCGGGGCCGACTCCGCGGCCGAGAGCGTGGCGCGACTGCTGCTGCACGACGCCGGCTTCCGAGGGCTGCGCCACCAGGTCACGGTGCGTGACGAGCACGGGAGCTGGGTGTCCCGGCCCGACCTCGCTGATGAGCTGGCGCGGGTCGCGGTGCAGTACGACGGCCTGGTCCACTTCGAGCGCGGGGTGGAGCGCTGGCGGGCCGACATCGACCGCGACGAGCAGACCCGGGCAGCCGGCTGGCAGGTGGTCGTGCTCACCGCGCTCGACCTCCGGCGCCCCGACCGTGCTGTCGCGAAGGTGGAGGCTGCCTACCGGCGAGCAGGGCACTGAGCCGGCGCTGCTGCACCCGGTCGGAGTGTCGAGCGTCGAGCTGGGACCCTTCGGCGGGCTCCGGACCGGGTGCCAGGTCGACACTCGACCCGTGCAGGAGCCCTGCCGGCCGCCGCTCGACGGTGGACAGCGGCTCGCCGCCTCCCGGGCGCAGCACCCGCCGCCGGTACCCTTGCCCCGTGCGCCTCGTCGTCCAGGTCCCCTGCCTCAACGAGGAGGAGACCCTTCCCCTGGTCCTGTCGACCATCCCCGAGCAGATCCCGGGGATCGACGAGATCCTCGTCCTCATCATCGACGACGGCAGCACCGACCGCACCGTCGAGGTCGCCAAGGCCCACGGTGTGACCCACTTCGTCCGCCACGCCCGCAACCGCGGGCTGGGGCGCTCCTTCCACGACGGCGTGCAGCGGGCCCTGGAGCTCGGCGCCGACATCGTCGTGAACACCGACGGCGACAACCAGTACCCGCAGGAGCGCATCGCCGACCTGGTGCAGCCCATCCTCGAGGGCCGCGCCGACATCGTCATCGCCGACCGGCAGGTCCACCTGGTCGAGCACTTCTCCGGCCCGAAGGTGCTGCTGCAGAAGCTCGGCAGCGCCGTCGTGAACAAGGCCGCCGGCACCGAGCTGCCCGACGCCGCCTCCGGCTTCCGCGCCTACTCGCGTGACTCGCTCATGCTGCTGAACACGATCACGCAGTTCAGCTACTGCATGGAGACGATCATCCAGGCCGGCAACAAGCGGATGAAGATCGAGTCGGTCCCGATCCGGACCAACCCGAAGACCCGCGAGTCGCGGCTGTTCAAGAGCACCTGGCAGCACGTGCTCAAGTCCTCCGGGGCCATCGCCAAGGCCTACATCATGTACAAGCCGTACGTGATCTTCAGCGCCCTCGCGGTCCTGTTCGGCGTCCTCGGCCTGCTGCCCTTCCTGCGCTACGCCGTGCTCAAGGCGTCGGGCGACGACGGCAGCCACGTGCAGTCGCTACTGGTCGGCACGGTCTTCCTCGTCATGAGCTTCATGAGCGTGATCGTCGGGATCATCGGCGACCTCCTGCGGACCAACCGGGCGCTCATCGAGGACACCCTCGAGCACACCAAGAAGATGCGCTTCGGCACGCTCGACCCCGCTAGTCCGGCCCCCATCGACGTGAGCGAACTGACCCTGCGATGACCGACCTGTCGGACTACCGCAAGGCCATGCAGGACCTCCGCGCCAGCGGCGAGACCAGCGCTCGGGCGTTCTACGGCGGGGTCCTGCGCCACCAGGTGGTCCCGAAGCTGCGAGGGCAGCGGCCGCGGCCGATCTGGATCGGCAGCCGCACCGTCCTCGAGGGCGAGGAGCGGATCAAGGTGTCCGAGGGCGGCGCCCTGCGGATCGGCCTCGGCAGCTTCGGCCTCTCGAGCGAGCACGACGCCAGCGTCGTCCGGGTCCGCGAGGGCGCGAGCCTGCACTGCGAGGGCATCGTCAGCCTGCAGCGCGGGGTCCGCGTCGTCGTCGACGGCGGCCGGCTGTCCTTCGGGCACGGCACGAACGTCAACGGCACCGGGACCAAGTTCCTCTGCGCCACCGGCATCACGGTCGGCGCCTTCTGCACGTTCTCCTGGGACGTCCAGGTCCTCGACAACGACTTCCACGCCATCACGAGCGGCGGCGTCGAGCGCCCGAGCGCGGCGCCGGTCGTCATCGGCGACCGCGTCTGGGTCGGCACCCGGGCCGTCGTCCTCAAGGGCGTGACCGTCGGCGACGGCGCCGTCGTCGCGGCAGGCGCCGTCGTGAGCAAGGACGTGCCCGCGGGCGCGGTCGTCGCGGGGATCCCCGCGAGGCAGGTCGGCACGGCGGACAGCTGGCGGTGAGCGAGCTCCTGCTGCTCCACCACGCCCAGGGCCTCACGCCGGGGGTGCACGCCCTGGCCGACCGGTTCCGCGCCGCCGGCCACGTCGTGCACGTGCCCGACCTGTATGACGGCCGCACCTTCGACGACCTCGACGAGGGCGTCGAACACGCCCGGGAGCTGGGCGACCTGGTGCACGAGCGCGGGGTCGCGGCGGCGGAGGCCCTCCCGGACGACGTCGTCGTCGCGGGGATGTCGCTGGGAGCCGTGGCCGCCACGCTGCTCGCCGTGACCCGTCCGGTCGGCGGCGTCCTGCTGCTTCACGCCTGCGTCCCGCCCGAGGCCCTCGGTGCCCCCTGGCCCGCGGGGGTGCCGGGTCAGGTGCACGTCATGGCGGAGGACGGCTGGGGCGACGTCGACGACGCCCGGGCCCTGGCCGAGCGCGCTCCCGACGTCGAGCTGTTCCTCTACCCGGGCAGCGACCACCTGTTCTCCGACAGCAGCCTCGCCGTCTTCGACCCGGCGGCGACCGACCTGCTCGTCGACCGGGCCCTGGCACTGCTCAGCCGCTGACGCGGTACCAGGCCGCCACCCCGCCGGTGACCTCGTCGGGCGCCCGGCGCAGCAGCAGCGAGAAGTAGCGCACCGCCTCCTGCGCGCCCGGCACCGACGTCGCGACGAGCACGCTGTCGACGTCGAGCCGCGCCAGGTCGGCCAACACCTTCGCGTCGAGCGCCCCGCTGCGAGGGACCGGCGCGCCCCGGCGGACGTCGGCGAACAGCCGCTCGAGGTCGCTGCGGCTGCCGAGGAACGTGCCCGCCCCGGAGGGCTGCGGGGTGATGACGTACCCGCCGAGCGACCGGTAGCGGAACCCCGCCTCGGCCTGCCACAGCATCGGCGCGCTCTCGGGGAAGCGCGGCACGGGGTAGGTCAGCGCCACGCTGCCCTCCGGCACCGCGCGCACGGCCGACGTCGTGAAGTACGCGGGGGTGCGCGCCTCCACGTACTCGTAGGGCCAGGCCGGCAGCAGCGGCACGAGGCAGGCCACGGCCACGAACCCCGTCGGCAGCGCGCGGAGCCGCCCCGAGGCGTGCAGCCGGTCCAACCCGACGGCGAGCACGAGCGACCCGCACAGCACGACGTAGAGGCTGAAGCGGACGGCGGCGAGGTTCTCCAGCACGGGCACGCGCGACACCAGCGCGAACGGCAGCGGGACGGCGTACGCGGTCCCGGCGACGTGCAGCCGCTCCCCGAGCGACACGGCCCACGCGACGACGCCGAGCGTCGCCGCGAACCGCACCACGGGGACCCGCCGGAAGGCGACGGCGAGGCCCACGAGGACCAGCAGCAGCGGGGCGCCGAGGTAGCTGCCGTTCTCGCTCGGGTTGCCGCCCCACCCGCGCGCGACGTCGTTGCCGAGCAGCTGGAAGACGGTCGGGACGACGACGCCCAGCAGGTCGGCGGCGTACGGCGACGCGTCCTGCACCGGGGCGGTGACGCGGCGCGGCCCCGTGAACTGGACCCACAGCGGGTACGCGACGAGCACCGCCCCGAGGACGGTCGCGGTGCTGAGCCCGACGACGCCGTGCCGGAGCCGCGCCCGTACCGCCCGGGGGTGCTGGGCGACGAGCACCAGCAGCCCGAGCAGGCAGACGACGAAGGTGCTCGCGAGCACCTCCTCCGTGGTCAGCAGCTGGGCGGTCGCGACCAGGCCGAGCAGCAGCCCGCGCCGCACCGCCGAGCGGTCCTGCCGCACGAGCAGGTCGTCGAGCAGGAGCAGCACCAGCGGCGGCAGCGCCACCAGCGACAGGTTCAGGTGGCCGCTCCCCTGCGCGACCAGGTACGGCGAGAACCCGTAGAGCAGCCCCGCGGCGAAGCGGGCCGGCAGCCACGGCGCCCACCTCCCGGCGACCGCCCACATGCTGGTGGCCGACCCGGCGAAGGCCAGGACCGCGAGCAGGGTGTGCGAGGCGAGGACGCCCAGGGTCAGGGTCACGGGCGCCGCCACCAGGCCGGGCAGCGGGAGCAGCGTGTTCCACATGAGGTTCACGCCGTCGGGGACGCTGAGCACGTCGGTGGTGAAGGGCGTCCGGCCGGCGCGCAGCGCGTCGACGGTCCAGCCGAGGAACCAGTCGGTCTGCGGGCCGTCCTTGCAGGCGCACTGCGTGCGGGTGGCCAGCGACCCGAAGGCGGGCAGGTGACCGAGGACGGCGAGCAGCAGGTACAGCAGGGGGGCGAGCGCTGCGGTCAGGAGCGGGGTGACACGCCGTCTCACGTCCCGGTCAGGCGCCAGACCGACAGCTGGCCGCGCACCACCTTCGCCTCGTCGGGACGCTCGAAGTCGCTCTCCTCCCACATGGGCAGGGCGTACCGCCGGTCCAGCACGGGCGTCACCGCGGCCGGGTCGATGCCGTCGGGCAGCTGGCCCTTGTCGGCGACGACGAACACCGGCATGTCCGGGAACACCTTCCGGTAGTCGGCGATCGTCCGCGCCCGGATCGCGGGGTCACCGGGCAGCAGCACCGACAGCTCACCCTCGGCGAGCCAGACGGGGATCGAGAACAGCTGGGTCGGGCCGGTGCAGCAGCCCTGGTTCGGCTCCCACAGGTACAGGCCGACCTTGCCCGGCGACAGCGCCGACACCTGCTCGGCGACCTCGACGGAGCCGTCCCACTCGTCGTGGGACCGCAGCGGCAGCGACTGCGACAGGAACACCGCGACCAGGCCGCCGAGCACGAGGACCGCGGGGACGCGCAGCAGCGCCCGACCCCGGAAGCGCCACACGACGGCGAACGCCAGGGCCAGGGCGACCAGCAGCAGGATCCCGGGCATGACGGTCGGGACGTAGCGACGCGTCCACCAGAGCAGCCGCGTGGAGTTGCGGGCGTTGTACGCGTACAGCGGGAACAGCACGAGGGTCGGGAGCACCACGGCCCAGACCGACGCCCGCCAGCGGCGCAGCCCCACGACGGCGACGCCGGCGAGCATGACCGCGAACCCGGGCAGGGTGAAGAACCAGGTGAGCCGCTTCATGATCTGCTCGTCGAACGAGCGGACGTCGCGACCCAGGTAGTCGAAGCGGGCCTCGCCGAACAGGCGCGGCCGCAGGTAGCCGAGCGCCAGCAGGCCGGCCGCACCGAGGACGACGAGGACGCCGAGCACCAGCTGCGCCCGACGGGCCTGGGCGAGCGCGACCAGTCCGGCGCCACGACGGCGCACGACGAGGCTGTCGACGACCCCGACGGCCGCACCGGCGAGCAGCAGGGCGACGCAGACGGCGGCGAGCACGCCCTTCGACGGGACGTCGTTGGCCTGGCTGTAGAAGGCGGCGTAGTCGTAGGCCTGGCGCAGCGCGTGCGGCAGCACGATCCCGAGGCCCGCCGCGGCCCACCACGCCCGGCCGTCCCAGCGGCGGACGGCGAGCAGGAGTGCGCCGACGCCGACCGCCATGACGACGAGCAGGACGCCGTCGGCGCGGTTGAGCCAGCCGATGCCGACCCACAGCCCGGCGAGGCCCGCCGCCGGCCGCCAGCCGGTCTGCAGCGCGACGACGATGCCAAGGAGGGCGCCCAGGTAGAGCGACTGCGCGAGCACCTCGGTGGTGGGGAACCGCGACTGCCAGACCTGGAGCATGTTCGTGGCCAGGAGCAGCCCGCCCGCGAGCCCGGCAGCGAGCCCCGCAAGGCCCGGCGGTGCACGGTCGTCGGCCTGTCCGCCGGCCCGCACGACGCCGAGCAGGGCGTCCGCGACCCGGCGCAGGACGGCGACCATCAGGAGCACCGACAGGACCGCCGGGACGGGCACCGTCCAGAACAGCGCGGAATGCCCGCCGAGGTCGTACGACGTCGCCAGCAGGGCGGGCCACAGGTGGTAGAACTGCGGGATGATCAAGCAACCGTCGTTGCGGTTGCCGCAGGACCCGTCGGCGTCCTTGGCCCCGTGGACCCAGATGCCGCCGAGGCGCGCACCGGGGCCGAGCAGCTGCACGGGCGCGCCGCTGGCGAGCACCGGGTCGACGAAGCTGAAGCTGCCGGTCCGCGAGATCTCGGCGGCGTGCGCGACGTAGACGCCCGGGTCCTTGTCGACGACCCCGTAGGAGAAGCCGGGGAAGGTGAGGGCCGCCGCGACGGCCGCGCACCCGAGGGCCACGACCACGCCGGGCAGGTCGGCCCGCACGCGGAACGGGGCCCGCCGCGCCACCAGGAGGGCGCCGGCCGCGAGAGCGACCAGGGTGAGGGCGGCGACCCCCGGGACGCTGTGGTGCCCCACGTGGGCGAGGGCGAGCGAGGCCCAGGCGACCAGGGAGACGACGAGGAGGGCCCCGCCGGCGAGCAGGTCCAACCCGGTGAGGGTGGCCCGGGGCCGCGCCGCCGGGAGGCCGTCGTCCACGACGGCGGGCCCGGCGAGCGTCGAGGTCACCCCTGGAGGGTAGCGGCGCGGGCGCGGGCTGCCGGGGGGTGCAGGGCTCCGCGACTAGTGTCGAGGCCGTGACCGCCCCCGTCGTGCCCGCCCGCGCCGACCGCGCCGCACGGGCCTCGGCGCAGGGCCGCATCCGCTGGGAGCTGCTCTCGCAGCTGGTCCGCAAGGACCTGAAGACCAAGTACCAGGGCAGCACGCTCGGCTTCGTCTGGTCGCTGGCGAACCCGCTGCTGCAGACGGCGATCTACTTCGTCATCTTCACGTACGTCTTCAAGAACGGCGTGCCGGACTACCACGTCTACCTGATGAGCGGCCTGCTCGCCTTCACCGCGTTCAGCGGCGGCGTGAGCGGGGCCTCGACCAGCGTGCTGGGCAACGCCGGCCTGGTGAAGAAGGTCCGCTTCCCCCTGCTGGTGCTGCCGCTGTCGTCGGTGACGTTCACCCTCGTGCAGCTCGCCCTGCAGCTGCCGGTCCTGCTCGCGATCGCGCTCGTCAGCGGCATCAACGTCTTCCACGCCGAGCTGCTCCTGCTGGTGCCGGCGCTGGCCCTGCTGGTCGTCTTCGCGACCGCGCTCGGCATCCTGGTCTCGGCCCTCAACGTGAGGTACCGCGACACCAGCCACTTCGTGGAGATCGCGATGCTGGTCTGGTTCTGGGCGAACCCGATCCTCTACCAGGCGCACCTGGTGAAGGAGCAGCTCGACCCGCACGGCCTCTACTGGGCCTACTTCCTGAACCCGATGGCGACGGTGGTCTCCACCTTCCAGCGGGCCGTGTACCAGACGCCCTTCTACACGAGCACCACCGACGGCGGCCGCTACATGCTGCTCGTCGACCCCGGCTACCTGTTCTACTTCCGCAACCTGCTGATCGGCTTCGTCCTCGCCGGACTGCTCCTGGTCTTCGCCGTCCGCACCTTCGAGCGGCTGCAGGCGGACTTCGCGGAGGAGCTGTGAACGGCACCCCACGACGTCGCTGCGGGGACCCCGCATGACGGCTCCTCCCGTCATCACCGCGGCCGGCGTCAGCAAGCGCTTCCTGACCCACCGCAGCAAGGCCACGCAGTTCAAGGAGCGCGTGGTCAAGGGCCGGGGCCAGGGCACCGACGAGTTCTGGGCCCTGCGCGACGTCGACGTCGTCATCGGCGAGGGGGAGACGGTCGGGCTCATCGGGCCGAACGGTGCCGGCAAGTCGACCCTGCTGAAGGTGCTCGCGGGGATCCTGCGACCGACCACCGGCGACGTCGAGGTCCAGGGGCGGATCGCCAGCCTGCTCGAGCTCGGGGCCGGGTTCAACGGGGAGCTGACCGGGCGCGAGAACCTCTACCTGAACGGCGCCCTGCTCGGCATGTCCAAGCGCGAGCTCGCCGCGCTCGAGGACTCGATCATCGGCTTCTCCGAGCAGGGCGAACGGATCGACGACCCGGTCAAGCACTACAGCTCCGGCGAGTACGTGAAGCTGGCCTTCTCGATCGCGGTCCACGTCGACCCCGACGTCCTGCTCATCGACGAGGTGCTCGCCGTCGGCGACGAGGCCTTCGCCCGCAAGTGCCTGGCGAAGATCGCCGAGTTCCAGCAGGCCGGCAAGACCATCCTGTTCGTCACGCACTCGCTCGACCTCGTCGAGTCGCTCTGCACACGCGGGATCGTCGTCGACCGCGGCCGCGTGCAGTACGACGGCGACCCCGTGTTCGCCGTCCACACGCTGCGCAAGATCCTCGGCACCGACCGGCCGGTCGACGCCCCGGAGCCGCAGGAGGAGATCGGCGGACACGTCGTCCACGACGCCGTCGTCTCCCGCACCCCCGGCGGGCCGCGCACCGACCGCTTCGTCGCCGGAGAGCTCCTGCACCTGCGCCTCGACGTCGAGGTGATGGAGGGGCCGACCGTGCACGCCGGCGACGTCCGCGTCGTGTTCATGGGCGCCGGCGACATCCCGATCTTCGGCCTGCGGACGCCCACCCCGCTGCCGCCCCAGGCGGGCCGCTACGCCGTCGACTTCACCGTCGAGGTCCCGCGCCTGAACGGCGCCTTCGTCGTCGGCGTGCAGGTCGACGAGCCCGCCACCGGTCTGCCCATCACGGCCCGCCGCTTCGACGCCGCCGTCTGGGTCGAGACCGGCGTGCTCCCAGGGATCCTCGACGTGCCCGCGCAGGTCGAGGTCCACCGACGCCCGGACGCAGGTGCCGCATGACCCGGCTCGAGAGCGACTACTACGACTACATGGGCTACGACTCCGAGCACAGCAAGGAGGGGCTGGCCCACTACGTGCCCTACTTCCCGCGCGGGCCGGTGCTGGAGCTGGCCTGCGGCCGCGGTGAGCTGCTCGAGCTGCTGCGCGACGCCGGTGTCGAGGCCGAGGGCGTGGACCTCGACGAGGGCATGGTCGACGCCGCGAAGGCGGCCGGGCTGCAGGTGTCCCTCGGCGACGCGCTGGCCGACCTCGAGGGCCGGCCCGACGACTCCCTGCAGGGCGTCTTCAGCGCGCACTTCGTCGAGCACCTCGAGCCCGACGTCCTGGAGCGCATGGTCGCGGAGTCGGCGCGCGTGCTCGCCCCCGGGGGCGTCTTCGTCGCGGCGACGCCGAACACCGGCTGCGTGTCGGTCATGGGCTACGACTTCTGGCGCGACCCCACCCACGTGCGCCCCTACGAGCCGCGGCTGCTGGCGTTCTTCTGCGCGAAGGCGGGCCTCGAGGTGCTCGAGCTCGGCGAGAACCCCCGCAACCACGGCGGCCCCGCTCCGGAGACCCTGCCGCCGCCGGCCCACGTCGACGCCGACCTCCGCTACGACCTCGCCAACACCCTCAACATGATCAACGACCCGGACGGCGTGGGCGTGCCGACCGACACCTCGCCGTGGCACCGGCTGGGGCACTTCGTCGCGGTCCTCGAGGAGCGCCTGCGCACGACGCAGGAGGAGCTCGTCGGCCTGCGCCGCAGCTACGCCCACCTGCTCGACCGGCTGTACCCGAGCAACGAGGTCTACGTGGTCGCCCGTGCCAGGTAGTCCCCAGGCGACCGTCGTCGTCGTCAACTGGAACGGCGCGCACCTGCTGCCGCCCTGCCTCGACGCGCTCGCACGCCAGACGCACCCCTCCTTCGAGGTCGTCGTCGTCGACAACGCCAGCAGGGACGACAGCCTCGAGGTGCTCGCCCGCTACCCCTCGGTCCGGGTGGTGCGCAACTCCGACAACCGCGGGTTCGCCGGCGGCAACAACAGCGCGCTGCGCACCCTGACGACGCCGTACGCCGTCCTGCTCAACAACGACGCGACCCCCGAGCCGGACTGGCTGGAGCGGCTGCTGGCCCCCTTCGCCGAGCCGGGGAACGAGCGGCTGGCCGCCGTCACGAGCAAGGTCCTGTTCGAGCCGCGGTTCCTGCGGCTGCAGCTGTCGACCAGCGGGTTCTCCCCCGGCCCGTCCGACCCGCGGGTGCTGGGCGTGAAGCTCGCGGCCGTGACGGTCGACGGCGTCGACGTCACGACGAAGGTGCTGGCCGAGCGGACGACGTACGGCCAGGAGGCGGGCTTCCGCTGGACCCGTCCGGAGGGCGAGCTGCTCGTGCCGGTCGTCGGCGAGGGGCCGTACGAGGTGGTGCTGCGCTGGGCCGCCGAGACGCCCAAGGACGCGTCGCTGTCGTGGGACGGCGGGAGCAGCACGCAGGTCGTGACCACCGTGTTCGCCGACTCGGTGTTCCGGGTCGACGCCCCCACCGTCGACGTCCTGAACAACGCCGGGTCCGTCGTGTTCGTGCAGGGCTACGGCGCCGACCTCGGCTACCAGGAGGTCGACGAGGGGCAGTACGACGAGCCCCGCGAGGTGTTCGCCGTCTGCGGCTGCGCCGTGGCCTTCCGCACCGAGGCCGGCCGCAGCGTCGACTGGTTCGACGACGACTTCTTCCTCTACTACGAGGACACCGACCTGTCGTGGCAGCTGCGGGCCGCCGGCTGGGCCATCCGGTACGAGCCGCGCGCCGTCGTGCGGCACGTCCACTCGGCCAGCTCCGTCGAGTGGTCGCCCACGTTCGTCTTCCACACCACGAGGAACCGCCTGCTCATGCTGGTCAAGGACGCCACGGCCGGACGGGCGCGGGCCGAGTACGCCGCGTTCCTCGGCGAGACCCTGCAGACGGCCCGCCCGGTGATCGGGG
>JAODNQ010000212.1 GCA_025464695.1 Frankiales bacterium | reverse complement strand
GGCCCTTCTCGCCGAAGGCGACCTGCCCGAGGATCAGCGCGGCCACCAGCGTGACGGCGTACGACTCGAACAGGTCGGCGGCCATGCCGGCGCAGTCGCCGACGTTGTCGCCCACGTTGTCGGCGATGGTGGCGGCGTTGCGCGGGTCGTCCTCGGGGATGCCCTGCTCGACCTTGCCCACGAGGTCGGCCCCGACGTCGGCCGCCTTGGTGAAGATGCCGCCGCCGACGCGCATGAACATGGCGAGCAGCGCGCCGCCGAAGGCGAAGCCCTCGAGCACCCGGGGTGCGTCCCGCCCGTAGATCAGCAGGACGGTCGTGGCGCCCAGCAGGCCCAGCCCGACCGTGAACATCCCGACGACGCCGCCGGCCCGGAAGGCCAGCCGCAGCGCCTTCTTCGTCCCGGACTCGTTGGCCGCGTTCGCCACCCGCAGGTTGGTCCGGGTCGCGAGCGTCATGCCGATGAAGCCGACCAGGGCGCTGAACAGGGCCCCGACCAGGAAGAAGATCGGCCGCCCGACGCGCACCCGGGTGTCGTCCGCCGGCAGCAGGAACAGCAGGGCGAAGACCAGCGCCGCGAAGACCGCGAGCGTCTGGAACTGCCGCCGCAGGTAGGCGGCCGCGCCCTCCTGCACCGCCTTCGCGATCTCGATCATCTTCGGCGTCCCCTGCCCCGCGGCGAGGACCTCACGGGCGAAGACGGCGGCGAAGACGAGTGCCACCAGGGACACCACGAGGATCAGCCGGACGAGGTTCGTGTCGTCGCCCGAGACGTCGGCCAGCTGGCCGTTCGGGGTCGGAGCCTGGACGGCGAGCGGTGTGAGGGACGACGAGAGGTGGAGCACGCACGACCTCCAGGTCACGGGCGGGCTCCGTGCGGGCCCGTCCACGTCGACCGGCGGGCACGTGCCCGACCGGGCCTGGTCCGGGCGCTCCCCTCACGAGCAGTGGCCGGACGCCGCCCCTGCCGGTCCGGAGGGACCGGTCAGGTGCGGCAGGGCAGAGACGACCAGACGGGAGCCGGTGTGGCAAGCGTCACACCCGGGGAGTCGTCAGGAGAGACCGGCTCCCCGGCGCGCGAGCGGCCAGCTCATGCGCACGGACGTGCCGTCGGGGCCGGGCTCGACCGCGACGTCGTCGACCAGCCCGGTGACGACGGCGAGGGCGACGTCGGGGTCGACGGCGTCGTCGTCCTCGGGGCCGCCCAGCAGGTCCTCCGCGACGTCGTCGGGCAGGGGGCCGGCGGCGGGACCGCGGTCGACCACGGTCACCACCAGACGGCCGGGGTCGTCCTGGACGAGCACCGTGACGGGCACGCCCGGGGCGTGGGCGGCGTGCAGGCTCACGGCACGACCGCAGGCCTCACCCAGCGCCAGCCGGAGCTCGTCGACGCGCTCGTCGTCGAGGCCGGCCCGCCGGGCGGCGGCGACCACGACGAGCCGCGCCGTGCGGACGTGCGAGGGGAGCGGGGACAGCCTGAGCTCGACGACGGCCATCGCGTCGTCTCCGTCTCGTCCGCCCTAGTCCGTCGCGGCCACGGCCTCCTCGACCGAGCCGTGGATCGGGAAGACCTTGGTCAGGCCGGTGATGCGGAAGATCTTGAGGATGCGCTCCTGCGTGCAGACCAGGCGCAGCGAGCCCTCGTGCGCGCGCACGCGCTTGAGGCCGCCGACCAGGACGCCGAGGCCGGTGGAGTCGAGGAACTCGACGCCCTCCATGTCGACGACCAGGTGGTACTGACCGCTGCTCACGAGGTCGATCAGCTGCTCGCGGAGCTTCGGCGCCGTGTAGACGTCGATCTCGCCCCCCACCACGACGACGGTGCGGTCACCCTCGGTGCGGGTCGACAGGGACAGGTCCACGACATCTCCTTCAAAGGACAGGCAACGAGAGCCCCCTCTCCGAGGGGGTCCCCGGCGCCGTACCCGGCGCTCCTGCATCCAACCGCACGAGCCTCGGGCACTCGCCCTGGGGACGACGCGACCCCGCGCCCGCCGGGAGCGGCCATGCTGACGCCGCACGCCCCTCCCCCTCCCTGGAGTCCCCTGTGCGCGCTCGCCTCGCTCTCGCCCTGCTCGCGGTCGCCCTGCCCCTGGCCGCCTGCAGCGACGACCCCGCCCCCGCGGCGCTGGACCCGGTGTCGACCGCCTCCGCGGCCGCCGCGTCGCCCACCTCCTCGGCGGTCCCGGCTTCCGCCGCGCCGTCCGCCTCCCGGTCCCCGCGGCCGGCCGGTGTGCCCGAGGCGTCGACCACCGACGAGGGCGTCGTCTACGGGAAGATCACGTCGGCGACGGCGGAGGGGTTCACCTACGACAAGGTCACCTACGACGAGAAGCGCTGCTTCGCCGTCGAGGGCGACGACAACCTGCGGTACGACGTGAAGACCGCCGCGTGCTTCAGCAACGTCAACGCCCGCCTGCGCACCGTGCGGTTCGCCCCCGGCGCGCGGGTCGAGGTGCAGAACGAGGGCGGCCTCCCCGACCCCTACCGGCCCTCGCAGCTGGTCGACCTGCTCGGCGCCCAGGCCAACGTCGACACCCCGCCGGAGTACCGCGTGTGGGAGATCACCGTCCGGTCCGGGCTCGTGACGGAGGTCGCGGCCTTCCAGGTCGCCGGCGCCTGAGCGGCCCGCCCCGCGCCGGTGGGTGACACTGGAGACCCGTGACCGCGCCCCGCAGCCTGCTCGACCGGCTCCTCCTCGACCCCACCCGGGCCGACCGGATCACCCACGTCGAGCACGTGCCGGCGCGCGAGGGCCGGACGGCGCCGTGGCCCTCCTGGGTGCCGTCGCTGCTCGTCGACCGGCTCGCCCTCGCCGGGGTCCCCGCACCGTGGGAGCACCAGGCACGGGCGGCCGAGCTGGCCTGGGGCGGCCAGTCGGTCGTCGTCTCCACCGGCACGGCCAGCGGGAAGTCGCTCGCCTACCTGCTCCCGGTGCTGTCGTCGATGCTCACCGACGACCGCGCCACCACGCTCTACCTCGCCCCCACCAAGGCGCTCGCCACCGACCAGCTGCGCGCCGTCCGGGCGCTGAACCTCATGGCGGTGCGGGCCGCGACGTACGACGGCGACACCCCCCGCGAGGAGCGCGACTGGGTGCGGCGGCACGGGCGGCTCGTGCTCACGAACCCCGACATGGTCAGCCGCGGCGTGCTGCCCCGGCACAGCGACTTCGCGTCCTTCCTGCGCGGCCTGCGCTACGTCGTCGTCGACGAGTGCCACACCTACCGGGGGGTCTTCGGCAGCCACGTGGCCCAGGTCCTTCGGCGCCTCCGCCGGGTCTGCGCCCGCTACGGCTCCTCCCCCGTCTTCGTGCTCGCCTCGGCGACGTCGAGCGACCCGGCGGCGTCCGCGTCGCGGCTGGTCGGGCTGCCGGTCGAGGCCGTCAGCGAGGACGCGTCACCGCGCGGCACGACGGAGTTCGCGCTCTGGGAGCCGCCGCTGATGCCGGACTACGGCGGGGAGAACGGCGCGCCAGTGCGGCGGGCCGCGACCGCGGAGACCGGCGACCTGCTGGCCGACCTCGTCGTCGAGGGGGCCCGCACGATCGCCTTCGTCCGCTCGCGTCGGGGCGCGGAGTCGGTGGCGCTGACGGCGCGGCGCGCGCTGGGGGAGGTCGAGCCGGAGCTGGTCGGGCGGGTCGCGGCGTATCGGGCGGGCTACCTGCCCGAGGAGCGGCGCGAGCTCGAGCGGCGGCTGCAGAGCGGCGACCTGCTCGGCGTCGCCGCCACCAACGCGCTCGAGCTCGGGGTCGACGTCGCCGGGCTCGACGCCGTCGTCCTGACCGGCTGGCCCGGCACCGTGGCGTCGGTGTGGCAGCAGGCGGGCCGCGCGGGACGGGCCGGGCAGGGGGCGCTGGCGGTCTTCGTCGCACGCGACGACCCGCTCGACACCTACCTCGTCCACCACCCCGAGGCGCTGTTCGGGCGCCCGGTGGAGGCGACCGTGCTGGACCCCTCGAACCCCTACGTCCTCGGCCCGCACCTGTGCTGCGCCGCCTCCGAGCTGCCGCTCACCGAGGCCGACCTGCCGCTGTTCGGGTCGCCCGACGACGTGCGGCTCGTCCTGAACGACCTCGTGCGGCGCGGTCTGCTCCGGTCGCGCGCCCAGGGGTGGTTCTGGACGTCGCGCGACCGCCCGGAGGCCGACCTGCGCGGCGGCGGCGGCCCGCCCGTCCGGCTCGTCGAGGCGGGGACCGGCCGGCTGCTCGGCACCGTCGACCACGACGCCTCCCACAGCCAGGCCCACACCGGGGCCGTCTACCTGCACCAGGGCGAGACGTACGTCGTCGACCGGCTCGACCTCGACGAGTCCGTGGCCCTCGTGCACCGCGACGACCCCGACCACTCGACGTCGGCGCGCGACGTCACCGACATCCGGGTCGTCGAGGAGCTGCGGGCACGGCAGCTCGACGGCGTCCGGCTGTCGTTCTGCACCGTCGACGTCACGCACCAGGTCGTGTCGTTCCTCAAGAAGCGGGTCGGGTCGGGCGAGGTGCTGGGCGAGGAGCCGCTCGACCTGCCGGCCCGGCAGCTGCGCACCCGGGCCGTCGTCTACACGGTGACGACCGAGCTCCTGGAGGCGGCCGGGCTGGGCTGGACCGACGTCCCTGGCGCGGCGCACGCCGCCGAGCACGCCGCCATCGGTCTGCTGCCGCTGTTCGCCACCTGCGACCGCTGGGACATCGGCGGCGTCTCGACGGCCCTGCACGAGGACACCGGCCAGGCCACGGTCTTCGTCTACGACGGCCACCCCGGCGGGGCGGGCTTCGCGGAGCGGGGCTACGAGCGCGGGGCGGCCTGGCTGCGCGCGACCCGCGACGCGATCGCCTCCTGCGAGTGCGCGTCGGGGTGCCCGTCGTGCGTCCAGTCGCCCAAGTGCGGCAACGGCAACGAGCCGCTCGACAAGGCCGGTGCCGTCCGGCTGCTCGACGTCGTGCTGGCCAGCGGTCTGGACGAGGTGTCCGCCGGGTAAGGGCTGCTCACCACTCCCTGACCCCTGGAGCCCCGCATGGTCGCCCTCGGCCTCGTCCTGCTCGTCCTCGCGGCGCTGCTCACGCTCGGCATCGTCTTCAGCAACACCGACCCCGCCAACGCCGCGGCGTTCGGGGTGACCCTGTCGAACGTGTCGCTCGGCGGGCTCTTCCTAGTCGGGGTGGTCACCGGGGCGGTCGCCATGCTCGGGCTGACCCTGTTCCTGGGCGGCGGCATCCGGCGTCGGCACAAGCGGGTCGAGGCCAAGCGCGAGGTCCGGTCGGTGCGCGGCGAGGCCGAGACGCTGGCCGAGGAGAACGCACGGCTGGCCGCCGAGCTCGAGCAGAGCCGGAGCGCGGGGAGCACGGGGACGGCGACGTACCCGGCGGACGAGCAGGTCGCGCCGAAGCGCGGGGTCTTCGGGCGGTAGGCGGTCCGGGCACCGCCGGGCGGGGTCGGGCCGGCCGGTTGCCCGTCGGGCTGGTTCGGCCCGGTCGGGCCGGGTCGGCCCGTCGGGCTGGTTCGGCCCGTCCGGCTGGTTCGGCCCGGTCGGGCTGGTTCGGCCGTCGGGCTGGTTCGGCCCCGTCGGGCTGGTTCGGACCGGTCGTGCCGGTTCGGTCCCGTCGTGCCGGTTCGGCCCCGTCGGGTCGGTGCGGCCCCCGTCGGGCTGGTCCGGACCGGTCGTGCCGGCTGGCTGTCCGGTCGGGCCGTCGGGCCGCTGTCCGGGTGTCCGGGTGTCGCTGTCGGGTCCGAGCGGCGCCGGGCCCGTCGGACTACACGTCAGTCGGGCTCTGCGCCAGGAAGCGGCGCACGTGCGCACCGGCCAGCAGGAGGACCAGGGCACCGGCGACGCTGCGCAGCAGCCGGTCCTGGTCGACGACCGCGGACACCGCGTCCCCGACCCGCGCGACCGGCCCGCTGGCGGTCGTGGGGACCTTCTCCGTGACCTCCTTCTGCCCGAACGGCAGGTTCGGGTCGAAGGTGCCGTCGGGCAGGGTGGTGGCCACGTCCGGGAGAGCGACACCGGCGGCCGGCAGTGGCGGCAGCTTCGGCAGGCCGAGCTTCGGCCCGAACGCCTTGAAGGTCAGCGCGAAGTCGTTCGCGGCCTGGGCAGGCGTCGAGGCCAGCGGCACCTCCGCACCCGTGGTCGCGCTGCCGGGTGCCCCGCCCGTGATCGTGCCCGCGCCGGCTGCCGGGCTCGCACCGGGGCTCGCGATGCTGGTCGGCGTCCCGCCCGGGCCCGCCCCTGTCGTGCCGCCTGTGGTCCCGCCGGCCCCGCCCGTGCTCGTGCCGGCCGGAGTGCCGCCCGGGGCGGGGCTGGCCGTGCCGCCGGTGCTGCCGCCGTCGGCCCCACCGGTGGTGCCGCCGTCCGTCGTCCCGCCACCGGTCGTGCCGCCGCCGTCTCCGCCGGTCGTGGGCTCGGGACGCGGGGCGGGCGGGGGGCCGGGCCGGGCGACCCGCACGACACCGGACGTCGCGGTCAGCGGGGCGGCGCAGTCCGGGCAGGCCCGCGCAGCACGGACAGCCAGGGCCTCGGTGCGAGGGCCGTCGGTGTCGTAGGTGATCGTGGTGCGGCAGGTCCCCCCTGCGCAGACCTCGTCGCCGTCGGCCAGCTTCGCGCCGTCGCCGTCCACGACCGTGTAGCCCGTGAGGTCGCTCTCCGGGCCGCGGTCCCAGGTCACGGCGACGGTGCGGGGGCTCGTGGCCGACGCCGTCACGGCCTGCGGGGCCTGGGGGCCGATGCGCAGGGAGAAGGTGCGGGTGTCGGTGGCGCCGCCGGTGAGGCGCACGGTCCAGGTGCCGTTCGGGGCGGGCCGCCGGCCGGAGCACGTCAGGCCCGGGTAGTCGGGGCAGGAGGTGTCCAGCCCGAAGGACATGGTCTGCGCCTGCAGGCTCTGCCCCGTCGTGTCGACCGTGTGGACGGTGCCGCCCGGCTCGACGAGCTGCATGGTGCTGGCGGCGGTACGCGCGTCGACCCGCGCCTCCACCCGCACGGTGGTGTCGTCCATGAAGGCGGTGCCCGCTCCGGGCGTCGTGATGGTGCCGTCCGCGTAGGCGGCCGGCGCCAACAGCGCGGCAGGCCCGAGGGCGAGCCCGGCCCCGACGAGCAGCGCCGTCACGCGACGTCCGTCCATCAGCTCGACACCGTCCGCTTGACCGCCCGCTGCCCGGTCAGCTCGAAGCGCATGACGAGGCGGCGCTTGGCGCTGCCCTTCGGGTGACAGGTCGTCAGGGTCAGCATCCGCTTGCCGGGGACCTGCGCGACGACGTCGGTCTGCGTCGGCAGCACCACCCACGGGTTGCCGTGGCCTGCGAAGCCTGCGATCGCCTTGTAGGTGTAGACGGCCAGCGGCGTCTCCAGCTCGACGAGGTCGCCGACGTGCAGCTCGTCGAGGCGGTTGAAGGGCCGACCGAACGTCGTGCGGTGGCCGGCGATGCCGACGTTGCCGACCTCCCCGGGCAGCGGCGTGGTGGGGTAGTGACCTGCTCCTGCGCGCAGCGCCGCCGGCGTCGTCCCCTCCACCACGACGGTGTCGACACCGATCTCGGGGATCTTGATGCGGGTGAGGCCCTGACCCACCTTGACCCGGCGCTCGGTGTAGGCCTTGACGACCTCCGGCGAGGCGAACTGCTCGTCGGCCTGCCCCTGGCGGTACTTGCCGTAGAGGTCCGTGCCGAGCGGGTACGCGAAGATGCCCAGCCCCGCCAGGGCCAGCACGAGCGACAGCACCGACAGCGCCCGCCGACCTCCCGGCCGCCGCAGCGCGTCGCCGAGCAGGGCACCCACCGGCCGGGCCCGCTCGGGGACAGGCGGGACGACGTAGGACGGCTGCATGCGGGCGGGCTCCTGCGCGGTCGGGCGTGGTGGGGCGGCGCTGACGTCCCCGTACGGCAACGATGCTCCGGGTCACGAGGTTACGCAGCGCCGGCCTCGAGATCAGACGTACGGCGGCCGCTGCCGGTTCCCGCAGCGGTCGGCGTCCGCGTGGGTCGACGGCCGCGGCGGGTCCTCACGCGGAGGGCGGTCCGAGCGCCGTCAGGTCAGCCCGTCGTCACGAGCCCGGCTCCCGGCCCGGCCCGAGCCGTGCCGGTCGCGGGCCCCAGAGCAGCGAGGCGACCGGGCGGGAGCACCTCGACGCGGACGACCACGTCCGCTCCCGCGAACCGGCAGAGCACGAGCCGTGCACCGTCGGCCGCAGCGGTGGCAGCGGCTGCGCTGCAGGCACGCGCGCTGCCGTCCGCCGACCGGCTCGCCGCCGCGAGGGCAGCGAGGTCCGCAGCAGCGTCGGCCCGGTGTCGGGTCACCACGAGCAGCCCGACGCCGACCAGGACCGCTGCGAACCCCGCGAGGACCATGCACAGGGCCAGCGCGAGCACCGTGCCCGAGCCCCGGTCGCCCTGCAGCCGGCGCCTCACGGCGCGGCCCCGGGCTCCTGCAGCGCGGTCGACCGGCCCTGCACCTGGACGCCGGTGAGCCCGGCCAGGGCAGGTCCGAAGGGCTCGACGTCCAGCCGCACGAGCACCACGACGTGGTCGCCCCGCACAGCGACCTCGACGACGGCGCCGTGAGGAGCCGCGCGACGGGCTGCCGCCTGGACCTCCGAGGCGGGCTCACCGCGAGCGGCGAGCCGGGCGGCCTCGCGGGCCGCGTCGACGCAGCGCAGCTGCGCCCCGACGCAGGCCAGCGCCCACACAGCGAACGCCAGCACGAGCACCAGCACAGGCAGGACGACGGCGGTCTCCGCCGTCACCATGCCGGCGTCGCGGCTCCTGCACCGAGCGGGTCTGCACCTCACGAGCGGCCTCCTCGGCCTCGCTCCGGGCCGCCAGCGGGTGGCGGCCCGGAGGCAGGGACGGACGGTCAGCCGAGCCCCGCGAAGCTGAGCGCCTTGAGGAACAGGCCCTTGATGGCGTTCTGCACCGACGGGTCCTTGATGACCTCGACCAGGACACCGCCGAACCCGCACGCCGCGACAGTCCCCACGGTGGTGGGACCAGCCCACGCCTAGCTGCACCCAGGGCGCGCGCTAGTTCTGTCGATTGTGTCGGCGCGTCCCTAGTACCTGAGCCGACGAGCGGTCACCCAGCCTAAAGTTGAAGAAGAAGAAGGAGAAAGTCTCAAACAACTGACCCCCCTCACCACCCCACACGCCTACAGGGCATCGACAGAAAGGACACAAGCCCTCTCAGGAGGGCCTCGACGACGAGCGCCACCCGGTCAGGCACTCGAGGACTGACGAACCTCGAGGACATCAGCAGCTCGCAGCCTTCGCACGACGACGTCCCGCGGTCGGCCGACCACGAAGACGACGCGGCGCAGGACCACCCACACGCCGTTGCCCTCGTGGTCGCAGATGTCGGCGTCGACCTCCTCGGCCGGCAGCTCGACCCTCCCGCTCATCATGCCCCCCGCCCCCCGCGCTCGGGCTTGCCCTGGGCAGCTCCTACGAGGACGCTCGCCTCCCATGAGGGCCCTGCGCGGCAACATCGGCACCATGCTTTGCTGGTTCTGCGGCCTGACTACCGTCGGTCTGGTACTCGGCGGGCTGTCCAACAACAGCGAGAACTCGACCACGAACCTGCTTTGGCTCGGCCTCACCTGCGCCTTTGCCGGGCTGACCGCGCTTGGTTACAACATGATGATGCGCGACTGAGTGGGCTTCTCGACTGAACCGGGTCAAAGCATTTCGTCGAGGTACCCGTACTTCTTCTGCGCCGCCTGCCGGGTCACGCCGAGGGCCGCACCGATGCTCGGCCAGGACTCGCGGCGCTGACGGGCGCGGCGGACTGCCAGCGTGTGCAGCAGTTCGAGGTCTGCGACGGCGCGGACCAGTACCGGCCCGACCTCTGCGACCTCGGCGTCCTCGTCGAGCAGGACCAGCAGCTCCCCGAAGGACCAGTCCTCGTCGTCGTCGTGGTCGCCCTCGCTTGTGTTGACCATGTGTCGAAGGTACGGGGGTCGGCGGCGCAACGCTGGTTGCTGAGCGTCGGGGCGAGCTAGTACTAGACCCATGACGGGGGGCCTCTAGGTAAAGCCGGGGTCAAACGTCAACTTGAGCCGAGCTGCTGCCTGCTGCAAGGGGTGCGCGCTGCTCGAAGGCGGGCCCCCTCCTGTGCTGCTTCGTGCCGAGCCGCGCTGCTCGAGGGCGACGTCCCTCCCTCACCTGCTGTCGAGGCCAACAGGGGGGCGAGAGGGGGCCTCGCCACCTACGTCTGGGGTGGGCGCGCAACGCTCGTCGAGGCAGCACGACGAGCGTGCACGGCCGAGCTGCTGAGCGTGCCGACTTCTGCGCTCTCAACTCCCGTTCGACGGGCCACCGGTTCTGGCGGGCCTGCATCGTGGGCGCCGGGCAGGCGTAGGTGCAGCAGCAGCAAGGCCGCCCGGCCGCGCGTAACGGGGGGCGCCCCCCCTGCGCCTGACGACCTAGCCGGCGTCGCTGTACCGGCGGAGCAGTCGCTTCCGCTCGCGCTCACTCGCACGGGTCCGAGCCTCGAGGCGCGCGTGGTGCCACTCGTGGTCCGGCCTGTTAGGGATGCAGTCGTAGACCGGGTCGTCCTCGTCGAGGGGAAGGCCGAGGCCCGCCACCTGTTCGTAGGCCAGTAGGTAGGCGAAGAGGACGGCGAGGACGGCGAGGACGGCGAGGAGGACGGCGAGCACGGGGCGCTCCTGGGGTGGAGGGGACTGGACCGGGGCAGGTTGGCACAGAAGTTGCTGTTCGTGGAAACTTGACGGGACCTTCTGTCTTGCCGCAACGCACGCGTTGCGGTAGACAGAGCCTGTGACCACGACCCGCGCCCTCCTGTACGTCCGCGTCTCCACCGCCGAGCAGGCGGCGTCCGGCCTCGGGCTCGACGCACAGGAGTCCACGCTGCGCGCCGAGGCGGAACGCCGCGGGTGGGACGTCGTCGGTGTCCACCGCGAGGAGGGGGCGTCGGGCAAGGACATGGCGAGGCCCGAGCTGCAGGCCGCCCTGTCCGGCCTCGTCGCCGGCAGCGCCGACGTCCTGGTGGTGTCGAAGCTCGACCGCCTGACCCGCTCGCTCCCTCATCTGTGCGACCTCCTGGACTGGGCAGGCCGGCATGGTGTCGCCCTCGTCGCCCTCGACCTCGGCCTGGACATGACGACGTCGACCGGGAAGCTCGTCGCGCAGGTGATGGGCGCGGTAGCCGAGTGGGAGCGGGTCCGCATCGGCGAGCGGACCCGCGAGGCTGCTGCCGCGAGCCGGGCGCAGGGCAAACAGTGGGGCGGCCTGGTTGGCGTCGCCACGAAGGCGCCCGAGGTCGCGGCCCGGATCGCCCGTGAGCGCAGCAGCGGGGCGACGTGGCAGAGCATCGCGGACGGCTTGAACGCCGACGGCGTCCCGACGGCGCGGGGTGGCGCCGAGTGGCGCGTGTCGTCCGTGCAGACCGCTGCCGGCTACCGGCGCCCGCCGACGAAGCAGAAGAAGGCCGACCTCCCCGAGCCGAGCAAGCGTCGGCGTCGCGTCGCCTCGTAGACGGCTCAGCGGCTGGCCCTGCCGCCTGCACTCCGGCGACCGCGACTCAGGACCCTGCCCCTCGAAGGTGGGCGGGGCCGTCCTGGACCGGGCGACGTGACTCCGGGCGGCAGGACCAGCGGCGGCCACGATGCCGCGCAGGGGCCTCCGGAGGGAGCGGCTCGCGCTGGGCTGTGGACAACCGTTGTCAGCGCTGTGCCCGCTCGGAGGCCCGAAAGGGCACCGTCGAGCGAACGGGGACAGCGAGGGCGTGCAGGTGTGCAAGCGTCGACGCGTGACCACCTTCCGCGGTCTCGTCGGCGGCCTGCTCGTCGTCCTCGCTGCCTTCCTCGGCTTCGCGGGCATTGCAGGTGGCAGCCTGCCGCTGGTGCTCCTTGCAATCGCGCTCGGCTTGTTCGGGTCGTGGGTAGGCGACCTCGAGAACCTGCTGCGCTAGTCGCCGGCCCGACCGCTGCCCAACATCGCGCACAAGCCCTACTCTCGAAGCATGGCGACGCAGCGGGAGCAGGCCGAGGCAGCACGGATCGTGCGTCGAGTCCTCGCCGACGTCGAGGCCGGCACGCTCGACGCCGAGGGACCCGCAGGGAGCCGCTTCCTGCGACGCCTCGAGGGCGTCGTCGTCGGCCTTGAGGCAGCGACCAGGGTCAGGGCGGAAAGCGCCGCTGCGGGGCGCACAGCCCCATGACCGCGTCGGGCACTCGTCGGCCGTTGCAGCCCGAGGAGCTGCCCCACCTGCAGGCCCTCGGCGCGACCCTGCGGCACGCACGAGTCCTCGCCGTGGTGACGCAGGAGCAGCTCGCGCAGGGGGCCGCCCTGTCAGTCCGGTTCCTGCAGCGGCTCGAGGCCGGCCAGCGGCGGACCCGCGCGTCGACCCTCGGCCGGATCGCGTACTTCCTCGCGCTGTTCCTCGACGTCGACCACGACGACCTCGTCGACCTGCTCGTGGACGCAGCCGGCCCCGCCCTCGCGCCCGAGTCGGAGCACGGTGACAAGGTCGCGCAGCGCCGGGTGGCCCGTGCACGCCGCGTGTTCTGGGACGAGATGCGGACCGACCGCCTCGCCCGGCAGGCCCGGCGACGCAAGCTCCCGGAGGAGCGCCGGCAGCGGGCTCGGGCCACCCTCGCGGCCCTGCAGCGCAACGCACGAGGCGACCTGCGGGGCGACGTCGCCTAGGGAGTACCTAGGGAGTACCTAGGGGAGTCTCAGGTGCCCACGGCCCGCGGATCGCTGCGGGCATCCACCACTTCCGTAACAACATCATGTGGGCCGGGCCTTCTGCGCTGCCCCGCAAGGGACGTCGCGGGCGAGGTCCGCCTAGCAACTCCGCGAACTGGACGGGAACTGTCCGCCGACTGTCGCCGTGTGGGCCGTCGAGGCGCGCGCAGGAGGCGACGACGGCGGCCAGCCTCCCGGCTCGCGCCACTCCACGACGCCCCCGCCCCTGCCGCAAGGGCGAGGACGGGGCGTCTTGTTAGCGGTCAGAAGGGGCAGTCCGGGTCGTACTTCCAGGGCTGCAGGAGGGGCTGCTCCGAGGACGTCGGCGTCGGCCGGTAGGCCCTGCGGACGTAGACAGCAGACAGGCCGCCTTTGATGGGCGCGACCTCCACCCGGCACTCTCCGTCGGTCGTCGGGGACAGCCTGACAGCGCGCGTCTCGACGACCGCGGCTCCGGGGCACGCGGCCCCGGCTCCACACAGCCCGCAGCCGGGGCTCCCGTCGGCGCTCACCCCTGCCTCCCGCTGACGGCCTGCAGGGCGCGGACGGCACCCTGCAGGCAGGCGACGAACGCCGGCCGGGCGTCGACCTCGTCGGCCTTCACCCGCTCGAGGACGGCGAGCAGGATCAGCGATGCGGCGTGTGCATCGTCGAGGTCCTGCCGGCGCTGCGGGCGGGCGCTCACGAGCCCGCCCTGCGTGACGCGACGGGACCGGCGCTCCACAACGGGTTGACCGTGTAGCGCGGCGACGGCGGCCTGCCCTTCCGCTTCGGCTCGTCGGACGCCGGGTCCGGGACGGGCCGGATGTACCCGGCCTCGAGGAGTACGGCGAGGGCGAGCTGGACGCCGTCGACCTTGTGGAAGACCACCTGCCCCTCGACCAGCTTGTGCAGCTCCCGGACCGCGAACACGTCCAGGCCCTTGTCGCGGATCACGCGCAGCAGAGACAACGCCGGACCGTTGATGTTGCGCCCCGACATGAGGTCGAGGGCGGCGCGCGCGTGCGGGATGGCGTACTCGGCGAGCCGGATCGCGCCGGCCATGTCCTGCTCGGCGATCACGGCCGGGCAGCCCTCGCCGTGGCGGCCGACGTGCAGCAGGCCGGCAAGGCGGGCGGTCAGGCCCTCGAGCTTCCCCGACCACTCGACGAGGTCGGCGAGGTCGCCTGTGTCGGCGTTGCGGCGCGGCTCGAGGCCGTCCTGGAACTCCTGGAACAGCCGGACCGCACCGGGGCTGAGGGTGAGCAGGACCGGCGTCGTCGGGAGCGGGGCGAGGGCGAGGACCTGGACTCGCGCGTCGTACCGCTCGGCTACCGCCACGTCCACGGGCGGAGCGTTCGTGTCACGGCGACCGATCAGCCCGTGCGTCGGCGGCAGCGCATAGACGAAGCGCGCGACGAGGCCGCGTCCCGTGAACTCCGGGACCCTCGACATGGCGGCCAGCACCGCGGGCTGCACCGCGAGGCCAAGGACCAGGGCCGCGCCGCGCACCTGCCTCGGCGCTGAGCCCTTGCGGTCCACGAGGATCGTGCCGCCGTCGTGGGCCTTGAGGACTGCGTCGATGTTGGCGACCCCGCCGCTGTACCGGCCGGCGAGCGTCTCGAAGATGCCGCCCTCCTCGGACAGCAGGCCGAGCCGGGTGTGGTCGGCGAGCAGGCCGACGAGGGCCTCGGGCGTGACGTCGTCGGCGAGCAGCCGGGGCATCGGCGGCACGACGAGCTGCGCGAGCCTGTCCCCTGCAGCCACGGCGTCCACGAGCTTGCTGCGGTCCTCGACCTGCGCGGCAGCGTCCCGCTCCGCCTTCTCCCGTGCGCGCTCGAGGATGCGCTGCTGCTGCTGCGCCTGCCGGACCGTCGGGGCGTGCTGCTCGATCAGCAGTCGCTCCGCCTCCTGCAGCGGGCGGGTCGCCGCGCTGAACACGGCGCTCTTGCGGGAGCCCGGCGGCAGGCTCACAAGCGTGTAGAGGTTGAGCGGCTCCGACCAACCCTCCTTGACCTTGACCCGGTACTTGCCTGCTGCGGCGGTGGCGACCGCGTCAAGGGCCAGGAAGCCGGCGAGGTCGGGCGGCGTCTGCGTCGCCGTCGCGGTGCCCGCCGTCCAGTCGGCGAGGACTGGCGGTAGGGCCTCGACGGGGAAGGGCGGCACGGGCGCGGTGTCGAGCGGGATGGGCGGCTCCCACCCGCCGTCCTCCGCCTCCGGGGCCTTCTCCTCGGCGGCCACGAGCTTGCTCGCAGCGGTCGGCGTCGTCGGCTTCGACGGGGAGCCGTAGCCCTCGGCCGCGAGCTGCCTCGTCGCGGCCTTGAAGTCCCCGCCGTGGTTGAGGGCGGCGTAGGCCCCGAACTTCGTGTAGGTCGTCTCCGGCTCGAACTCCGCGACGGACGACGTGAACACGTACAGCAGGTCCGCGTCCCCGTAGCCGGTCGTTGCGGAGGTGCCGTCGCGCACGACTTTGCCGGGCCGGGTCCAGTGGTCCGCGCCCTGGTACCGGTAGGCCCACGTCCAGCCGTGCGGCTCGACGATGTCCGGCCAGGGGGTACGGGCGGCGTAGTCGTCGCCCGGTCGGATGCTGTCCGCGAAGGCGTCGGTCGGATCGGTGTTGCGCGGAGTGGCCCGCTCGCCCTTCTCGCGCTTCGGGCCGGCCTGCTTCGGCTTCGGCAGGCAGTCGACGGACGCGAACGCCTTAACGATGAGGTCCCGCTCCTCGCTCGTGATGGTGCCGACGACGCCGGGCTTCGAGCTGTCCTTCAACGTCCACGGCTTGCCGCTCGGGTGGACCGCGCCGCCCGACGGGGCGACGACGACGAAGCCGCCCTCGCCGCGCGTCTCGGTCAGCACCTGCGGCACCTGCTCCGGCGTCAGGTTGATGAGCTGCTCGAGGCGGCGGGCGCGCTTGTCCGCTGGCAGGGCGTCGGCCTTGATGTGCTCCTTCAGCCGGAACGCCTGCAGCTCCTCGTCCGTCGAGGGGCGGCGGGCCAGCTTGAGGTTGCCGGGCACCGGGTCGCCCTCGACGCGGACCACGATGTGGAAGCCCCCGGTCGGCGTGACCTCGAGGTACCTGCGGAAGCGGGTCCACAGCTCGTCGGGGACGAGGGCGCGCACCTTCAGGTGCAGGCCCTGCTCGACGGCGCGGCCCTCGAACTCGAACATCTCCGCGTTGCCGCTCACCGCCCCTGTGATGAGGCCGAAGCCGCGGTGGTCGCTCCACGAGGTGATGTCGGCGGCGGTCGCGCGGACGCTCTGCAGGTGCTTCCAGTCGCCGTCCGGCCGCTTGCTGCCGTCCTGCTTCGTCATCACGACGCCGAAGCCGGCTGCGTGCCAGGCCAGCTCGGCAGCCCGGATCTCGGCAGGGTCAGGAGCGGTTGCCTTCGGCGGCGCAGTCACGCCGTTGATGCCCCGCGTGCGGACGCGCTCGACCCATGTGAGCGGCTCAGCGGGCATCACGCGACGCCACCCGATGTGTCGTTGGGCTGCGTACCATCGGCGTAGACCTGCGGCTGGGCGGCGGCGGCGTCGACGGAGGGCGTCCCGTGCAGGGGCGCCCTTCGCGCGTTCACGCGGCAGCCCCGGCGTCGGACGGAGCGAGCAGGACCGCGAGGCGGGCGAGCTGGTCGGGGTTGAGCGGCGGTGCCGCGTCCACCAGCTTGCGGATGTACTCCTCGGCCCTCGCCGCGCGCAGGTCGCGGCGGGCGTTCTGCAGGTCGGGGTCATTCGGGTCGCGGCTACGGGAGAGCCCGGCGACCTTCGCGCGGTCCTGCTTCCATGACATCGGCTTGTCCTCACGGCGGAGCAAGCCCTAGAGGCACCTTCCGTGCCAGTAGGAGCGAGGTCCCGGGACAGCCCATCCGGTCAGCGTCTTCAACAACTCCGGGTCGGACAGCCTGGGTGGACGGCCACCGTTCGCCGCCTCAGTGCCAGTGCTTGGCCCGTCGAAGCATCTTGCTCTAGTGCTTCCTCACCATAGCAACTACGGGCGGTAGATCAGACCTACGAGCGCGCGTCGCGTCGTGTCTTCGGCTTGGTCTGCCGGGCGATCAGCCCGACGAGCGGCAGCTTCCGACCTGCGGCCTTCTGCAGCTCCGCCATGTCGCCCTGAAGGCGGCCCTCCGCCGCCACGAACTCGTCGAGGCACTCCTGCAGTGCGCCCTCCTTGAGGTGGAGGTCCAGGGGGCACCGGGGGCAGTACAGGTGCAGGGTGTTGCCGGTCCCGGTCATACCGACATAGACCTTCGGGTCGACCTCGATGTGATCCCAGCGGTACCCCGCGTCCTTCTCCGCCTCCGTGGTCTTGCGGCGGGCCTTCTGCCCGCGCATCCGCGTGCCGTGGTGACGCTTACCCCCACCTACGGACGCGTCCGAGTCCCAGATCCAGTTGCCGCACTCCCCGCCCGCGGCGTCGAAGGGCAGCGCGTAGAAGGTGGCGACGACGGTCTCCTTGTGGTGCGTCCCCTTGTCGTGCCGGCCCTCGCAGACCACGCGCACCGTGGGGTTGCCCCTGTGGTCGGGATTGCCGTTGAGGAGCCCGACCTTCTCGGTCCAGCCGGGGTCGGTGCCCATCGGCTGCATGACGCGCGGTGCCCGGTACTCGTCCTTCGGCATGGTCACGCCTTCCACTCGACACGCACGGCAGCCGGGTCCCAGTAGTCCCCACCGGGCAGTCGGCCGGTCCGGTTCCGGGGTAGCACGGTGACGGTCATCAGCAGGTCGACGGCAGCGCGACGCCGGTCCAGGAGCAGCGTCTCCCACGTCTCCGCCGCCTTCGGTCCCGCAAGGCCGACGAGGGCGCTCCCCTGGTTGGCCTGCCCGATGCGGGCCTCGACGTCCTCGAGCCGTGCACGCAGCTCCGCCGTCGCCGCCGTGAGCTGCGACTGCGACAGGACCCCAGCAGCCCACCCCCTCGCGGCATCGTCGAGCCGCTCCCGCAAGGCCCCGGCCTCGACGTGCAGCGGTGCGGTGTCCGGGCGAGGCGGGACGATGCCGGCGACGGCGTCGACGCGGGACAGGCGCTCGAGCACGAGGCTCACCACGAACTCGTCGAGCGTGGCGACTGCGCGGACGACGTGGCTGCTCCCATCCCTGTCAGCGGTGCGGCAGCGGTAGGCAGCGCGCCGGTCGCCGGGGCCTCCGCCCGCGGTGGTGTTGCCGGTCAGGGGGCCGCCACAGACGCCGCACAGGTAGATGCCCGAGCCGAGGTAGGTCCGGGTGTACCGCGTGGTGGTCTTCCTCGACGGGTCAGACAGCAGGGCGACGACGCCGCGCCACACGTCCTCCGACAGCAGCGGCTCCCACTGGCCCTTGCCGACGACCTCGCCGCCGGTCGCGCGCAGGCCGGCGGTCGTCGGCCGGACGAGGACCTTCCTCAGAGCGCTGCCGGTCCACGTCTTCCCAGTCGTCGTCGTCACGCCGGCCTCGGTCAGCGTGCGGGCGATCCCGCGCAGCGACTCCCCCGCCAGCACCCTCTCAGCAACGTCGCGGACAACCTCTGCCTCGGCCTCGACGACGCGCAGCGGGGGCTCTCCGGGCGCACGTTCGGCGACCGGCACGACCTCATAGCCGTAGACCCGCTGCCCGCCGTTCCACGCGCCGCGGGAGGCGGCGTCGTTCTTCCCGGCCTTCGTCCGCTCGGCGAGCCGCTCGACCTCGCCGCGCGCGGTGCTGCCGAGGATGCGGGCGACCATCCGGCCGGCACTCGTCGACAGGTCCAGGTCGCCCGACTGTGCGGTGGCGATCTGCAGGGAGTGGGCCTCGGCGAGCCGGACCAGCTCCTCGAGGTCTGCCGGGTGCCGGTAGAGCCGATCAGAGTGATAGGCGAGGACAGCGTCAATGCGCCCGCCTTTCACGTCCTCGAGCATTTCCCGGTATTCCCTGCGGGGCTTTTTGCCATAGGCGCTTGTGTCGTTGTCGGTGAAGACGGCGGTCACGTCCCAACCGAGCCGCTCCGCCAGCTCCCGGCAGGCTCGCTCCTGCCGGGCGACCACCACGGCCTCGCCCGTGCGGTCCTGAGAGAGCCGTGTGTAGATCGCCGCCTTCGTCATGCCCGTAAGCGTAGACCGTTCGGTCAACCGTCCCGACCGCGTACTCCGCGGTGGTCATGCCGGCGTCGTCGGAGCCCGCGGTCTGCAGTCGGACGGCGAGGCGGACGGGGGCGGTGCGGACGAGGGAGAGAGCGCGCATGGGAGGACCTCCTGGCGGGACCGGCGTGCCGGTCTGGTGGCGCCGACCTGCTGGCCGGACAGGGACGACGGTGCCGGGAGAGGGGCCAGGACGGGAGTGCTCCACAGCCGGCTGTGGACGACGGCGCGAGGCCTTGACAGCGGCCGGGAAGGGCGGTCCACGACCCGCGGGCGCAGGGCGGAGCGAGGTCGGACGCGCTAGGCCGGTCGGAGCCGCACCGGGACAACGGCAGGCTGCCGACCCCCGACGGGGCGGGCAGGCGGATCGCCGCGACGGGGCCTCGGCCACGCCCGCGGCCTGGCAGGCCGGCAGCGCCAAGCACGCACGCGCGGCGGGTTCGACCGGGGTCAGGCGGAGGGGCACGGGTCAGCACGGCCGGGCGGGCGGGGGCGCCCGTGCGGCAGGCCGCAGGCCGCTCAGGCCGTAGGCCGCAGTGAGCAGGAAGCAGGAGCCGACGAGGAGGGTCGTACAGCCCACGGCCGTGGCGGGCGACGACGACGGCAAGGTGGAGGTGGAGGTGGAGGCGGAGGACGGTCGCTGCGCGGCCCGACAGGCGCGCGCCAGGACGACCCCCGCCACCTGCGACCGTGGTCAGCGCACGCGGCCACCCCGACGCGGTGTGACCCGAAGAGGGCCACGGGCCCAGCAGGGGTCGCCATGTGGACCCGAGCCCGAGCGCGCCGCGGCCCCGCTGTCGAGCTCGGGAGGACCGCATCTGGACGGGAAGACGTGGCCCAGAGCCGGGCCTGCCCGGCGCAGCAGGCTGGGCCCGACGAGTGCCACAGGGACACCGGACCGGGCAGGACGAGCGGGGATGTTGCGGCAGGGACGGGCGCCGTAGAGCCGCGGACCTGGGCGGCCAGCGGGAACGCGGGCCTCGCGGAGCCGGCAGACCTGGAACGCCAGCGGGGACGGGTGTCGCCGGTACGCGGACCGACGCAGGCCGGGCAGCCACGAGCGCCGCTCTGCCGCGGGCAGGAGCACCGCCGGCCGCGGACCGCCGAACAGGGACGGCCTACAGCGACGCCAGCAGCGGCCCCGCCAGGCCCACGACCACGGGCACGACGCCCAGCAGCACGAAAGCGGGGAGGAAGCACAGGCCGAGCGGGGCGACCGCGAGGACGCCCGCCCGCCGCGCCCGTTGTTCGGCTCGCGCCGTCGCCGATGCCCGCGCCTCGGCCGCCAGCCGTGCCACGGC
>JAODNQ010000159.1 GCA_025464695.1 Frankiales bacterium | reverse complement strand
GCAACGGCAGCGCGGGCATCGACTGGACCCGCTGGATCGTGGCGATCGCTACCGCCGCAGTGCTCACGGTCGTCGCCAGCTCGCTGTTGGGTCGTAGCACCACCAACCGCGGCCTGGCGGGCTCGCGACGCTAGACCCCGCAAGCGCGACGACCCCGGCCCACGAGCTCCTCGGACCGGGGTCGTCGCGCGTCTTCTCCAGCTGTCCCTTCCCGCTGGAGCAGCCGGGGGCCGACCCAGCCATGCCGCACAGCGACACGAGCTGCGACGAGGTGCACCGCGCATGTCGAGACAGCGTGGTGCGTCGGGCGCCGCTTCGCACCGACGCTGAGCAGAAGCGCCCAACCCAGCACTGACGATGCATCCCCAGGGGCCGTCGGGGGTCACGTGACAACGTCCGCTTCTGCCGCGGGGCGCACCTTCGGCAGTACAACGGCGCTGTTGCACGCCTCTGGTGTTGGCCGGGGTGGAGCGAGCCGCCGCACCAGGCACGACATGGGCCACTGCGGCCAGGGCACCACGGCAACCGCCCCGGCCCCCTGCAGCTGGCCGGGGCGCCTCGGTCCGCGGGTGGCTGTCAGGTGACGACAGCCCTTCGTCGGAGGGTCGGCGTACCTTCCGGAGCGAGCGTCCGGCCCCGGCCGCGTGAGGGGTGCGTCATGACCGCCGTCCTGCCTGGCGTTCCGGAGTCCGTGTTCACCTACGGCGCGCCGCAGATCAAGTTCGGCAGCGGCGCCTCCGACGAGATCGGCTTCGACCTCAGCCAGTACGGCGTACGCCGGGTTCTGGTCGTGACCGACCCCGGTGTCGCGGCCACCGGGCACCCGCAGCGGGTCGCGGACCAGATGGCGCAGTTCGGCATCGAGGCCCAGGTCTGGGCGGGCGCTCGCGTCGAGCCCACCGACGTGAGCCTGCAGGAGGCGATCGACGCCGCCCGCTCCTCCGGGCCCTGGGACGCCTACGTGGCCGTCGGCGGGGGCTCAGCGATCGACACAGCCAAGGCCATCAACCTGCTCACCACCAACCCCGGCGAGCTGATGGAGTACATCAACGTGCCGGTCGGCGGCGGGAAGGCGCCGGTGAACCCGCTTCGACCCCTGGTCGCCGTACCGACGACCACGGGCACCGGGTCGGAGAGCACGACGATCTGCGTGATGGACGTGCTCTCCCTGAAGGTCAAGACGGGCATCAGCCACGCCCGCCTGCGCCCGACGTTGGCGGTCATCGACCCCGACCTGACGCGGACGCAGCCGTCCGGTGTCACCGCGGCCTCGGGCATGGACATCCTGTGCCACGCGATCGAGAGCTACACCGCCCGCTGGTACACCACGAACACGAAGAAGCAGGCGGAGCAGCGGGTGCCGTACTGCGGTAGCAACCCGATCTCCGACATGTGGTCAGAGAAGGCCATGTCGCTCCTCGCCGGCTCGTTCCGCCGAGCCGTGCAGAACGGGGAGGACCTGCAGGCCCGGTCGGACATGGCCCTCGCGGCCACGTTCGCCGGCATGGGCTTCGGCAACGCCGGCGTCCACATCCCCCACGCGAACGCCTACCCGATCGCCGGGCAGGTCAAGGACTTCCACCCCAAGGACTACCCGGCCCACGAACCGCTGGTGCCGCACGGCATGTCGGTCTCCCTGACCGCGCCGGAGGCCTTCCGCTTCACCTTCGACAGCAACCCGGAGCGCCACGTGCGGGCGGCCGAACTGCTCGCACCCGGCGCCGAGCGGCCGTCCGACCTCGCCGACTTCCTTCCGGGTGTGCTCGCCGAGCTGCTGCGCGACATCGACATCCCCAACGGCATCGGGGCGGTCGGGTTCGGCGAGGGCGACGTCCCGAAGCTGGTCGAGGGGACGATGAAGCAACAGCGGCTGCTCGCCACCTGCCCGAAGGACGTCACCGAGGACGACATCGCCGGAATCTTCACCCGCTCGTTGCAGCTCTGGTAGACCGGCGGCGCTGATCCTGTCGCCCGTGCTCGGGCGCCGACCCTGCTGCACTGAGCCGGGCCCTGAGGCAGAAGCGGACGCACTCTCCTGCCGCTGGGAGTGCGCCACGGGCGCGTCCTCGGCGCCCTTGCGCGGCCGTCCGGGTTGTCGGCATGGCCGCACGCCGCGCTCAGGAGCTCAGTAGGGCAGGACCCGGGAGCGGAACTTCTCGTCCCTGCCGGCGTAGCCGATCGCCTCGCCGCCCTTGGTCGGCGCGTCGACGAACCCCGCGAACAGGTGCCACGTCTTGGCCGGCGGGAGCGCGTACCTCGGAAGCTCGACGTCGCCCCGTGGCCCGTGCCAGGCGATGCGATCGACGCTCAGGGGCGCGGGGACGTAGACGAAGCCGCGCCCGCCGACGGACGCACCGGTGGGCTCGAGGTAGCTGATGTCCTCGTGGCCGGAGCGCCCCAGCCCGGAGCCGCCGACCGGAAGTCCCGGACGCTCCCGCGACTCCCACGAGACCCACAGGTGGTCGTGTTCCGCTGAGTAGCGCCACGAGAGCCGGTACTCGGCTGTCCCGCTGGTGCCCTCGACGAGGGTCGTCGCGTCCGGGTCCCGCCACGGGGTCGGACGCGGCCGGTACGTCAGCCGGGTGCCGCCGCCGGTCAACGTGAGAGTGCCTTCTTGCACGACCCAGTCGGCGCCCTGACGGAGCAGGTGCTGCGTCACGTCGTCGATCTGTCCCCGTACGCCGTCGCAGCCCATCATCGTGCTGGAGACGTTGCTGACCTGCACCCGACCGGCCTCGACCTTCCCCCGGCCGCCCCAGTGGTTGCAGCCGTGCCCGCCGACCTGGTCGTCGTCACTGACTCGCAGCACTGCGTCGATCCCACCGAGGTCGTACGAGGTCTCGTCGACGTCCATGGTCTGCAGCTGCCACTCGACGCCGCGGAGCGACGCCACGTCGGTCGTGCCTGCCACGCGCTCCACCTCCACCTGTTGCCCGCACGCTACGACCGCGGTCGTTCCGCAGGTTGGCCGCCAGGCGCTCCTCGTCCTGGGCCGCGCGGTGCTGCCGCAGATGGGCGACGAGCTGCGGCGGCAGCGACAGGACACGGCAACTGGCACGGCTCTCGGGTGGGACGTTCGCCAGTCCGCCCCCGTGCCGCTGCGGGCAGCGGGCCTCCGTCGCGCAGCCGGTCGGGTCAGGGCAGCCGTGGCGCCACCTGTCGCTGCAGGGCCGCACCGATGCGCACGGTGCTCCGCTCGAGGTCCACGACCGGCTCTTGCAACGGGCTGTCCCGCAGTCGCAGCCTAGGCTCCGCCCGTGGATCTGGCACCGGACACTGGCCTCGCGTACCTCCGCTACGCCTTCGGCCAGATGCTCGCCGTCGCCACGACGCTCGGTGAGCCGCTCATCAACGAGCGGCCCACCGCCATGGGCACGAACCCCGTCGGGGCGCTGGTCCTGCACTGCTGCACGGTCTGCGAGTTCTGGCTGGGTCATGTGGCTCTGGGCCGCCCGACGACGACGCGCGACCGAGCAGCCGAGTTCAGCCGGCGCACGACGCTGTCCGAGTGCCGCGACGCCGTGGACGTCGCGCTGCAGCAGGCAGAGCAGGACGTCCGCCGACTGGCCCGGGGCGAGGGCGTGCCCCACGACGCCCGCCGGCGCCTGCACGGCGGGGTCGGGGACGACGACGCCGTCGTCCTCCACCTCCTCGAAGAGGTGTTCCAGCACCTCGGTCAGAGCGAGGTGACCAAGGACGTGCTGCTCCAGGCCCGTGCGCAGGTGGCGGTCCCGCCGTCACGGACCGGCTGAGCACACCCGCCAGGGCGTGCACGCCTCCGGGAGATCCGCCCAGTGCCGCTGAGCTGCTGCGGTCGCGGGGCTGACGGCCGAGGACCGCGAGCCTGGAGCTGGCGATGGCGATGCGTCCACCGACTCCGACCGCCGCGGGCAAGGTCGTGTGGCACTGCCCGTTGCGGACGGCGCCGGGGACCGGCTGCTGAGCGACGCGGAGTGGGCCGAGACCGCACAGGACGTGGTGCACCGGAGGGGCATCGCGCAGCGCGGCGACGACGGCGGTCGCCGCGGCACGGAGCGCCTCGCAGTGCTCCCGCTCAAGCCCGGTACAGCCGCAGGGGTCCCTGCACCTCTGCGCCGCGCACCGTCTCCAGGCACCGCAGGAGGTCGCGCTGCGCCGTCCGAGTCCTCGGCACCGTGACGAGCGCGCGCGGAGGGAAGGCCTGCGTCTGCCAGTACACCTCCCCACCGGCCACGGTCACGCACGCCGTCAGGGCAGGGCCGACCTCCTCCTGGTGGTACGACTGCCCGAGCGCGTCGAACTGCACCAGGTAGCTCGCACCAGGTGGCGCGTCGCCCTGCCCAGCCCACGAGTCCGCCGCGAGGAGACCGACGACCGCGAGGAGTCCGACGACGGCGCGGCGTCGTGCGCGAGGACCTGTCATGCCGCATGGACTCGCCGGACCGGCTGGTGGTTCCAGGAGGCGGCAGCGACCGGCGGGCATTCGCCTCCAGGACCCTGCGGCCACGCCGGCGTCACGGCGCCTACCGTCGCAGGGTGCCTCGCCGCCTGGTGCCAGCCCTGCTGCTGCTGGCCCTGCTCGTCCTGCTGCTGGTCGCCGGGTACCTCTACGGTCGGTCGGCCTCGTGCCCGCCGCCGGAGTGGTGGTTCCGCGTCTTCCGGCAGTCGGGCACCTACCGCTGCGCCGGCTGACCACTCCCTCCGGGGCCGACGCCGGCACACTGCGCAAGGAGCTGTGGAGCCCGCCCTCGTGCAGGACGTCGTCGGCGGGAGGACGGCATGACGAGCAGACAGACAGCACTCGTCCGCCAGCAACCGGGCGAGACGTGGACGAGCCTCCGGCCGTCGGCGGGATGCGCCGCACCGCGTGCGTGCAGGATCGAGCGATGACGGTGCTGCTCGACACCGACGTCCACGTCCACTACGGCTTCCTGTGGCTGACGGCCGCGGACGACGCGCTGCCCGACGGTGACCCGCGGGCCGGCCAGAGCAACGGGCTGTGCGGGGCGGCCGTGCCGGGGGCGCTGGGCATGGTCACCGGCCTGCACACCGGCTCGGTGCCCGTGCGGGTGATGGCGCTCGACGACGCGCCACCTGTCGACGACGCGTGGGAGGAGGTCGTGGAGGTGTCCTTCCAGGTCCGCGGACGCGAGTACCTGCTCTCGGCGTTCGAGGAGTTCCACGACGTGCTGCTCCCGTGGACGGGAGACGTCCGCGCCCGCTGGTGCGCAAGGGGGATGCAGGCCGCCCGGGACGCCGACACCCGGCTCGAGGACGAGCCTGCGCTCGACGCCTACCTGCTGCAGCTGTGGCCGGCCGCACCCGCACCGGGAGCCGTGCTGCGCCAGACCTCCGCGGTCGCCGCGTACTGGCACGACGTCGCCCGCAACAGCGCTCCTCCGCCGACGGCGGAGCAGGTCGCCGAGCAGGCCGCGGAACAGCAGCGCCGGCACGAGCGCGAGGAGCGGCGGCGCGAGGCCGCGGAGCTGCTCGCGTCGTGGGGCGCCAGGCTGCCGACCGCGAGAGTCCGGGCGCTGGGAGGTCGGGCACGCGAGCTGGGCCAGGACGCGCGCGGACTCCTCGACGCCGTCACCGGGCTCGACGACGCAGCCCTGCAACGCCTCACTGCGTGGGTGTGCCGCACGTCGTGCCAGCGCGCCGGGCTCGAGGAGCTCGACTGGGTCGCTCCTGCGCTCGCAGCGCTGGAGACAGGCCGCCCGCTCCCGCCGCCCTTCGACGACGACGACGCCCCGTGGCAGAAGCTCGACCAGCACTGGGGAGCCGGCGCAGACCTCGTCGAAGGAGCGACGGTCCTCGGAAGCGACAGCACCGCACGGACGCCGCTCGCGCCCGAGGCCGCAGCCCTGGACGCGCTGCAGTCGACGCGCGTCCGGGACCCGCTGCAAGCGGCCGTCGGCGCGATCGTGGGCGCCAGCTGCTCGTACGCGAGGCCGGAGGAGTGGTACGGCGAGGTCGCACGCCGACTGGGTCTCCCGGCCTAGCGGTTCGCGGTCTTCCGCAGGGTCAGGCTGTCGGCCACACGACCCGCCCGTCGGTCCACGAGACGCCCTCGTGGCGGCACAGGCAGAACGGGTGGCCGACCGGATCGGTGTAGACCCGCCAGCCGTAGCCGTCAGGGCCGATGAGGTCCCGCTGCAGCGTCGCGCCGAGCTCGACGACGCGACGCTGCTCGGCCTCGATCGCGTCGACCTCGAAGTCGAGGTGGAACTGCTCGGGGTGCTCGTCCTCGGGCCACCGGGGAGCGCGGTAGTCGTCCACGCGCTGGAAGGCGAGGTCCACGTCTCCGAAGCCGAGCAGGGCCATCTCCTCCGAGCTGCCCTCCGCGAGAGCACGCCCTGTCACCTGCGAGTAGAAGGCCGCCAGCCGCAGCGGGTCGGGACAGTCGATGATCAGACCCAGCATCTGCAGCACCAGACGACCCTGCCACGAGGCACCAGGTCGGGCCTGCCGTCGCGCGGTGCCGCGCGCAGCCGCACTGGCCATCCCCGGGCGCGGAGACCCGCTCCGGGGGCCCCGAGCGCCCGCTCTGGCTAGCATCCGGGCCAGAGCCTGCCGCGAACCGGCACGAGGATCCGAGGTGAGACGTGCAGGTCCGGCTCCCGCTGTCGCCGTCCAGCGCGTACGCGGCCCGCGTCGCCGCGGCGGACTTCCTCGTCCAGCTCGGCCGGGACGACCTGCACGACGGCGTCGCGCTGATCGCCAGCGAGCTGGTGGCGAACGCGGTCATGCACGCGCGCACGGACATGGTGCTGTCGGTCGACCTCGCGGGCGACGGCGTCCGGGTCGCCGTGACGGACGGCTCGTCCGTGCTGCCGCGCTGGACGCTCGCGTCCCCCGACGCGACCTCCGGCCGGGGGCTGCTGCTGGTGAAGGGCTTCAGCCGCGACTGGGGCGTCGAGCCCCTCGCCGACGGCGGCAAGTCGGTGTGGGCGGAGGTGGACGCGACCTCCACGGAGAGCGACTCGCGCGACGCCGAGGACCTCCTGGACCTCTGGACCGACGAGCCGTGGCCCGCGCACCCCGACGAGGACGGGGCCGACCTCGTCGACGTGGCCTTCGACGTCGACGTCCAGGCGATGCTCGACAGCCGGGCGCACACGGCCGACCTCGTCCGCGACCTGCAGCTCACGCTGCTCGCCGCCGACGAGCCCGACTCCTCCCTGGCGCCGCCGGACGCGGTGGGGGAGCTGGCCCGGCGCCTCGACGCAGCGAACGAGGAGTTCTCGGAGGCGCGCCGGCAGATCTACAACCAGACCGTCAGCGCGGCGAAGAAGCGGCAGGCACGGGCGACCCTCCGGCTCCGGCTGCACAAGGGCGATGCGGCCGCCGCTCGCCGCTGGCTGGCGGCCCTGGACGAGGCCGACGCGCTCACCAGTGCCGGGGTGCTCCTGCTCCCGCCGTTCCCGCCCTCCCTCGCGGCCTTCCGGCGGACGTACATCGGCGACCTCGTCGCGCAGCTCGACGAGCAGGGAGCCGCGCAGCCAGCGCCGCGACAGGGCGCGGGGCGCGACGCCTGGGTCGGTCAGGTCCCGCTCCAGGACGTGCACCCCGACGTCGCCGCCCGCGCGGGCGACCTCGGCTACGCGGGCCGCTACGTCCCGACCGACGGCACGGACGAGCCGATCGCGGGTGACTTCTACGACGTCCTCACCCTCGAGGACGACCTCGTGGCGCTGTGCGTCGGCGACGTCGCCGGGCACGGGCCGATGGTCCTGCCGCAGATGCAGACCCTCCGCGAGGCCGTGCGCGACACCGCCACGCGGCTGCGAGGACCGGTCGCCGTGGTCGCGGCGCTCGACGCGTACTGGGAGGGCCTCGGCATCGAGACCCTCGCGACGCTCTGGTACGGCGAGTACCGGCCGAGCACCGGCGAGCTCACCTACGTCAGCGCCGGCCACCCTCCGCCCGTCCTCACCGTCCACGGCGACCCGACGCGGCTGCTCGCGGTGGCGTCCGCGCCGCCGCTCGGCGTCGGGCTGGCGCACGAGCACGCCGCGAACGCCACCGAGACCCTGCCGCCCGGAGCGGTCCTCGTCGCCTACAGCGACGGGCTGGTCGAGCGGCGTCGGGCGGATCTCGAGGACCAGCTCGCCGCGCTGCAGTCCGTCGTGACGGCGGCGTGCGACCCGGCGAGGACCGGTACCGCGCGGGACATCGCCGCCGCCATCCTCGACGCCCTCGTCCCGGACCCGGAGCGCGCGGAGGACGACGTGTGCGTGCTCGTCGTCATGCGGAGCGGACAGCGCGAGGGCTGACCGCGCTGCCGGACCCGCTGCGGGTTCCGGTGCCTCAGGTCTGGTCGGTCTCGTCCGCGTCCGTCGCGCGGCGGACCTCCGCCTGCTCCCACGCGGCGAGGGCCTGGTCCCGGTCCGCGGCGGCGTCCTCCCGGTCGAGCCCGGCGGAGCGCCGGTCCAGCACCTCCCGGGACCGCGCGATGACCTGGCGGCTCTCCGCGTGGAGCCACGCCGTCTGCTCCGCCGTGGCCCCGCCGGACGCCCAGGCGGTGCGCCTCGCCTCGGCGAGCGCGGCCTCCCGCTCCTCGAGGGACTGCTCCCGCTCGTCCGCCTGGGTCTCCCGCTGGTCGGCGAGGCGCTCGCGCGTGTCGGCAGCGGCCTCCCTGCCGGCCACCGCCTGCTCCCGCAGCGCGGCAGCGTCCGTCAGCGCGGCGTCCAGGCGGTCGCGCAGCTCGTCCTCGTCCGGGTCCTGACCCACGGGGTGAAGCCTACGGAGGTGTCGGGCCGGGAGCCAGCAGGGCCTGCACAGCGGCCCGGGCGCCCCGGGTGTGCAGCACGCGCAGCTGCGAGGTGAACGCCTGCACGAACGACGGCTCGTCCGCCAGGTCCCCGAACACGCCCGGCAGCAGCAGGAACGACGTCGGGTCGTCGCGCTGCCGGGACGCCGCGGCGCGCACCTGCTCGAGCAGCCGGTCGACGACGACGATCGGCTCGCCCTGCTCGTCCAGCCCCTCGGCGTACCGGGCCCAGGCCGCACAGACCAGGGCCGACCGCACGAAGGGCCCGCCCTGGGCGAGCGCGTCGCGGACGACGGGCAGCACGAAGGTGGCGATGCGGTCGGAGCTCTCCGCGCAGAGCCGGGCCAGCGTGTCGCGGACCGCCGGGTTGCCGAAGCGCTGGAGCAGCGTGCGCCGGTAGTCGTCGAGGTCGATGCCCGGCACCGGCTGCAGGGTCGGCGTCGCCTCCTCGGCCATGTACGCGAGCAGCAGGGCGGCGAGGTCGGCGTCGGCGACGGCCTCGTCGGTGGTGCGGTGGCCGAGCAGGTACCCGAGGTAGCCGAGCGCCTGGTGGCCGGCGTTTAGCAGGCGCAGCTTCATCAGCTCGTACGGGTGGACGTCGGCGACGACCTGCACCCCGACCTCGTCCAGCGGCGGGCGCTCGGCCGACCACGAGTCCTCGAGCACCCACTGCAGGTAGGGCTCGCACACCACCGGCCACGCGTCCTGCACGCTGTGCTGCTCGAGCAGGGCGCTGCGGTCGGCGTCCGTGGTGGCGGGGGTGATGCGGTCGACCATGCTGCTCGGGAACGCGACGTGCTCGCGCACCCAGGCGCCCAGCTCGGGGTCCACCAGGGTGGCGAACGAGGAGAAGGCCTCGCGGGCGATGTCGCCGTTGCGGGGGACGTTGTCGCAGGACAGCACGGTGAAGGGCGGCAGGCCGGCGTCGCGGCGCCGGACGAGGGCGGCGGTGACGAGGCCGAAGACCGTGGTCGGGCGCGCTCCCGGCTGCAGGTCGAGCAGCACGGCCGGCTCGACGGCGGCGAAGGCGCCCGTGCCGGGGTCGACGGCGTACCCGCCCTCGGTGATGGTGAGCGAGACGACGTGCGTGGTCGGAGCCGCCATCCGGTCGACGACCGCCTCCGGGTCGTCCGGCGCGTACAGGTAGTCCACGACCGCGCCCACCACGCGCACGTCGACGCGGCCGTCGGCGTGGCGCTCCAGCAGCGTGTACAGCCCGTCCTGGTCACGCAGGACGTCGCGCATGCGCGGGTCGAACGGCTGCGTCCCGACCCCGCAGATGCCCCACTGCAGGTGCCCGGCGGCGAGCATCCGCTCGGCGTACAGGGCCTGGTGCGCCCGGTGGAAGCCGCCGACCCCGACGTGCACGAAGCCGGCGGTCACGGCGGCACGGTCGTAGGAGGGTCCGGGGACGGGGAGGTCGGCGAGGGGGTCCCGGCCGAGGACGTGGGGGGTCACGGGTGCAGTCTCACGCGGCAGTCTCACGGTTCCAGGGTGACCACGAGGTCGGCGCGGCTGCGCGTGTCGTCGACCACGGCCGCGTTGGTGTCGTCCGAGCCGGCGACCCACGCCTCGGCTGCGTCGGGGGAGCGGCCGTGCGCCACGTGGCGGTCCACCAGCCGCCGGCGGCGCAGCGCGGGGTCGACGTCGAGGAACCAGCACTCGGTCAGCAGCGCGCGGACCGGCGCGAACGGGCCGTCGGCGAGCAGGTAGTTGCCCTCGGTCACGACCAGGGGGACGTCGCGGGGGACGGCGAGCGCGCCGGCCGCGGCCTGCTCCTGCTCGCGGCGGAACACCGGCGCGTAGACGACGTCGTCCTCCCGGCTGTGCAGGCGGCGCAGCAGGTGCACGTAGCCGGCGGCGTCGAAGGTGTCGGGCGCGCCCTTGCGCTGGCGGCGCCCGAGAGCGTGCAGGACGACGTCGTCGAGGTGGAAGCCGTCCATCGGCACGAGCACCGCGCGGCCGGGGAGCGCTGCCACGAGCGCCGCGGCCAGCGTGCTCTTGCCGGCTCCCGGCGCGCCGGCGATGCCGAGCATGCTCCGGCTCTCGGTGCTGGCGAGCTCTTCCGCACGGGCGACGAGGTCGGCGAGGGCGGTCACGCCGAGCGGCGCGCCGGCTCGGCCAGCAGCTGCTCCAGCTCGCTCCACGACGTCACCACCGCGTCGACGCCGGCGTCGCGCAGCAGCGCCTCGCGCTCCTCCCGCTCGGGCAGCTGCACGAACTGCAGGTTGCCGACCGTCGGGATCCCGGCGGCGACGGCGGAGGTGGCGCCGACGACGCTGTCCTCGACCGCCAGCCCCTGCGACGGCGTGATGCCCAGCTGCGCGCACGCGTGCAGGTAGACCGCGGGGTCGGGCTTGCTGGTGGGCACCGGCAGCGAGTCCTCCGCGCTGTAGCGCAGCCGGGCCGGCACGAGGTCGTCGAGGCCGGTGGCGGTGAAGCAGGCGGCGAGCCGGCCGGTGGCGCTGGAGCTGACCGCCGCCAGCCCGTAGCCGGCCGACAGCCGGCGCAGCGGCTCGACGACGCCGGGGTCGGGCCGCAGGACCTCGCCGAGGTAGCGGGTCACCTGGAGCTTCTCCTCCTGCACCCAGTGCTCCAGGACCTCCGGTGTCAGGACGGGGTCCGCGGTCACGGACTGGGGGTGCCGGGCCGCGAGCGAGGCGTCGACGGGGACCCCGTGGGTGACGGCGAGGTCGACCGCGGTGGTGCGGAAGTTCTTGCCGGTGGTGGCCAGCCGGAGCTCCTCGGCGTCGAAGCGCACGTCGAGGCCGATCGCGGCGAGGAAGGCGTTGGTGACGTCGGCGGACGCGACGAAGGCCGGCTCCTCGGAGGGGAACAGGTTGCCGTCGGCATCGAGGAGCAGGTGGGTCGTCGGCAGGTCGGGCAGGTGGCGCACGGGGCTCCTCGGGAGGGTGGGGGCGGGGCTCAGGCGGCCGCGGTGTCCGTCGTCGCGCAGGTGGCGAGCGCGGCTTCCAGGCCCTGCGACGACAGCACGCGCAGGGTGGCGGCGAGCTGCTGCACCAGCTCGCGGTCGTCGCCCAGGGTGCCGAAGATGCTGCGCGCGCCGAGCAGCGGGCGGGGGTCGTCGCCGCCGGCACGGGCGAGCGTCTGCAGCAGCTCGGCGCGCGGGTCCTCGACCGTGATGGGGCCCCCGGACAGGTCGGTGCCGCGCAGCCACCGCATCCACGCCGCGACGGCGAGCACGAGCAGGTCGCAGGGCGTCCCCTCCTCGCGGGCCTGCTTGAGCGAGGGCAGCAGGTAGGAGGGCATCTTCACCGAGCCGCGCCGGGCCAGCCGGGCCAGCGTGTCGCCGATGGCGGGGTTGGAGAAGCGCTGCAGGGTGGTCTCGAGGTAGTCGTCGAGGTCGAGGCCGCCGACCCGGGGGAGCAGCGGGCGCACCTCCTCGCGGAGCATGCGCTCCAGGGCCTCGCGCACCACGGGGTCGCTCATCGCGTCGTCCGACGTCGTGCGGCCGCGCAGCATCCCCAGGTAGCCGAGCGCGCTGTGGCCGCCGTTGAGCAGCCGCGCCTTGACCAGCTTGTAGGGCCCGACCTCGTCGACCAGCTGCACGCCGACCCGCTCCAGCGGCGGCCGACCGTTGCAGAACCGGTCCTCGACGACCCACTGCCGGAACGGCTCGGTGACCACCGGCCAGCGGTCCGGCACGCCGTGCGTCTGCTCGATCTCGTCGCGCGTCTCGGGCGACGTCTCCGGGGTGATGCGGTCGACCATGCTGCTCGGGAAGGTCACGTGCTCGTCGATCCAGTCGGCCAGCCCGGCGTCGAGCAGCCGGGCGTGGCCGACGACCGCGGTGCGGGCAGCGGCGCCGCTGTCGGGCAGGTTGTCGCAGGACAGCACGGTGAACGGTCCGGCCCCGCTGTCGCGGCGCCGCCGCAGCCCCTCGACGAGGTAGCCCGTGACGGTGCGGGGCTCCTGCGGGGACTGCAGGTCGTGCTGCACGTCCTCGTCCTCGGCGTCGAAGCGACCCTCGTCGTCGACCAGGTAGCCGCCGCCGGTGATGGTCAGCGTGACGAGCCGCGTGGTGGGGCGGGCGAGCGCACGCAGGACGGCGTCGGGCTCGTCGGGGGCGTACAGGTACTGCACGACGCTGCCCACGACCCGGGCGCGGGAGGTCCCGCGGTCGCGCTCGACGACGGTGAACAGCCCGTTCTGCGCCCCCAGCACCTCGCCCATCTGCGGCCGCCGCAGCCCGACGCCGACGACGCCCCACCCGGTCTCGCCCTGAGCGGCGAGGTCGTCGAAGTAGAGCGCCTGGTGCGCGCGGTGGAAGCCGCCGACCCCGATGTGGACGACGGCGGGGACGAGGGCGGTGCGGTCGTACGTCGGGACGCTGACGCGGTCGTCGAGGTCGGGCAGGAGGGCGTCGGAGAGGGACGCGGTCGGGGACGCGGGCACGAGAGTCCTCCACGGACGAAGGGCCAAGCCGAGGCGGAGCAGGGTCGGCAGCGAGGTGCGCTGGCGGCTCAACGCGGAGACGGGATACCGCTGCCCTGCTGGTCCAAACGGGACAACCCTGTGGCCCGGACCGCGCGGCAGGTGGCTGGTGCAGGCACGTGTCGGTCGTCGGGGGCCGGGCACCGGCTCCGCACCCCCGAGCCCCGACAGACGGAGACGGACGTGTCCACGCCCACCCCTGACGCGCACCCCCGTCAGCCCGCGACCGACGCCGTCGTCCACCTGCAGCTGCGCGACGGCGTCGGCGGGCACGAGCTGCGGGAGCGGATGGTGCCGAGCCTGGCGGGCGAGGTGACGGACGTGCGCGTGCACGTCGGCGAGGCCGTGGAGCTCGACGGCGACGTGCTGCGCAGCCTCGGTGCCGCGGCCGCCGTCCTGGAGGCCCGGGGCGGCGCCCTGACGGTGGTGGGCGCCGGCGAGCGGCTGCGCACGCGGCTGTGGCTGCACGGCATCGCGCGGCTCGTGGCCGAGGAGCGGGAGCCGTCGCAGGCCCGGGACGGGTCCGGGCGAGCCTCCGGGACCGGGTGAGCGTCGCCCTCGCGGACGCGCCCTCGCGCGCGCCCGTCGTCGAGCGGCGACGCCGATGGGCGGGACCGGCCGGGCTCGCGGTCTACGCGCTGGTCGCGAGCGTGGCCCTGCTGCACGCGCTGCCCGACCCCGCCGGCCGCACGCGGCCCGACGGCGACGTCCCCCAGACCGACTGGTTCCTGGCGTGGACGCACCACGCTCTCGCCACCGGGAGCGACCCCTTCTGGACCGACGCCGTGCAGTACCCGCAGGGCGTGAACCTGCTGTGGAACACGGTGCTGCCGCTGCCCGGCCTCCTGGCGTCGCCGGTGACGGCGGTCTGGGGCCCGGTGGCGGCGCACAACGTGCTGCTGTGGGCGGGCCTGGTCGGTGCCATGGCGGCCATGCGCTGGTGCGCGGGCGCGGTCACCCGGCGCCCTACGACGGCCTGGGTCGCCGGCCTCGCCTACGGCTGCTCGCCCTACGTCGCGGCCCAGGCCACGGGGCACCTGAACCTGGCGCTCGTCGTCGTGCCGCCGCTGCTGGCCCGGGTGCTGCTCGAGCTGTACACGGGGAGACGGTCCTGGCTCCGGTCCGGGGTGTGGCTGGCCCTGCTGGCCACCGCGCAGTTCCTCGTCACCGAGGAGGTGCTCGCGTCCGCCGTCGTCGTGGCTGCCCTCACGACGGCCCTGCTGGCGCTCCGGCACCGGCGGACCCTGACCCGCGAGCGGGTGCGCGACGTCGCGCGGGGGCTGGGAGTCGGCGCCGCCGGGAGCCTGCTGCTGCTGGCCTGGCCGCTCGCGGTGCAGCTGCGGGGGAAGGGCGCACTGTCCGGGCCGGCGACGGAGCCGGTCAGCTTCGCCGCGGACCTGCTGGGCGTCGTCGTGCCCAGCCGCAACCAGCTCCTGCACCCCGACTGGGCCTTCGCCTCGGGCTTCTCCGGCAACGCCACGGAGAACGGCAGCTTCCTCGGCGTGGGCCTGCTGGTGCTGCTGGCCTGGGCGCTGTGGCGCGCGCGCGGCGCGGCCCGCGACTGGGCCCTGGTCGCGCTGGTGGCCTTCGTGCTGTCCCTCGGCGGCTTCCTCCGGGTCGCGGGGCACGGGACGCCGGTGAAGCTGCCGTTCCTCGCGGTCTGGCGGCTGCCGCTGCTCGGCAGCCTGCTGCCCGCCCGCTTCAGCCTGTACGTCGTCCTCGGCGTGGTGCTGGCCCTCGCCGCGGCGAGCGATGCCTGGACGCTGCCGCGCACCGCGCTCGGCCGGGCAGGCGCGGCCGTCGTCGCCCTGGCGGTCGCCGTGCCCCTGCTGCCGAGCTGGCCGTACGCGTACGTGCCCGCGACGGTGCCCGCCTGGTCCACCGGGGACGGCGTCCGGGAGCTGGCCCGGGGGAGCGTGCTGCAGACCTGGCCGGTGCCGCGCCGGCACCCGGGCAGCGCGACGAGCAGCCCTGTGTCATGGCAGGCGGCCGCGGACTTCCGCTACCGCACGACCGGCGGCCACGTCATCACGCGGGGGGCCGACGGCCGCGGCACGCAGGACGGCGGGGTCCGGGCCTGGGAGCGGGCCGCGCTCGGCGCCGCCCGCTCCGGGTGCGGGAGCGTGCCCGCGTCCCTGCTGCAGCAGGTGCGTGCCGACTGGGCCGGCCTGCGCGTGACGGCGGTCGTGGTGGACCCGACCGCGAGCGGCGCGGGCCAGGTGGACGCCCTGCTGGTGCGGCTGACGGGCCGGACCGCCGACGAGGTGCGGGGCGGGGTGCAGGTGTGGCGGGTGGACCGGCCGGCTCAGCCGCTCGGGGCGGTCTGCCGGTAGAGCGGGGCGAGCAGCTGCCGCAGCGGCTCCCACAGGCCGGGAGGGGCGGCGAGGACGTCGCCGCTGGTGGGAACGCGCCCAGGCGCGGGTCCGGACAGGTCGCCCACCGTGCCGCCCGCCTCGGTCACGAGCAGCACCCCGGCCGCGCAGTCCCAGGGCTGCAGGCCGGGCACCCAGGCGGCGTCGGCGCGGCCCGTGACGACCTGCGCGAGCGCGGAGGCCGCACTGCCCCCGCGGCGGACGTCGCGGACGGCCGGCACGAGCGCGTCGAGCAGGCGCCCCGCGGCGTGCTTCTGGTCGGGCCGGCCGAGGTTGAGCTCGACCAGCGCGCGCGACAGGTCGCTCTGCGCCAGGGGTGGCACACGCACGCCGTCGGCCCAGGTGCCGCCTCCCGACGACGCCCAGGTGCTGCGGCCCAGCGCCGGCTCCACGACGACGGCCGCGAGCAGCTGCCCGTCGCGCTGCGCCGCGACGCTGACCGCCCAGTCGGGCCGGCCGTACAGGTAGTTGGTGGTCCCGTCGACGGGGTCGACGAGCCACTGGACGCCGCTGGTGCCCCCGCGGCTGCCGCCCTCCTCGCCCAGCAGCGCGTCGTCGGGGCGGCGCGCGTCGAGGACGGCGCGGACCGCCTCCTCGGCCTCGGTGTCGGCCTGGCTGACGAGGTCGTCCGACGCCGCCTTCTCCCGCACCTGCAGCGCGTCGGCGCGGCGGCGCCACGCGGCCGCG
>JAODNQ010000119.1 GCA_025464695.1 Frankiales bacterium | reverse complement strand
AGCGGCGGCAGCGGCGGCGGCGATGGCGGCAGCGGCGGCAGGCAGCGGCCGGGCGGCCGGGCGGGCCGGGCTCGAGACCGTCGGCTGCACCGGAGGGTGCGGGCTGTGCTCGAGCCTCCGGGCCGTGCTCAACACCTCGGGCCGTGCTGGAGACCGCGGGCCGTGCTCGAGACCACGTCTCCTGCTCGGACACGCCGGCGTGTCCGACGTCGAGGGCGTTCTCGGCACAGGCGGGCTCGATCGTCACCCTGGCTGCCCCAAGGGCCACGCAGGCACGGGGCGGCGGTCTGGGCCGCAGACGTCGCGCCCTGGGGGGTCCGGGCGCAGGAGCACGGTCCGGTCACGGGCCGCGTGTCGGCGTCGGTGCACCGGACCCTGTCGCACCTCGGCGGTACCGTCCGACCATGGCCACCGGTACGCCCTCCCGCACCCGCTCCGGCGGCTCCAGCAGTGCGGGCTCCGGCCGTGGGGGCGCGACGACGAGCACCAAGCGCCCGGCGTCGAAGAAAACCCCGGCTCAGCGGACGCCGCCGCCCTCGCAGGGCCCCGGCGCCGCCGCCAAAGCGGGTCACGGCCTGGCCGTGACGCTGCGCGCTCTGGGCCGGCTGCTCCTGCGCCTGTGGGGCGTCGCTTCGTCCGCCCTGGGAAGCGCCAGTCGCACGGTCGCGGGCGGCGCCAAGGAGCTCGACCCCGCGCACCGCCGCGACGGCCTGGGCCTGCTGCTGGTGGCGGCAGCCCTGATCGCCGCCGGCGGCGCGTGGTGGCACGCCGGAGGAGCAGGCGACGCCGTCGCCGGGCTGTTGCGCACGCTCGTCGGGCGGGGCGCCCTCCTGCTGCCGCTCCTGCTCGCCGCGAGCGCCTGGCGCGTGCTGCGCCACCCGGTCAGCAAGGGCGGTCGGGGCCGGCTGGTCGTCGGCTGGGCCGCGCTGTCGCTCGGCGGGCTCGGCGTCCTGCACGTCCTCGGCGGCCGCGACCAGGGCGGGCTGGTCGGCTTCGCGCTCGGCAGCCCGCTGCAGGCCGCGGTCACCGGCTGGGTGGCCGTGCCGCTGCTGCTGCTCCTGGCCGGCTTCGGCCTCCTGGTCGTCACCGCCACGCCGATCCACCAGGTGCCCGAGGCGCTGGGAGCGCTGCGCGACCGGCTGCTGCGCCGCCCCGCGCCGCAGCCGGCGCCCGAGCCCCTGCCCCCGATGGAGCCGCTGATCCGGAACCGGCCGCGCCGCCGGGTCGGGCTCGCGCCGCAGGCCGCTCCCGAGGACATCAACCCGGTGCTGCTCGAGCACGAGAGCGCACCGCTGCGCCACGAGCCCGAGCCGCCCGTCCACGTCCCGGTGCCGCCCGCGGTCGAGCAGCTGGAGCTGTCGCCCACGCCCGACCCCACCGGCTACGTCCTGCCGCCCCAGGACCTGCTCGGCACGGGGACGCCGCCGAAGAAGCGCAGCGCGGCCAACGACGAGATCATCGCGGCGCTGTCACAGGTGCTGGTCGACTTCCAGGTCGACGCCAGCGTCACCGGCTTCAGCCGCGGGCCCACCGTCACCCGGTACGAGGTCGAGCTCGGGCCGGCGGTCAAGGTCGAGCGGATCAAGACGCTCCAGCGCAACATCGCCTACGCCGTCAAGAGCCCCGACGTGCGCATCATCGACGTCATCCCGGGCCGCAGCGCCATCGGCATCGAGATCCCCAACACCGACCGCGAGAACGTCAGCCTCGGCGACATCCTGCGCAGCTCGGTGGCGCAGAACGACCCCCACCCGATGCTCGTCGCGCTGGGCAAGGACATCGAGGGCGGCTTCGTCTGCGCGAACATCGCGAAGACCCCGCACATCCTCATCGCCGGTGCGACCGGGGCCGGCAAGTCGGTCTGCATCAACAGTCTGCTGGTCAGCATCCTCACCCGGGCGACGCCGGACCAGGTGCGCATGGTGCTGGTCGACCCGAAGCGGGTCGAGCTGACGAGCTACGAGGGCATCCCGCACCTCATCACGCCGATCATCACGAACCCGAAGAAGGCCGCCGAGGCGCTGCAGTGGGTCGTGCGCGAGATGGACATGCGCTACGACGACCTCGCCGCCAGCGGGTTCCGCCACGTCGACGAGTTCAACCGGGCGGTGCGCGAGGGCCGGCTGACCGCCCCGGAGGGCAGCGAGCGGGTCTACACCCCGTACCCGTACCTGCTGGTCGTCATCGACGAGCTCGCCGACCTCATGATGGTCGCCCCGCGCGACGTCGAGGACTCGATCGTCCGCATCACGCAGCTGGCCCGCGCTGCCGGCATCCACCTCGTCATCGCGACGCAGCGCCCGTCGGTCGACGTCGTCACCGGCCTCATCAAGGCCAACGTGCCCTCGCGGCTCGCCTTCGCGACGTCGAGCGGTACCGACAGCAAGGTCATCCTCGACCAGCCCGGCGCGGAGAAGCTGATCGGCAAGGGCGACAGCCTGTTCCTGCCCATGGGCGCGAGCAAGCCGCTGCGCGTGCAGGGCGCCCTGGTGACCGACGAGGAGGTCGCCGCGGTCGTCGAGCACGTCAAGGGGCAGCGGCAGCCGGCGTTCCGCGAGGACATCACCGTCGCACCGGCCAAGGAGCGGGAGGTCGACGAGGACATCGGCGACGACCTCGACCTGCTCTGCCAGGCCGTCGAGCTGGTGGTCAGCACGCAGTTCGGCTCCACCTCGATGCTCCAGCGCAAGCTGCGGGTCGGCTTCGCCAAGGCGGGCCGCCTGATGGACCTCATGGAGAGCCGCGGCGTCGTCGGGCCGTCCGAGGGGTCGAAGGCCCGCGACGTGCTGGTCCGCCCCGACGAGGTCGACGCCGTGCTCCTGACCATGCGCGGCGGCTCGGACTGAGGCTCGCCTGGCTGGACCACGCGAACGCGCCGTACAAGACCCTGACCTCCCTCGTGCAGACCGTTGCCGGCGCCGGGGGAGCGGTGGGGTGGCTCGCCGTGCCCAGCGCGGACGAGGTGCGGGAGTGGGTCGACGGGCTGGCCGGGTCGCGCACCGTCCTCGCCTGGGACGGGGACCGGCTGCTGGGCAGCGGCTCGTGGGGCCGGCACGCCTACGCCGTCACCGCGCAGAACGCCGAGGTGCGCAAGGTCATGGTCGACCCGCGGGCGCGCGGGCAGGGCGTCGGACGAGCCGTCACCTCGGCTCTCGTCGACGACGCCCGGGAGGCCGGCGTGGAGGTGCTCACCCTGGACTGCCGCGGCAACAACCACGGGGCCCTGCGGATGTACGCCGGGCTCGGCTTCGTGACGACGGGGCGGCGCCCCGACTTCATCGCGGTCGGCGACGAGCGCTTCGACCAGGTGCTGCTCCACCTCGACCTGCGAGCTCCGGCTGCTGCCGGTACGCGGGTCGACGCGCTGGTGCGGCACGGCGGCCGGCAGGAGGGCCCCGGTGCCAGCTGACGGCCCGCGGCAGGGGCCGCCCGCTGTGACGAACGACGGCGCGCCTCACCCGTGCGGCGCGTGGACCGTGCCGGTGCAGCGGCTCTACGCTCGCCCCCCGACGGGCACCCCGTCGGCAAGGCCCGAGGAGGCCGACGCATGACGAGCCGACGCCGCAAGGACGCAGCGGCGCACCAGCCCAGGACGGGCTCGCAGGGGCGACCACGCACCGCGACCGGCTCCGCTCCCCGCGCAGCCACGCCCGTCCCCGTGCCGAAGCCACGGACGAACCCGGGCGCGGACGCCGCGCCTCCCGTGCAGGGACCCGTCGCGCCCGCCCCCGTCGCCCCCGGCCCCGTGCCTGGACCGGCCGTGCCCATCCCACCGTGGCCCTCCGCGACACCCGGGGCTGCTGCTGCCGACGCCGGGCCCGCCGGCGCCGACGTGCCTCCTCCCTCCCCGCCCGTCGCTGCCGCACCCGGCGTGCCGGACTGGGTGCGCGCGCTCACCACCGCGCGGCTGTCCGCCGGTGCCTCCGTCGAGCAGGTCAGCGCCCGCACCCGCGTGCGTCCCGCCGTCCTGCGCGACCTCGAGGCGGGCCAGCTCTCCAGCAGCGGCGGCCACGTCTACGCCCGCGGTCACCTGCGGAGCGTCGCCCAGGCGCTCGGCGTCGATCCCGAGGTCCTGCTCGCGCCCTTCGACGCCGAGGTCGGCGCTCCCGCGCCGGTCCTCGACCCACCGCACCTCGGGGTGGAGCGCGTCGGCGGCCTGCACGTCCCGGTCGCGGCCCCCGAGCGTCACGCTCCCCGGTGGGGCGCGGCGCTGGTCGCCGCCCTCGCGGTGCTCGCCGGCCTGCTGGTCGTGGGGGTGCTGCGGTCCAGCTCCCGCACCCCGACCGTCGCCGACCGGCTCCCGTCCCCTGCGCCCGTGGCCGCGACCGTCCGGCCCGTCGTCCCCCCTGTCGTCCGGCCGACGGCGGCCCCCGTGGCCGGTGCTCGCCTCCGCCTGCGGGTGGTGGACGGCTCGAGCTGGGTCAGGGTGGCCGGGCCGAAGGGCCTCGTGTTCGAGGGCGTCCTCGCGGCGGGGTCGTCGCCCAAGGACTTCGCGGACGCGCGCGAGCTCACGCTGCTCGCAGGCAACGCGGGAGCGCTCGCCGTGGGCTGCGCCGGGCGCGACCTGGTGCCGGCGGGCCGCACCGGTGCGGTGCGCCGCTTCACCTGCGGGCCGAAGGGGCTGGTCCCCGCCTGACCCGCGTCCCCTGAGCAGACGCCCCGACACCCGGCCGTACCGGAGACGCGCTGACGGTGCCGGCGGTCACGCCCCACGCCCGACCACACCGCGACCGCTGTCCGGGCCAGCGGTCCCGCCCGACGCTCGACCGCCCGAAGACGCCAGGCCTGTGCCCCCGGTCACGCCCACGCCGAAGCGCCCGGACCCGCCCTGCCCGGCCGTACGCTGGGAGCGTGTCCGCCCGCCGCTCCGTCCGCCTCGTCACCCTGGGCTGCGCCCGCAACGAGGTCGACTCCGAGGAGCTCGCCGGCCGGCTCGACGCCGCCGGCTGGGAGACCGCGGGGGAGGGCGAGCAGGCCGACGTCGTCGTCGTGAACACCTGCGGCTTCGTCGAGAGCGCCAAGAAGGACTCGATCGACACGCTGCTCGCCGCGTCCGACACGGGCGCCAAGGTCGTCGCCGTCGGGTGCCTCGCCGAGCGCTACGGCAAGGACCTGGCCGAGCAGCTGCCCGAGGCCGACGCCGTCCTCGGCTTCGACTCCTACGGCGAGCTCTCCACCCACCTGCAGTCCGTGCTCGACGGCGCCCAGGTCCTCAGCCACACCCCCGGCGACCGCCGCCGGCTGCTCCCGATCAGCCCGGTCGAGCGCGCGAAGGTGATGGAGCCGGGCGACGCGAGCGTCGGCATCCCCGGCCACGCCGGCGGCCCGACCGTCCTGCGCAAGCGTCTCGACGACGGCCCCGTCGCCCCCCTCAAGCTGGCCTCCGGTTGCGACCGCCGCTGCTCGTTCTGCGCCATCCCGAGCTTCCGCGGCGCCTTCGTGTCCCGCCGGCCCTCCGACGTCCTCGCCGAGGCCCGCTGGCTCGCCGAGCACGGCGTCCAGGAGGTCGTGCTCGTCAGCGAGAACAGCACCTCCTACGGCAAGGACCTCGGCGACCTGCGCCTGCTCGAGACCCTGCTGCCTGAGCTCGCCACCATCGTCCCGCGGGTGCGGCTGTCCTACCTGCAGCCCGCCGAGATGCGGCCGAGCCTCGTGGACGTGCTCACCAGCACCCCGGGCGTCATGCCGTACTTCGACATGAGCTTCCAGCACTCGTCGCCGACCGTGCTGCGCCGCATGCGCCGGTTCGGCAGCACCGACAGCTTCCTCGACCTCCTCGGCACCGTCCGGAGCAAGGCCCCGACGGCCGGCGTCCGCAGCAACGTCATCGTCGGCTTCCCCGGCGAGACCGAGGCCGACGTCGCCGAGCTCGAGCGCTTCCTCGTCGAGGCGCGGCTCGACGTCGTCGGCGTGTTCGGGTACTCCGACGAGGACGGCACCGAGGCCGAGGGCCTGCCGGACCACCTGCCGCAGGACGTCGTCGACGAGCGGGTCGCGCGGCTGCAGGACCTCGTCGAGGAGCTGACCAGCCAGCGCG
>JAODNQ010000111.1 GCA_025464695.1 Frankiales bacterium | reverse complement strand
CCCCATGAGGGCGGCCAGCCGCACGGCGCCGCGCATGTAGTCCGAGAAGACGAGGAACGTGCCGCCGTAGACGCGGGTGCCGCCGTGCAGCGCGATGCCGTTCATGATCGCGCCCATGGCGTGCTCGAGGATGCCGAAGTGCAGGGTGCGCCCGTACGGGTTGCCGCTCCAGCTCTTCGTCTGCCGGTCCTCGGGCAGGAAGCTCGGCTCGCCCTCCATGGTCGTGTTGTTGCTCTCGGCGAGGTCCGCCGAGCCGCCCCACAGCTCGGGCAGCACGTCCTTGAGGGACGTCAGCACCTCGCCGCTGGCCTTGCGGGTCGCGACGCCCTTCTGCGAGGCCTCGAACACCGGGAGCTGCTCGGTCCAGCCGGCCGGGAGCTCGCGCTTCTGCAGGCGGTGGTGCAGGGCGAGGCCCTCGGGGTTCGCGGCGGCCCAGGCGTCGTACCGGGTCTGCCAGGCGGCGTGGGTGGCCCGGCCGCGGGCGACGACCTCACGGGCGTGGGCGAGGACCTCGTCCGGGACCTGGAACGCCTCGGTCGGCAGGCCCAGGACCTCCTTGGTGGCCTTCACCTCGTCTGCGCCGAGGGCGCTGCCGTGGGCCTTGCCGGTGCCCTGCTTGGTCGGGGCGGGCCAGCCGATGATCGTGCGCAGCGCGATGAAGGACGGCCGTCCGGTCTCGGCGCGGGCGGCCTCGAGGGCGGCGGCGAGCGCCCCCGGGTCCTCGCGGTAGGAGCCGTCCTCCTGCACGAAGTCGACCCGCTGGCAGTGCCAGCCGTAGGCCTCGTACCGGGCGACGACGTCCTCGGTGAAGGCGATCTGCGTGTCGTCCTCGATGGAGATCCGGTTGTCGTCCCAGACCAGCACCAGGTTGCCGAGCTGCTGGGTGCCGGCCAGGCTGCTGGCCTCGGCGCTGACGCCCTCCTCGAGGTCGCCGTCGGAGGCGATGCACCAGACCGTGTGGTCGAACGGGCTCTCACCCGGAGCGGCGTCGGGGTCGAGCAGCCCGCGCTCGCGCCGGGCCGCCATGGCCATGCCGACCGCGTTGCCGACGCCCTGGCCCAGCGGACCGGTGGTGGTCTCGACACCGGGGGTGTGGCCGTGCTCCGGGTGGCCCGGGGCGAGCGAGCCCCACTGCCGCAGGTGGGCGAGGTCCTCCAGCGTCAGGCCGTAGCCCGACAGGTACAGCTGGGTGTAGAGCGTGATGGAGGAGTGGCCGCAGCTCAGGACGAAGCGGTCGCGGCCCGGCCAGGCGGGGTCGGACGGGTCGTGCTGCAGGAAGCGCTGGAAGAGCAGCGTCGCCGCCGGGGCGAGGCTCATCGCAGTGCCCGGGTGCCCCGAGCCGGCCGCCTCGACAGCGTCCATGGCGAGAGCGCGGGCGACGTCGACCGTGCGTCGGTCGAGCTCCGACCAGTCGAGCTCTGACGGCGTGGTGGTGACGCTCACGGGACCCCTCGGGTGGCAGCTGACGGTCGGTGATCTTGATCCGGACCCTACCGCTGCCGTGCCCACCCGCCCGCGGAGCGAACCTGTCCCCGAGGCTGTGCCCGACCGCACACGGCGGCGGTCGGCCGCGGGTGGGCCGGCCTCCGGGTCCGCCGGTAGTCTTCGCCCTGTGACGACGCTCGCCGACCCGCCTGCCGTCGCCCCCGCCTCGGCCCGTCTGCGGGCCGCCGAGACCCTCGGCGCCTACGTCGCGCTCACCAAGCCCCGCGTCATCGAGCTGCTGCTCGTGACCACGGTGCCCACCATGGTGCTCGCCGCGCGGGGCCTGCCGTCGCTCGGGCTCGTCCTCGCCACGCTGCTCGGCGGGACGCTGGCCGCGGCCAGCGCGAACGCCCTGAACTGCTGGTACGACCAGGACATCGACGTCCTCATGCACCGGACCGAGAAGCGCCCGCTGGCCCGCCGGACCGTCAGCTCCCGCGCCGCACTGGTCTTCGGCCTCGTCCTCGGCGTCCTGTCGGCGCTCACCCTGGGGCTGCTGACCAACTGGCTGAGCGCCGGGCTCGCCGTCGCGACGATCGCCTTCTACGTCCTCGTCTACACGATGGTGCTCAAGCGCCGGACGTCGCAGAACGTGGTGTGGGGCGGCGTCGCCGGCTGCATGCCGGTCGTCATCGGCTGGTCGGCCGTCACGGGCGACGTCGGGCTCGCTCCGCTCGTGCTCTTCGGCGTGATCTTCCTCTGGACGCCCCCGCACACCTGGGCGCTGGCCATGCGCTACCGCGACGACTACGCCAACGCCGGCGTGCCCATGCTGCCGGTCGTGGCCCCGCCGCTGGTCGTGGCCCGGCGCAGTGCGTTGTACAGCGTGGCCATGGTGGTCGTGTCCCTGCTCCTCTGGTGGCCGCTCGGCGCGTCCGGCCCGCTCTACGCCGGCGCGGCGCTGGCGCTCGGCGCCGTGTTCCTGCGGGAGAACCACCTGTGGGTCCGCTCCGCCGCGGCCGACGATCCGGGCACGCCCATGCGGCTGTTCCACTGGTCCATCACCTACCTGGCGCTGCTGTTCCTCGCCGTGGCGGTCGACCAGTTCGTCTGAGGCCGCGGGACGGCAGGAGTGCCGTCCCGCGGGTCGGCCGCTGAGCCGTCCGGGACCGTGCCAGCCTCGGCGGGTGTCGCCCTAGGACCCGTTGGTCTCTCCCCAGCCGGGCCCTGCCTCGACAGTCGGGGCGTCTCAGTCCGGTCGTCCGCCTCCGCACCGCCTCCCGGGTCGGCGTCCCCTCCCGGCTGACGACCAGGACCGCCTGCGTCGCCTCCCGGCCGGCGACCAGGACCGCCTGTCCCGCGATCCCGGACCTGGTCCCCGGCCCGTGCCTGCTCGGTGACTGTCGGCCTGGGACCCGTCGTGTGCCCCCGGACCGGGTCCTCAGCCGACAGTCGGCACCGGGTGGACCCGCCGCACGGGGTGGGGCGCCTGCCGGTGAGGGCGTGCTCGATCCGCGCGCAGCAGCACCGGAACCTCACCCGTGCTGCCCAGTCCGGCCCCGTCGTCCGCCGGCGAACCGCAGCCCCCCGGGGTCGCTCAGGCGTCCTGCAGCACCCGCTGGCCGGGGACCTGGGCCGGGGCCGCGAGGGGACCTCGGTCCCGGGTGGCCAGGACGACCCGGACGGCTGCCACGAGCACGACGCAGGACCCCGCGAGGTGCGCCGCGACCAGGACGACCGGCAGCGCGGTGAAGTACTGGACGAAGCCGACCAGCCCCTGGGACAGCTCCACTCCGAGCAGGACGAGGGCGGCCTGCACGGCCCGGCGCGGCGCCTCGGTGGCCCGGAGGGCGACCCACAGGCCGACGGTGGCGCCGACGAGCAGCAGGACGAGGTCGGCGTGCAGCTGGGCGACGGCCCCCGGGTCCAGGCCGGTGCGCCCGGCGTCGACGTCGCCCGAGTGCGGGCCGGAGCCGGTGACGACCGTGCCGACGGCCAGCACGGCGGCGGTGAGCCCGAGCAGGCCGAAGGCCAGCGGCCGCAGCGGCTCCCGGACGACGGTGCGGCGCGGGGCGTCGCCCTCGCCGGCCCGCACGTGCAGCACCGTGGCGAGGCCGACGAGCACCGAGGACAGCAGGAAGTGCGCCATCACGGTCCACGGGTTGAGGCCGGTCAGGACCGTGATGCCGCCGAGGACCGCCTGCGCCGGGATGCCGAGGGCGCCGAGGACGGCCAGCCGCACCAGGTCGCGGCGACGGGGTCGGGCGCGGACGGTCGCAACCACCAGGGCGACGACGACGGCGGTGAGCGCGAAGGTCAGCAGCCGGTTGCCGAACTCGATGTAGCCGTGGACGCCGTACTCCGGCTGGTTGACGTAGCTCGTGCCGGTGCAGCTCGGCCACGTCGGGCAGCCGAGGCCGCTGGCGGTCAGCCGGACGGCGCCCCCGGTGACGACGATGACGCTGTTGGCGACCACGCTGGCGAGAGCCAGCCGGCGCACGGTGGTCACGGACGGGCGGGGGACCGGCACCCCTCCAGGGTAGGTGCGGCGCAGCGGTGCGGCCTGTCGGCAGGGGCGCGCCCGGTCTGTGATGATCTGCCCGTGACCTCCGAGACGGTCGCCCGCGGCGACGGGCGCGAGCGCGTCCTGCGCGAGGCCGTGCGGCTGTTCGGGGAGAGCGGCTTCGCGGGGACGTCGGTGCGGTCGGTCGCCGCGGCGGCCGGGGTCTCGCCGGCCAACGTGATGCACCACTTCGGCACCAAGGACGCGCTGCGCGAGGCCGCCGACGAGCGGGTCGTGGGCGAGCTCACCGAGACCCTGAAGGGCGCGGCCCGGGCGGTGCTCGACGGCGACCCGGTCGAGGTCGGCGCCGTGGTCGGCGACCCGGCGGTCCGCGGGTACCTGCGGCGGGTCCTGCTCGACGGCGGTCCGGCGGGGGAGGCGCTCGTGGGCGAGCTGCTCGGTGTGGTGCGGCACGGGCTCGGCGTCGCGGAGGCCGCCGGACGGGTCCGGCCGGGCGCCGACCTCGACTACGCGGCGGTGCAGGTGCTGAGCCTCGCGCTCGGCCCGCTGGTGCTCGGTCCGCTGATCGACGGCTTCGAGTCCCGCAGCACGCTGAGCGAGGTGGCGGCCCGGGCGGCCGCCGACATCTGCACCCTGCGCGACGGGCTGCTCAGGCCGCGCTGACCCCGGCGGTCGCGCGCTCGAGGAGCTCCAGCAGCGCCTCGTCCACGACCGACTGCCGCGTGATGTTCACGCTGTGCCCCGCGCCGGGAACGACGACCAGCCGCACGTCCGGCCCGAGGTCCTGCGCCATCCGGCGGCTGTGCGAGGCCGGGGTCAGGCGGTCGCAGTCGCCGACGAGGACGGTGGTCGGGACCTGGGCGAGCACCGGCAGCGCAGCCGTCTCGTCGTGGGCCAGGAAGGCCGGGTAGAAGGCCGCGCTGGTGGTCATCGGGCAGGCCTCCAGCAGGTCCTGCACCAGGCGCACGAGCTCGGGCTCGACGTCGTCGCAGCCGAACAGGTAGCGCTCGTAGAAGCGGTAGCCGAGCTTCGTGCCGCGCTTGCGGCCGCGCTCCAGCAGCGGGGCGGCCAGGCGCAGCAGCCGCAGCCACACGGGCACGAGGTGCAGGGCGGACCCCACCCGCACCGCCGCGCCCAGCACGCCCGTGGTGACCAGCTCGCCCGCGGACGTCGCGAGCAGGAACGCCCCGGCCACCCGGTCGCGCACGACGTCGGGGTGCTGGCGCGCGAAGCTCATGAGCGTCATGCCACCCATGGAGTGGCCCACGAGCAGGACAGGACCGGTGGGGACGCGCTGCTCGAGCACGCTGTTGAGGTCGCGTCCGAGCTGGTCGAAGGTGGCGTCCTTCGGGTCCCCGAGCGGGCTGCGCCCGTGGCCGCGCTGGTCGTAGAGCACCAGCCGGGCCCGGCTCCTGAGCGTCTCCCGCTGCAGGAGGAACTCCTCGAGCTGGGCGGTGAAGCCGTGCGAGAAGACGACCGTCAGCGGGGCGTCGGGGTCGCCGTCCTCCTCGACGTGCAGCCGCAGCCCGTCGGTGGTGCGGACGCCACCGGCCGGGCCGGGGGCGTCGAGCAGGGCCACGCGACGACGCCGTCGCCAGCCGAGCAGGGCGGCGAGGACGGCCAGCAGGGCCGCGAGCAGGGGCAGGCGGGGACGACGGGTCACGGCCGTCCTCTACCTCACTCCCAGCGGAAGAAGCGCGTGGCGGCGGAGAGACCGGCGACCGCCCAGGCGGCGAGCGCCAGGACGTCGCGGACCGGCGCGGTGGCGCCGTCGCGCAGGACCTCGCGCAGGCCGTGCGAGAGCGCCGCGGTGGGGAGCAGCCGCAGCACGCCCTCGGCCGGGCCGAATTCGCTGAGGGGGAACATGACGCCGCCGAGGACGAGCAGCACCAGCCACACGAGGTTGGCGACCGCGAGGGTCCGCAGGCCCGGCATGGTGCCGCCGAGGAGCAGGCCCAGCCCGCTGAAGGCCGCCGTGCCGAGGACCACGAGCAGCAGGACGCTGACGGGGTCGCCGTGCGGGTGCCATCCCAGGGCCAGGCCGACCCCGCCGATGAGCAGCAGCTGGAGCAGCTGCACCGCGAGCACCGCCGTGGTCTTGGCCAGCAGGAGCACCGAGCGGGGCAGCGGGGTCGCGCCGAGCCGCTTGAGGACGCCGTACTGGCGCTCGAAGCCGAGGCCGATGGCCTGGCCGGTGAACGCCGAGCTCATCAGCGCCAGCGCGAGGACGCCCGGTACGAAGAAGGCGGCCCGCTCGGAGCGGGTGTCGGCGCCGGCGACGTCGACGAAGGGCAGCAGCGTCACGACCACGAGCAGGCCGAGCGGCACGACGAGGTTGAGCAGGACCTGCTCGCCGTTGCGGAGCAGCAGCTTGAGCTCGGCGCCGGTCTGGGCCCGGAGCATGGCGGCCCGCGGCGCCTGGCCGGGCCGAGGAGCCAGCGCGCCGTCGGTCCACGTGCTCGGTGCGGTGGTGCGGGTCATGCGGGGCCCCCGGCGGGTCGTGAGCGCAGCGAGCGACGGGCTGGGGTGCGGGTCATGCGCGCAGCTCCCGTCCGGTGAGCTCGAGGAAGACGTCCTCGAGGCTGCGGTGCTCCACGCGCAGGTCGCGGGCCATGACGCCGTGGCTGGCGCACCAGCTGGTCACCGTGGCGAGCAGCTGCGGGTCGATGACGCCCTCCAGCAGGTACTGGCCCGCCGGCGACTCCTTGCCGACGACGCCCTCGGGCAGGGCCCGCACGAGCTGGTCGAGGTCGAGGCCGGGCGTGGCGGAGAAGCGCAGCTGGTCGGCGGCGCCCGTCCGGGTGAGCTCCTGGACGGTGCCCTCCGCGACGACCTTCCCGGCGTCCACGATGACGACGTCGTCGGCCAGCCGCTCGGCCTCGTCCATGAGGTGCGTCGTGAGGACGACGGTGGCGCCGTCGCGGCGCAGCGCCTCGACGAGGTCCCAGGTGGCCCGCCGCGCGGCCGGGTCGAGGCCTGCGGTCGGCTCGTCGAGGAAGACCAGCTCGGGCCGTCCGACCACGGCGCAGGCCAGCGACAGCCGCTGCTGCTGCCCGCCGGACAGCCGCCGGTACGACGTCGCGGCGACCTCGCGCAGGCCCAGCCGGTCCAGGAGGTCGTCGGGGTCCAGCGGGTGCGCGCTGTAGGAGGCGACCAGCCGCAGCATCTCCGCCGCCCGCAGCCCGGGGTAGGCGCCGCCGCCCTGCGGCATGACGCCGATGCGAGGGCGCAGGGCGGGGTCGCGCGGGTCGAGCCCCAGCACCCGGACCGTGCCGCCGTCGGCCTTGCGGAAGCCCTCGCAGACCTCGACGGTGCTGGTCTTG
>JAODNQ010000100.1 GCA_025464695.1 Frankiales bacterium | reverse complement strand
GGCTTCAAGGCCACGATGAAGATGATGCTGCCCGGCAAGAAGCTGGACGGCGCCGCCGCGGTCAGCGAGCTCATGGAGTACGCCGACACCGCCCGCCGCGACGGCCTGCTGGCGCTCGAGGAGAAGGCCAAGGGGGTCGAGGACCCGTTCCTCAAGCGCGGCCTGGAGCTCGTCATCGACGGCACCGACAGCGACGAGGTCGCCGAGGTGCTGGAGGCCGACATCGCCGCGATGAAGGAGCGCCACAAGATCGCGGCCAAGTTCCACATGGACTGCGGCACGTACGCCCCGGCCATCGGCATCGTCGGCTGCGTGCTGGGCCTGACCCTCGCCCTCGGCCACATGGAGGACCCGGCGGAGATGGGGCACGCCATCTCCGCAGCCTTCATCGCCACGCTCTGGGGCATCGGCATCGCCAACGTCTTCTTCATGCCGATCGCCAACAAGATGAAGCGGGTGTCGGCCGCCGAGGCCCAGCACCGGCAGATGATCGTCGAGGGCATCCTCGCGATCCAGGCCGGGGTCAGCCCGCGCGCCGTCGGCGAGAAGCTCAAGAGCCACCTCTCGCCGAAGGTCCGCGAGGGCGTCGGCGAGAAGCCCGGCGAGAAGAAGGCGGCGTAGCCGTGTCCGGAGGCCACGGCAGCCACGGCGGCGCGCGCCGCAGGAAGCACCACGAGGAGCACGACGAGCACCCGAGCGAGGCCTGGCTCATCGCCCTCGCCGACATGATGACCCTCCTCATGGTCACGTTCCTCATGATGTTCGCCATCTCCAGCCTGGACCTCAAGAAGTTCCAGACGTTCAAGGAGGCGTTCGCCGAGGGCACGGGCACCACGCTGCCGTCGCTGCCCGGCGAGGGCGTGCCGACCGAGGGCGACATCAGCGAGCAGCCCCTCGCGCCCAGGGACGGCACCCCGATCGCGCAGGCCGACAAGTGGTCGGCCAACACCGGCGGCAAGATCCTGGACCCGAAGGCCCTGACCGAGCTCAAGAAGCGCATCGACAAGGAGCTCGAGAAGGCCGGCCTGGCCGACAAGGTCGAGGCCAAGGTCGACGCCCGGGGGCTCGTCCTCTACGTCACCAGCGCGGTCCTGTTCGAGAGCGGCGACGCCGAGGTGACCCGCCAGGGCACCGCGATGCTCGACGGGCTCGGCGAGGTCCTCAAGGGGGTCGGCAACCCGCTGATCGTCGAGGGCCACACGGACAGCCGGCCGATCTCGAGCTCGCGCTACGCCTCGAACTGGGAGCTGTCGGCGATGCGTGCCACCGCTGTGGCCCGCCAGCTCATGGACAAGGCCTCCATCAGCGCCAAGCGCCTGAGCATCGCGGGCTACGCCGACACCCGCCCCCGGGAGGACGCACCGACCGAGCACGCCTACGCGCTCAACCGTCGCGTCGAGATCGTCGTCGAGGCCCCGCCCGCCAAGGCGGCGCCGGCCGCCGCGGCGCCGAAGGCGGCTGCCGGCGCGAGCCCCGCCGCGGAGCCCTCGGCCGAGCAGAAGAGCGAGAAGAAGAGCGAGAAGAAGGCCTCCGGGCACTGAGAGCGCGCCCGGGGTGGCCAGCCGTGCTGGTCACCCCGGGTGGTCCAGGGCATGGTCCCGCCGCACCATGCGGTCCCCGCGCACCCGGGACGAAGAAGAGGCGTGCCCTCCGCCAGCCTCTTCGACTTCTCGGGGCCACTGCCCATGCCCACGGGCGCCGGGCGGCTGGTCACGTCGGTCGTGGCCAGCGCGCCCCGCGTCGGCCTGCTGCTCGGCCTCGCCTGCGGCCGCGACGTCGTGGTGACCTGCCCGGGCGTCCGCCGCGCGGCGCTCGTCGAGGTCGCCCGCCCCGGCGTCGTCTGGGCACCGCTGTCCTGCGGCCTGCCCGACCCCGGCCTGCTGCTCGTGGCGCGCGCCGACGCCGTGGCGCTCGCCGACCTGCTGCTCGGCGGCACCGGGGAGGCCGAGGACCGGCCCGCCAGCGAGATGGAGCAGCAGCTGCTGGTCCGCCACCTCGTGCCGGCCCTCTCCCCCGTCGCCGACGCCCTCGCCGACCACGGCGTGCTCGGCCTGGCCTGCGGTCCGGTGAGCGACCAGCCGCTGCCTGCCGGCTTCGGCGAGATCGTCGCCGTCCCGCTCGAGCTCGCCCTCCCGGCCGGCACCGTGGTGGTCACCGTGTGCCTGCCCGCCAAGTCGCTGCTGCCGGCCGAGACCGGCCCGGCCGCGCTGGAGCCCGCGTCCGCGACCGAGCGCGTCCTCGCCGACGTCTGCGTCGACGTCTCGCTCCGCCTGCCGGCGACCACGGTCAGCGCGGGCGAGGTCGAGGACCTCGCCCCCGGCGACGTGCTCTCGCTCGACCCCGAGGCCGCGGCGACCCTGCTGGGCGTGCTGCCCGGCGGCGCGCACCCCGTCATCGTCCTCACCGCATCCCTCGGACGTCGGGGCAAGCGCCGCGCCGTCGTCGTGCACGACCTGCTCGGAGGCCTCTAGATGTCCCTGCCCGACGAGTTCCTGGACGCGTTCCCCGGGCGGGCGCCCGGCTCCCCGCTCCCCCGCGCCGCCGCCCCGGTGGTCGAGGCCGAGCCCGAGCCCGTCGCTGCGGCACCGGTCCAGGCGGACGAGCCGGCCTACGCCCGGGCGCTCGAGGACCTGGTCCCGACGCCCCGCGGCCCGCGCATGGGCGCCGAGGCCACCGACCTCCCGCCGCTGGACCGCCCCGACCTGCCCCGACCTCGGCCCCGGCACCCCCGGCGGGGAGGCGCGCGAGCTGCGCCTGCTGTCGGAGGTGCAGGTCGAGCTGGCCGTCGAGCTGGGCCGCGTGAAGCTCCCGCTGCGCGACCTGCTCTCGCTCGGTCCGGGTGCCGTCCTCGAGCTGGACCGCGCCGCCGACGCCCCGGTCGACGTCCTGGTCAACGGCTGCCTCGTCGCCAAGGGCGAGGTCGTCGTCATCGACGGCGAGTTCGGCGTCCGCGTCACCGCGGTCGTGGAGCGCTAGGTGCAGGTCCTGGGCCTGCTGCTCCGCGTCGGCTGCGTGTTCGCGCTGCTGTTCGTGGTGCTGCACGTGCTCAAGCGCACGGACGGGTTCAAGAACAAGCGCGCCGGCCTGCTGCAGGTCGTCGGCTCGACCCGGCTGGGCAAGGGCGCGGCCGTCACGGTCGTGCGCATGGGCGACGCCGAGTACCTGCTCGGGGTCACGGACCACGCCGTCACCCTGCTGACGTCCCAGGCCGTCGCGGCCGAGGCCGTCGTCGCCCCCGCCCCTGTCAGCGCCGCACCTGCCGACTTCGCCGCCACCCTCCGCGCCCGGCTCGGCAGCGCGCCTGCCACGGCCGTCCCGCCCACGCCGGCCGAGTTCCTGCGCAGCGCCTACCGGGTCGCCCGACGCCGCCCGGCCGACAGCACCGACGTCTCCGCCGACGCCGTCACCGCCGCGCTCGCCAGCGTCCGCGGCGACGCACACCCGGGCCCTGACGCCGTCGTCCTCCCGCTCCCCCGCACCAGCACCGAAGGCCGCACCCGCAGCCCCCAGTCTCCCCCCCGCGTCCCGGACGGATCCGCGACGCCCACCTCCCGCCACGCGCTGCGACGCGCCGTGGCACGCAAGGATGCCCTGCGCCACGAGGAGCACCTGTGGACCCGGTCCTGCCGGCCCACCTCCCGCACCAGCGACCTGGACAGCAGCCTGGCCTGACCGCCCGGGCGGCCGCCCTCCTCGTCGCCCTGGTCGGCGCGCTCCTGCTGCTGGCGGCGCCCGCCTTCGCGGCGACCAGCCCCCAGCCCGTCCTGGCCGCCGCCCCCGGGCACGCCTTCCCCGGCATCCCCGCCCCGCTGCGCGACGCCTCCCTCACCGCGCCCACGCCGGTCGCCCCCGTGCGGCCCGCCGGGGCGACCCCCGCCCCCAGCCTCACGCCCGGCCCCGGCGGCTCGCTCGACGTCCGCGACGGCAAGGGCGGCCTCACCCAGCCCGTCTCGCTGGTCCTGCTGCTCGGCGGCCTCAGCCTGGTGCCCGGCATGCTGATCATGATCACGGCGTTCACGCGCATCGTCATCGTGATGGGCCTGACGCGCAGCGCCATCGGCACGCAGGGCACCCCGCCGAACCAGGTGCTCATCGGCCTGTCGCTGTTCCTGACCCTGTTCGTCATGGGGCCGGCGATCAGCAAGGCCAACCACGACGCCGTGCAGCCGTACCTGAACAACGAGATCAGCCAGAGCGTGGCCTTCGAGAAGGGCATCGCCCCGTTCCGCGACTTCATGATGAACCAGGTCCGCGAGCAGGACCTCACGCTGTTCGTGGAGCTGTCGGGCAAGGACGCGCCGAAGGACGAGAGCGACATCCCCCTGACGACGCTGATCCCGGCCTACGTCATCTCAGAGCTGCGCGCCGCCTTCCTGATCGGCTTCATCATCTTCATCCCGTTCCTGGTGATCGACCTCGTGGTCAGCGCCGCGCTGTCGGCCATGGGCATGGCGATGCTGCCGCCGTCGCTGGTGTCCCTGCCCTTCAAGCTGCTGCTGTTCGTCGCCGTCGACGGCTGGTACCTGCTGGTCCAGTCCCTGGTCCAGTCGTTCCACATGACCCCGTAGACGTGGCCCTTTCCGACCAGGCGTGAACCGGCCAGTGCAGCGCCGACGGCGTCGATGCACCCGACGTGACAAGGAGGAACGCGTGACCGAGACCGACATCGTCCACATCTGCTCGCAGGCGCTCGTCCTGGCCGCCAAGCTGTGCGGCCCGCTGCTGCTCGTCGCCCTCGTCAGCGGCATCGTCATCAGCCTCGCGCAGGCCGTCTTCCAGGTGCAGGACCAGACCCTGTCGACCGTGCCGAAGCTGGTGCTCGGCGGCGCCGTCCTGGCGCTCACCGGCGGCTGGATGCTGCGCATCTCCGTCGAGTTCACCCAGGAGCTGTTCCACCAGATCCCGCAGCTGGTCGGCTGACCGGTGGACGCGACGACCGCAGCCCTGCTGCCCGGAGGGGTGGACACGCTCTACGCGTTCCTGCTCGTCCTGGCCCGCACGAGCGCGTGGGTCGTCGCGGCTCCGGTCCTGTCCGCCAAGGGCATCTCGTCCGTCGGTCGCCTCGCCGTCGCGCTCGCGCTCGCGCTGTTCGTCACGCCGCTGCTGCCCCCCGACGCCGTCCCCGAGGGCCTGGCGCCCTTCGTCTTCGCGGCGCTCGTGCAGGTGGCCGTCGGCCTCGCGCTCGGGACGCTGACCCAGCTGCTGTTCGCCGCCTTCGAGGTCGCCGGGACGCTGCTCGACACCTCGGGCGGCTTCTCGGCCGCCTCGATCATGGACCCCCTCACGGGCGCCCCCGCCGCCGTCTTCTCCCGGATGTTCACGGTCGTGTTCGGCGCGCTGTTCTTCGTCACCGAGGCCTACCAGAGCGTGCTCGGCGGCTTCGTCCAGTCGTTCCGGGTCCTGCCCGTCGACGCCGTCCCCCACCTGTCGCACAGCGCCGCCGCCGCCCTCGGCTCCGCCGCCACCCAGGTGCTGGCCAGCGCCCTGCAGATCGGCGCACCGCTGCTCGGCATCCTCTTCCTCACCGACGTCGCCCTCGGCCTCGCGGGACGGCTCGTGCCGCAGGCCGGCACCCTGGGCCTGGCCCTGCCGGTGAAGGGCCTGGTCGCGCTGAGCATGGCCGGCATGACGCTGGCGCTGCTCCCGCAGCAGCTCGTGCCCCTGGTCGGGCCCGCGGTCGACCTGCCGTTCAAGGTGCTGCAGGTGAGCTCGTGAGCGGGGAGAAGACCGAGAAGGCGACACCCAAGAAGCTCGCCGACCTCCGCAAGAAGGGCTCCTCCGCCCGCTCGATGGAGCTGCCCCAGGGCGTCTCGATGATGGCCCTCGTGCTCGTGCTGCCGGGCATGGTGGCGCGGCTGTTCGGCGCGCTGCGCCAGGACCTCGTGCTGGTGCTCGGCAGCGCCGACGTCGACGCCGTGCAGACCGGCCGCACCTACGCCTGGATGCTGCTCGTCGACTGCGTCCGGGCCGTGGCCCCGGGCATCGCCGTCGTCGGGCTGACGGCCCTGCTGTCCGGCGTCGCCGTGACCCGCAGCAAGCCCAACCCGGCGATGCTCAAGCCCAAGTTCGAGCGGCTGAACCCGAAGAACAGCGTCAAGCGGATGTTCAGCACGCACTCCCTGGTCGACCTCGGCAAGAACGTCGCGAAGCTGCTGCTGCTCACCGCCGTGTCGTTCCCGGTCTGCAAGAGCGGCTACGCCCAGCTGCTCAGCTCCGGTGGCGGCTGGGAGGGCATGCAGTCCGTCATCGGGTCGGTCGCCCGCACGCTGCTGTGGCAGGTCGCCGCGCTCGCGCTCCTGGTCGGCGTGGTCGACGCCTGGTACCAGCGGCACAGCTTCAACAAGCAGGCGAAGATGAGCTCGCAGGACATCAAGGACGAGCACAAGCAGTCCGAGGGCGACCCCCACACCAAGGGCCAGATCCGCTCGCGCATGCTCGCCGCCAGCCGGACCCGCATGATCCAGGCGGTGCCGAAGGCCGACGTCGTGCTGGCCAACCCGACCCACCTCGTCGTCGCTCTGTCCTACGAGGCCGGCAAGAGCGCCCCCGTCGTCGTCGCCCGCGGCGCCGGTGCCGTGGCCGACCGCATCAAGGCGGTGGCCCGCGAGCACGGGGTCCCCGTCATCGCCGACAAGCCGCTCGCCCGCGCGCTGTACCGGGCCACCGAGGTCGGCGACAGCATCCCGGTCGAGCTCTTCCGAGCCGTCGCCGAGGTCCTCGCCGTCGTCTACGCCGCCAAGCGCCGGGGCTCGGCCCCTCCCGCCGTCCGAGAGAGCGTCCTGACATGAGCAGCCGCACGGGCACCGCCGCATGAGCACTGTGAAGCCCACGAGCACCCGCACGGCGAGCATCGGCGTCCCGGCGCTGATGATCGCGCTGGTCCTGCTGATGGTCGTGCCGCTGCCGGCCGTCCTGCTCGACCTGCTGCTCGCGATCAACCTCACCATGGCCGTGGTCATCCTGCTGACCGCCGTCACCGCGCAGCGCGCGCTCGACTTCTCGGTCTTCCCCTCCCTGCTGCTCGTGACGACGCTGCTGCGGCTGGCGCTGAACATCAGCTCGACCCGGCTGATCCTCACCCACGGCGAGGCCGGCAAGGTCATCGAGGCCTTCGGCCACGTCGTCATCGGCGGCCAGCTCGTCGTCGGCCTGGTCGTGTTCCTCATCCTCGTGATCGTGCAGTTCATCGTGATCACCGCCGGCGCCGGTCGCGTGTCCGAGGTCGCTGCCCGCTTCACCCTCGACGCGATGCCCGGCAAGCAGATGGCCATCGACGCTGACCTCAACAGCGGCCTGATCGACGACGAGCAGGCCAAGGCGCGCCGCCTCGACGTCGGGCGCGAGGCGGACTTCTTCGGCTCGATGGACGGCGCGAGCAAGTTCGTCAAGGGCGACGCCATCGCCGGCATCATCATCGTGAGCATCAACCTCATCGGCGGCTTCGCCATGGGCGTGCTCCAGATGCACCTGTCCATGGGCGAGGCCATCGCCCGCTACTCGCTGCTCAGCGTCGGCGACGGCCTCGTCAGCCAGGTGCCGGCGCTGCTCATCTCCGTCGCCAGCGGCGTCATCGTCACGCGCGTGCAGGGCGGCCCCGACGGCGGCGGCCTCGGCGACGACCTCACCCAGCAGCTGTTCAGGAACGTCATCGCGCTGCGGATCGCGGCCGGCTCCATGGCCGTCCTCGCCCTCATGCCCGGCATGCCGAAGCTCCCGTTCCTGCTGCTGTCGGGCCTGCTGGTGTTCCTCGCGTCCAAGGCCGCCAAGGCCGACGCCTCGTCCGTCGAGGTGCTGCCCGCCCTTCCCGACGAGGACGACCCGGGCGCACCCACGGAGATCATGCTCGAGCAGGTGCGCGTCGAGCCGCTCGAGCTGCAGCTCGCCACCGACCTGCTCGACCTGCTCGACCCCGCCCGCGGCGGCTCCCTCATGGAGCGGGTCCGCGCCCTGCGCAAGCGCATCGCCGCCGACCTCGGCCTCGTGGTCCCGCCGGTGCGGACGCACGACAGCGCGGCCCTGCCGGCGTCGACGTACGTCGTGAAGCTGCACGGCGTCGAGGCCGCGCGGGGCGAGGCGCCCCCCGGCCACTCGATGGTCCTCGGCGAGGACGCCGCCGGCCTGCCCGGCCGCGCGACGGTCGACCCCGTCTTCGGCCTGCCCGCCACCTGGGTGCAGAACGAGCTCGCGGAGGTGCTGGCGTCCGAGGGCGCGACCGTCATCGACCGGGCGTCGGTCATCGTCACGCACCTGTCCGAGGTGGTCCGGAGCGCCGCCCCCGACCTCCTGACCCGGCAGGACGTCCAGGTGCTCGTCGACGCCGTCAAGACCGTCAGCCCGGTGGTCGCCGCCGAGGTCGGCGGCGAGACGCTGTCGCTGGCCGAGGTGCAGCGGGTGCTGCGCGAGCTGCTCGGCGAGGGCGTGCCGGTCCGCGACCTCACCCGCATCCTCGAGGCGGTGACCGCCAAGGCCCGCGAGACCCGCAGCCCCGAGTCGCTGGTCGAGGCGGCCCGCGGCGTGCTCGGCCCGACCATCTGCGCCGGCGCCGCCGTCGGCGGCCGGCTCGCCGCCCTCACCCTCGACCCGCTGCTCGAGCAGTCGCTGCTGGAAGCCGTGCGCACCGGCGACGGCGGCACCTGGCTGGCCCTCGACCCCATCCGCATGGAGCAGCTCGTCACCGGCATCGGCGACGCCGTCCACGCCGCCGAGGCGGGTGGCCACCGGCCCGTCGTGGTGTGCTCTGCTCAGCTGCGCCCCGCCGTCCGCCGCCTGCTGGCGACCGGCCGACCCGACCTGCACGTCCTGGCCTACACCGAGCTGTCCCGGTCGCTGACCGTCGAGCCCGTGGGAGTGATCGAGCTTGCCCAGCGCGTCGCTGCCTGACCCGTCCGACCGGCCCGCGCCGGAGGAGGGGGAGGTCGTCGAGGTCTTCGTGGGCGACAGCCTCGAGGAGGCGATGGCCGCCGCGGTCGAGGCGCTCGGACCGGGCCTCGAGGTCCGCCGCGCCCGCAAGGTCCGCGCCGGCGTGCGCGGCCTGCTCGGTCGCGACCGCTACGAGGTCCTGGCCGTCCCGGGTGCCGACGCAGCAACCCTCGACGCCTTCGAGGAGGACCCGGTCGGCAGCGCGCTCGACGCCCTGCTCGACGCCGCCGACGCCCGCGAGTCGGGCACACCCCTGCCGCTGCGCCCGGCTGCTGCCCGTCCGGCCGCGCCCCGACCGACCCCGCGCCGGGCGGCTCCC
>JAODNQ010000098.1 GCA_025464695.1 Frankiales bacterium | reverse complement strand
GGCGGCGCGGCGCCGTCCTGCACGCCCCCCACCGCCCCGCCGCCGCCGCCCGTGCCCTCGACGGTGCCCAGGCCGCTGCCGTCCTGCGCGGTGCCGCGCAGGGCCTCGCTCGAGGACGCCACGGTCGACCCGCAGGCCGTGAGCGCGAGCGTGGAGACCGCGGCGGCGGCGAACAGGGAGAGCTTCATCGTGCTCCTCGAGGAGACGGGGCGTCTGAACGATCGTTCAACGCGCTGTGACGCACCTTGCACGGGGGCTTGCCACGATGTCAAGCGTCTGGATACTGTGCGGCCGCCATCGAATCAAACGCTCGTTCAAGGAGGTCGCGGTGCCGCTCGAAACCGTCCGCACCGCCCCGCTCCTGCCTCTCCGCCCCGACCTCGCCGGCCCGCGCCGGCGCCTGTTCGAGGCGGCCCTCGAGCTGTTCGGCGAGCGCGGCTACGACGCCGTCTCCGTCCGCGACCTCATGAGCGCGCTCGGCCAGCAGCCGGGTGCGCTGTACGGCCACGTGCCGTCCAAGCAGCACCTGCTGTACGAGCTGACCTGCATCGGTCACGAGGAGCAGCGCGACCGCCTGAAGGATGCCCTCCTCGACGCCGGTCGGGAGCCGAACGACCAGATCCGCGCCCTCACCCGGGCCCACGTGGCCGTGCACCTGCAGTACCCGGCGCTCGCCCGGGTCACGACGCGCGAGGCACGGGCGCTCAGCGAGGAACAGCGCGTGTCGGTGCTCGTCGTGCGCGACGAGAGCATCCGGATGTTCCTCGATGTCGTCGAGCGCGGCGTCCGCCTCGGAGCCTTCGTGGCCGAGGAGCCCCTGCTCGCGGTGTACGCCGTGGGCGCGCTCGGCATCCGGGCCGCCGAGTGGTGGACCCCCGACGCCCCCTTCAGCGCCCAGCGGGTCGCTGACACCTACGCCGAGTACGCCGTCCGGCTGCTCGGCCCTGTCCCTACCGCGCTCTGACCCGAGAGGTCGCCATGCCCACCACCCTGTCCGACGGCGTCCGCATCTCCTGGCAGGAGTCCGGGTCCGGCACCCCGCTGCTGCTGTGCATGGGCGCGAGCTACAGCAGCGCCCTGTGGTACCCCGCGGTCGAGGCCCTGGCCGCCTCGCACCGGGTCATCTCCTTCGACAACCGCGGCACCGGTGGCAGCGGCTGGACCCCCGTCGCCTCCATCCAGGACATGGCCTCCGACGCCGTCGCCGTGCTCGACGCCGCCGGTGAGCAGAGCGCCCACGTCTACGGCGCCTCGCTCGGCGGGGTCGTGGCGCAGCAGATCGCGCTGCAGGCGCCCGACCGGGTGCGCAGCCTGGTGCTCGGCTGCACCGGCATCATGTCCGCCGACAAGCCCCGCGCCCCCCGGTCCCTGCGCCACCTCTACCGGCTCCCCAAGCCGGTCATGAGCTGGATCCTGGGCAAGACCGACCCCTACGGTCCGGCCTGCCCGCCCGACCGCGCCGCCGTCGACCGCGCCGTCCTGGCGAAGGAGACGCCGGTGCGGCAGGCCCTCGTGGCCCAGCAGGACGCGCTGCGCGCGTACAGCGTGAGCCGCGAGCAGGTCGCCGGGCTGGAGGTGCCGTCCCTGGTGCTGCACGGCGACGCCGACACCGTCGTCAAGCACGTCTGGGGCGAGGAGCTCGCGGCCACGCTGCCGCAGGCGCGGTTCGTCAGCTACCCCGGCATCGGGCACAACTACCTCGTAGGGCGCGGGGACGACGCGAACGCCGAGGTGCTCGCCTTCCTGGCCGACGTCGACGCCCGGGCCGCCGAGCTCCAGCCCGCCCCGTGACGGCCGGCGGCGACGCCGTCAGCCCGCAGATGCAGGCGGCGCTCGCGCTCCTGCGCTCCCGCCGCGGCGCCCCGGTCGACCCCGACCCCGTCGTCGCCCTGGCGGCGACGCGGGCAGGGGCGGAGGCGCTGGCGGCCGCCTTCCCCGTGCCGGACGACGTCGTCGTCGAGCAGGACGAGCTCGGCGGGGTCGCCGTCGAGCGGCTGGTCCCGCCCGGGGCCGACCCGGCACACACGCTGCTCTACCTGCACGGCGGCGCCTACGTCGCGTGGTCACCCCGCACGCACCGCGAGCTCGCGGCCCGGCTGGCCCGTGCCGCCGGCTGCGTGGCGGTCGTGCCGGACTACCGGCTGGCCCCCGAGCACCCGTACCCAGCCGCCGTCGAGGACGTCGTCGCGGTGCACCGGTCCCTGTCGGGGCCGACCGTCCTGGCGGGCGACTCGGCGGGCGGCGGCCTCGCGCTCGCGCTGCTGCAGCGCCTGCGGGCGGCGGCCGCCCCGCAGCCGGTCGCGGTCGCCCTGCTGTCGCCGTGGACCGACCTCACGCTCAGCGACCCGGAGGTGCACGCGCTGGCCGTCGACGACGTCATGCTCGACCTCGAGCGCACCGGCCGGTCGGCCCGCCAGTACGCCGGCACCACCGAGCTCACGCACCCGGAGCTGTCCCCCGTGGGCATGGACCTGCAGGGCCTTCCGCCGCTGCACCTCGAGGTCGGCACCGCTGAGCTGCTCCTGCCCGACAGCCGGCGGCTCGCCGCCCGGGCCCGCGACGCGGGGGTGGACGTCACGCTGCACGAGCAGGCCGGGATGCCGCACGTGTGGCCGTTCCTCGCGAGCACCCCCGAGGCGCACTCCTCCACCGACCGGGTCGGCGCCTTCCTCCGCGGGCACCTGCAACGCCTCTGACGTCGCGCCGGCCCGTGGCTAGGCGTCGTCGAGCTGGGCCGCCAGGCGGTGGAGGCGCAGGGCGACGTGCAGGTCCAGGGCGGCCTCGGGCTCGCGCCAGCCCTCCCCGAGGACGGCGCCCACCCGGGCGAGCCGCTGGTAGAGCGTGTTCGGGTGGATGTGCAGCGTCTCGGCGGTGGCGGTGTGCTGCCGCCCGCTGGCGAGGTACTCCTCGACGGTGCGGCCGAGGTCGGTGCCCTTGGTGGCGTCGTGCTCGAGCAGCGGTCCGACGGTGCGCTGCACGAACTCCTGGGCCTCCTGCGGTCGCCCGGTGCCGAGCAGGAACCGGTAGACGCCGAGCGCCTCGGGGGTCGCGACCAGGTGGGTGCGGCCGAGCGCGAGGGCGGCCTGCAGGCAGCGCCGCGCCGCGGCGTAGGCCTCGGGCAGCGCGGCGGCACCGTGGACCGGCGGGCTCACGCCGGCGGTGCCGTGGACGGCGAGCGGTCCGAGGTCGGTGCCGGCGGGCACCAGCAGCAGGGTCCGGCCGGCCCGGTCGACGACGAGGCCCTCGGCGCGGCGGGCTACCTCCGCGCAGGCCGAACGCCCGGCGCCGCTGTCGGCCTCGACGAGCGCGAGGACGTGGTCGCGCGACAGGTCGAGCCGGGCCGCGGTGGCGCGGCGCTCCAGGACGTCGGGCTCGCCGCCCTCGACGAGGGCCGTCAGCAGCTCGCCGCGGCTGCGGGTGGCCGCCTCGGCGACGGCGCGCTGCTGGACGAGGGACAGGGCGATGCCCAGCGCCCCGCGCTCGAGCAGGCGCACCTCGGCGTCGTCGGCGGCAGCGCTGCTGGAGACGCTCCCCCGCACGACGATGCTGCCCAGGTAGTCCTCCGCAGCGACCACGGGGCACAGGACCAGCAGGGCGTCGCCCTCCCCCGGCACCACGACCGTGCGGCGGTCCCCCGCGGCGAACCGCCCGGCGGGCGAGGGCGCGCCGAGATCGGGCCCGGCGAGCGGGCGGTCGGCGGCGTCGACCAGCTGCACCGGCACCCGGAGCACGTCCGACAGCGCCGACACCACCTCGGCCGGGCCGCCCCCGCGCACGACGGCGTCGGTGAGCCGCTCGTGCAGGACGATGGCGCGGTCGACGGCGCTGGCGCTCTCCTGGAGCCGCGTGTTGGCCAGCCGCAGGCCGTCGGCGGCGGCCCGCTCGGCCTCGAACAGCCCGGCGTTCTCGATCGCGACGGCGGCGTGCCCGGCGAGGCCGGCCAGCAGGCTGACCTCGCTCGGGCTGAACGGCCGCCGGCTGCGCTCGGCCGCGAACAGCACCCCGAGCACGGTTCCGTGGGCCTGCAGCGGGACGCCGAGGATGCTCTGCAGCCCCTCCTCGCCGGCGAACGTGTCGGCCTGCGGCAGGTGCTCGATGCTGGCGTCGGCGAGGTAGTCGCTCGTCATCGCGGGCTGCCCGGACGCGACCACCCGCCCGGCGAGCCCGGCTGTCGGCGACAGCCGGATCTCCCTGGCTCCGGCCCCGAGCACGCCGTCGAAGTAGCGGATGCGCAGGTCGTCGCGCTCGGCCAGGGCGAGGTAGGCGACGTCGGTGCGGAGCAGCTGCCGCGCCAGGACGGCGACGTCGGTGAGCAGCGCGGGCAGGTCGCGGACGACCGACAGGCGCGCGGCCATCTGCGACAGCGCGGAGAGCTCGGTCGCCCGCTGGGACCGCTCCCGCAGCTGGGCGTGCAGCTGCAGGGCGCGGCGGGCCTCGCGGTCGGTCTCCTCGGGGTCGCTCCCGAGGTCGCGCAGGGCCTGGCGGTAGGCCTCGAGCTCGTCGGCGGAGGCGTCGCGCAGCAGCAGCTGCAGCCAGGAGGTCGGGTCGCTCACGCCGCCATCATCGGCTGCGCAGCGCGAGGGCGTCGAGGTCCAGCCCCGGCGCGGCGGGTGCGCGCAGCACGCGGGTCGTCCCGGCCTCGACGTCGAACCAGGCGTCGTCGAACCACAGCGGGCTCCCCGGGTGGTCCACGTGCACCGCCCGTGCGTACGCGGGGGCCGAGACGGTCACCTCGACGGCGTCGTCCACCCGTCGGGTGGACCAGACCGGCGGGACCACCTCGCGGACGAGGTCGCGCGGCCGGGCCAGCAGGCGCAGGGACGCGCCGTGCGCGCCGTCGACCGCCAGGTGGCACCGGGCGGGGTCGCCCGTGGCGGGCAGCACCGCGACGCAGCGGCTCCCCCGCCCGACGTCGACCTCGACGTCGACCGACCACAGCAGGGCGCCGTCGAAGCCGCGGCAGCGCGCCTGCAGCACGTCGCGCACAGGGGCGCGGGTGCTGACCCACAGCTCCCAGCGCCCGTCGTCGCGCCGCCGGAAGGAGGTCAGCACCGGGGCGCAGGCGCGCCGGACGGCGTACCAGCCGGCCTTGGGGCGGAGGTCGTGGTCGACCAGCGCCCAGCTGGTGGCGGGCCAGCAGTCGTCCAGCTGCCACACCAGCTGCCCGCTGCAGTGCGGCCAGGAGCGCCGGTAGTGCTCGATCCCGACGGCCAGGCCCTCGGCCTGCATCGCCTGGCTCTCCTCGACCCAGTGGCGCAGGGTCGGCGTCGGGCCGGCGTGAGAGTGCAGCAGCACGTCGTGCTTGTCGACCGGGCCGAGCCGCCCGGGGCGGGCCCGGCGGGCCACCTGCTCGGCCCCGAGGTGCAGCTGCTCCGGGTCGGTCCAGCGCACCAGCGTCTCCCACGTCGGGGTCGCGCACAGGCCGTGCTCGCTGACGAACCGCGCGTCGTCGTCGAGGTAGCGGTCAGTCGAGGCGAGCCGCGCGAAGTCCTCGGCCTCCGGCGAGCCCGGCCCCAGGCGCGGGCCGTCCAGGACCCAGGCGACCGTGCTGCGGTCGTCGCGCAGGTCCAGTCCGTGCCACACCTGCCAGGCGTGCTTGTCGCCGCCGCGCTCGCCGTTGTCGCGCACCGGGCTGGTCGGGACGTACGCCGTGCGGCCGTCCTCCTCGTCGACGACGCGGGCCAGCACCTCGCCGAACAGCCGGCCGGCCGGGTCCTCCGGCTGCCAGCCGAACACCTCCGCCAGCAGCGCGACCTCGTTGTTGCCGCACCACAGCGCCAGGCACGCGCGGCTGCGCAGCCGCCGGACCTGCGCCCGGGCCTCGGCCTCCACCAGGGCGACGAAGCCGGGGTCCTCGTCGGTGTACTGCGCGCCCGCGAACAGGAAGTCCTGCCACACCAGGATGCCCAGCCGGTCGCAGGCGTCGTAGAACCGGTCGTCCTCGACGACGCCGCCGCCCCAGACGCGGAGCATGCTCAGGTGCGCGTCGCGGGCCGCCTGCACCAGCCGCTCGGTCCGGCCGGGCTCGACCGCACCGGGCGAGGTCGAGGCCGGCACCCAGTTCGCGCCCTGCACCCACAGCAGCCGACCGTTGAGGACGAACGAGAACGCGCCGCCGGAGCGGTCGAGCTCGACCGTCCGCACCCCCACCGACCGCTCCTCCACCTGCAGGACGTCGTCGCCGGTCCGCAGCGTCACCACGAGGCGGTGCAGGGCGGGCTCGCCCTCGTCGTGGGTCCACCACAGCGCCGGGTCCTGCAGCACGAGCGGCACTGTGACGGGGCCGTCGACGGGCAGCGTCTGCGCGGCGACGACGCGCGCGTCGGGCCCGTGCAGGACGACGTCGAGCAGCAGCGGCGCCTCCGCCAGCCGGACGACGTCGACGCCGACCTCGACGTCCGCGCGGCCGTCCGCCAGGGCGAGGGTGCGGAAGCGGACGTCGTCGAGGGCGGCCGTGCGGGAGCGCACCAGGACCACGGGCCGCCAGACGCCGACGCTCGGCCGGTGCGGCGCGAAGTCCCAGCCGAGCCCGTACGCCGCCTTGCGCAGGGTGCGCAGGTCGGGCTCCGGCCCGAGCGGGTCGAAGCGGACCGCGAGGACGCTGCCGGCCCACCGCCCCGCCGTGGCCGTGACGTCCAGGACCAGGGGCAGGTGCATGTCGCGGCTGGTGGCCACCTCGACGCCGTCGAGGAACACGGTCGCAAGGGTGTCGAGGCCCTGCAGCTCGAGGAGCACCCGCTCCTCCGGGCCGACCTCCCCCAGCGCGGGCAGCTGCAGCTGCCACCACCAGGTCCGCTCCCCGACCCAGCCGGCCGCGGCGTCGCCGTCCCCGTGGTCAGGGTCGGCCAGGCGGCCGGCGTCGACGAGGGCGCGGTGGACGTCGTAGGGCACCGGCACCTCGAGCCAGGACGACGCGTCCGCGGTGCTGAGGTCCTCGCCGGGGTCGGCGTCGACGAGCCGGGCGGTGGTCAGCGGGACGCGAGGCACCGGACCCGCTAGCGACGGACCGGCAGGACCTTGCCCGGGTTGAACAGGCCCAGCGGGTCGAGGGCGTCCTTCACCGCGTGCTGCATCAGCAGCGAGCCCGGGTCGAGCTCGCGGGCCAGGCCGCCCATCTTCAGCAGCCCGACGCCGTGCTCCCCCGTGACCGTCCCGCCGAGCAGCAGGGCGGCGTCGAGCAGCTCCTCGAAGGCGAGCTGGGCAGCCGCGCGGGCGCCGTCGTCCCCGGCCGGCGTGAGCAGCAGCGGGTGGAGGTTGCCGTCACCGGCGTGGGCGATGGTGGCGATCCGGACACCGTGCCGCTGCCCGATGGCGACGATCTCGGCGAGCATGGCGGGCACCTTGGAGCGCGGGACGCAGACGTCCTCGGTGAGCACCGGGGAGAGCCGCTCCAGGGCCGGGTAGGCGAGCCGTCGCGCCGAGAACAGCGCCTCGGCCTCGGCGTCGTCGGTGGACTGCTCCGCCCAGAGCGCACCCGCTGCGGTGTACGAGTCGACGAGGGCCTGCGCCTCGTCGTCGCCGGCCTGGCCCGGGGTGTCGACCCGCGCGAGCAGCAGGGCCGCGGCGTCGGCCTCCAGGCCCAGGTGCTTCCAGTCCTCGACGGCCTGCAGGCACTCCCGGTCGAGCAGCTCGAGGGCGCTCGGCACCAGCCCGCGGCGGGTGACGAGGGCGACCGCCTGGCCGGCGTCGACGAGGCTGTCGAACGCGCCGACGACGGTGCGGGGCGTCCCCGTGAGGGCGGGGCGCAGCCGCAGCGTCACCTCGGTGACGACCCCGAGCGTGCCCTCGCTGCCGACCATCAGCCCGGCCAGGTCGTAGCCCGCGACGCCCTTGTTGGTGCGGCGGCCGAGGGCGACGGCGCTGCCGTAGCCGGCCGGTCCGCCGACGACGGCGCGCAGGCCGAGCACGTAGTCGCGGGTGACGCCGTACTTCAGGCAGCACAGGCCGCCCGCGTTGGTGGCGACGTTCCCGCCGATCGTCGACCAGGGCGCGCTCGCCGGGTCCGGCGGGTACCAGAGGCCGTGCTCGGCGACGCACGCCTTGAGGTCGTCGTTGACGACGCCGGGCTGGACGACGGCGACGAGGTCCTCGGCGTCGACCTCGAGCACGCTGCTCATGCGGGACAGGTCCAGGACCAGGCAGCCGTCGACGGCGTTCGCCCCGCCGGACAGACCGGTGCCCGCCCCGCGGGTCACGACGGGGACGCCGAGCTCGGCGCACACGCGGACGGCGTGCTGCACCTCGGCCTCGCTGCGGGCGCGCAGCGCCACCGCGGCCGCGCCGACGGGCGCCCACTCGGCCTCGTCGTGCGACAGGCTGCGCAGGACGTCGGCGTCGACCACGAGCCGGTCGGCGGGCAGGCCGCGGGACAGCTGCTCGACGAGCACCTCGGCGCCCGTGCCCGTGCCCAGGAGCGCGGTCACGCCAGGGCTCCGCGCAGCAGCTCGGCGGTGACCTCGGCGCCGGCGGCGGTCATGATCGAGCCGGCGTGGTCGAGGCCCGGCAGGTACCGGACGTCGACGGCAGCGGCCGCGTACTCCGCCACGGCCTCGGCCGGGTAGGCGGGCGGGGTGTCCGGGCCGCCGCCGAACTCGGCGTGGGTGAAGCGCACCGGGACCGTGAGCTCCCGCCAGCGGGGCGGGCCGAAGAAGACGCTCTCGGCGTCGGACAGCAGCGCCTCGCCCGACAGCCGGACCCGGCCCTCGGCGTCGAGGTCGTGCGCGAGGTAGCCGCTCAGGACGCCGTCGTCGCCGAGCAGCGGCGCGGTGTTCGCGACGAAGAAGGCCTGGTACTCCTCGACGGAGGCCCACGGCTTGCCGAGCCGCGACAGCCGGTCGGCGAAGACCGCGGGCAGCATCTCGGGGGTCAGCCCGGGCGGCGTGGCCATCGGGTAGCCGCCGTCGACCAGGACCAGGCTCTGCACGCGGTCGGGGAAGCGCACCGCGAGGTCGACCGCGACGAAGCCGCCCATCGACATGCCGCAGACGACGAGCCGCTCGAGCCCGAGGGCGTCCAGGACGCGGACGCAGTCGTCGGCGTGCTGCTGCACCGACGACGGGCCGGCCAGGTCCAGGCTGTCGCACCGACCGCGGAGGTCGGGGGCGACGGTGAGCAGCTCGGGGGCGGCGACGTGCAGCCAGTCCCAGAGCCGCCGGTTGCTGCTGATCCCGTGCACGGCGAGGACAGGGGCGGAGGTGCCGGTCGACACCTCGACGGCCAGCTCGCCGCCGTCGACGGGCACGCGGTGCACGCCGGGAGTGAGTGCGCTCATGCGTCGACCGTAGGCAGCGGGCGAGACCTGCGACACGTGCCGCTCCCCCACTGCGGCAGGGCGGGAGTGGAGGTCTGCTGCACCAGGGCCGTCCGTGCCGGGTATCGCCGGAAGAGCTCCAGCGCCGCCAGGACGGCCTCGGTCAGCCCGGGAACGTCGCCGAACAGGTCACGGTCGGCCAGCAGCTGCTCGGGCGTGCGGCCGTCCTCACGCCGGTCGACGACGGTCTCGGGGTGCGCCTCGGTGCGGTGCAGCCAGGCCGCGACGACGGCCGCGCCGGCGGGGACGGGCAGCCCGTCCCGGAGGCCCTGCACCAGCACGGGGAGCACGAACCCGGGCACCCGGTCGGAGGCGTGCGCCGCGAGGCGGGCGAGCGTGTCGGGCACGGCGCGGCTGACGAACCGCGCCAGCAGGGACTCCTGGTAGGCGTCGAGGTCGACCCCCGGGACGGGCTCGAGCGTCCGGACCGCCTCGGCCAGGTACGCGCGCAGCAGGGCGACGACGTCGGGGTCGGTCGCGGCGTCGGCCACGGACACGTGACCGAGCAGCAGCCCGGCGTGCGCCAGCGCCTGGTGGCCGCCGTTGAGCAGGCGCAGCTTCATGAGCTCGTACGGGCGGACGTCGTCGACGAGCTGCACCCCGACCGTCTCGAGCGGCGGGCGCCCGTCGCAGAAGTCGTCCTCCAGCACCCACTGCAGGTACGGCTCGCAGGTCACCGGGACGGCGTCCTCGACGCCCCACCGGTCGCGCACGAGGTCGCGGTCGGCCTGGGTCGTGACGGGGGTGATCCGGTCGACCATGCTGCTGGGGAAGGCGACCTCGCGCTCGATCCACCCCGCCAGGTCCCCGCCATCCGCAGCGCGGTCGAGCATGCGGGCGAAGGACGTGAACGCCGTCCGCGCGACGTGCCCGTTGCCCTCCAGGTTGTCGCAGGACAGCACGGTGAAAGGCCGGACGCCGGAGGCCCGCCGACGTCGCAGGGCCTCCACGACGACGCCGAACAGCGTGCTCGGCACCGCTCCCGGGACGGCGTCCGCGACGACGGCCGGTGCCGTGTCGTCGAAGCGGCCGGTGGCCGGGTCGACGCCGTAGCCGCCCTCCGTGACGGTCAGGGACACCACGTGCGTGCCGGGGTCGGCCAGGCGGGCGAGCACGGCCTCGACGTCGTCGGGGGCGGACAGCACCTGCCTCAGCGACCGGACCTCCGTCCGCTCGACCTCGCCGTCCGGGTGCTTGACGACGACGCTGTAGGTGCAGCCCTGGGCGCGCAGGGCAGCGAGGACGGTGGCGTCGCCGGGGAGCAGCCCGACGCCGCAGACGCCCCAGGGGCTCTCGGGGTCGGCCTGCAGCAACCGGTCGAGGTAGACCGCCTGGTGCGCCCGGAAGAACGCGCCGACGCCGACGTGGACGATGCCCGTCCGGGTCACCCGCGGACGGCCGCGGCCACCTCGTCGGAGAACAGCACGGTGGCGTGGTTGGCCTGCACGCGCTCGGCCGTGAGGAGCGGCAGCCGCGCGGTCCAGGTGTCCACGACGCCCTGTGCGAGGAACGGCTTCGCCCCGTCCTTGGCGCCGTCGGTCGCGGCGACCAGGTGCGCGGGCACGGCCAGCGCCTCCAGCGCAGGCGTCGTGTCGGGGCCGAAGAACGCGTCGACCGCGTCCGCGACGGCGTGCGGCGCGTGGATCAGCGGCCGGACGTGCCCGGGCTCGCCGGCCATGTCCTCGGCGAGCACCTCGAGGAGCAGCGGCCGCAGGTCGGGGCGGTCGCGGAGCATCGGGCCGAGCTTCTTCGCGGCCAGCGCCTCGGCGCTCTCGTGGTCGCGGTCGAGGGCCTTGAGCTGCTTGCCGAAGGCGAGGCGCGTCAGGCGCGGACCCATGAAGAAGGGGAGCTTCGGGGGCACGCCGCCGTCGACGAGCACCAGGCGCGCGACGCGGTCGGGGGCCTCCTGCGCCACGAGCGGGGCCAGGTAGGCGCCCATGGAGTGCCCGACGACGACGACGTCCGTCAGGTCGAGCTCGGCCAGGACCCGGGCGACGTCGCGGGCGTGGGCCCGCAGGCCGGTGCGGCCGCCGGCGTCCTTGCTGAGGCCGCGACCGCGCAGGTGGGGCGCAACGACGTGCCGGTCGCCCAGGGTGCGGGCCAGCGGGCCGAAGGTCCGGCCGCTGCTGCCGAGCCCGGCCAGGCCGAGCACGGTCGGTCCCTTCCCGGCCCACTCCGCCACCGTCAGCCCCGCGACCGTCGTCTCCGTGCGCGCCCTCGTCATCGTCATGGCGCGACGGTAGAGGCGCAGGTGCGACGCGCGCCACGGGCAGTCCGCACACCGACGGTGCCGCGCCGTGTGCGTCCTGACCGCGTCAGAGCGCCGCGCCCCCGGCGCCGTAGCGGGCGCAGGAGCAGTCGGTGCCCCAGGCGAGGTCACGGACGCGGCCCTGCACGAACGGGTGCGCCGCGGTGAGCGCGGGCGCGAAGCCGTTGGCCGGGCTGAAGGAGCTGCCGCCCTGCACGATCCCCCGGCGCAGCGCCTGCGCGTCGAAGCCGTGGCCCGCGGTCGCGCCGCGGGCGAGGAGGGCGAACGTGTCGCAGAGCGACGACGCGTACAGGTGCGCGAGCCGCTTGCCGCCGAAGGTCTGACCGCCGGCCGCCATGAGCCGGTCGCACTGCTTCCCGCCCGTGGTGCGGCCCGGGTCCCGGGCGTCCGCGACGTCCAGGTTCGGCGTCCACCCCACGCCCATCGCCCCGTTCATCGCCCCGGGAGGCGTCAGGCCGCTCGCCTCCAAGTTCGAGTACGGGTCGTTGTAGGACGTGATGCCGAAGCGCGGCAGGTAGCGCTGGCTGGCGGCGGCGTTCTGGAACGCGGTCAGCTCGACGTCGGTGACGATCACGTGGGTGACGCCGCTGCCGTTGAACTTCTGCACGGCGGCCGACTGCCCCTGGCTCGCCTCGGCGTACTGGAAGACCACCGCGCTGCCGTGTCCCGCGGCCTTGACGGCGGCGGACAGGACCTGGCCCGTGTGCGTGCCCTCGGGGGTCCCGTCCACGAGCACGCCGACCTTGGCCGGCGCGGTGCCCGGCCGGCCCAGCCGCGGGTCCCAGCCGCCGAACCAGCCCTGCGCCTGGAGGCGGGCGACGAGCACCGGCGCGAGGGCGTCCCAGCTGACCATGATCGTGTGGTAGTACGACGGCGCGAGCCGGGCCATCTGGGGGTCGGTGATGGCGCGGGCCGCGGCGCTGAAGAACGGGATGCCCGCCTTGGCGAGGCAAGTGCGCAGGGTCGGCACCTGGTCGATCTGGGTGTTCACGTTCCACACGGCGATGACCGGGTGGTCCTGGGTGAAGTAGGTGCACGCCGACTGGCCGGACCCGGTGGGGTCGGAGGCGGTCGCGAGCGTCTTGACGTCGTCGATGACCGGCACGACCGTGCGCCCGAGGATGCCGCCGTGGGCGTTGAGCTCCTTCGCGACCGCCGCGGCCTGGGCCGCGCTGTCGCCCGGGTCGACGTTCTTCGCCCCGTACGAGCCGTAGACCTGCTGGGTGTCCTTGGTCGTGATGACCCCGACGTAGACGTGCGTGGCGTCCCAGCCCCGGCCCTTCTGGGGGACAGCCGCCACCGCTCCGACCGGGCCAGCCGCCCGGGGAGCCCCGGCCGCTGCCGCTGCCGCCGACGCGCGCGTGCCGGACGGCGCCGACCCGGATCCGGACCCGGACCTGGACCCGGAGCCGGATCGTTCGACCGGGCCGGCTCCCGCGCCCTCGCCTTCGGGCGAGGTCGCCGTCGCAGCGGGGCCGGTCGTCCCGACGCCGGTGTCCGCAGAGGTCGCGTCGCTGAGCCCCGGCGCGCTCCCGGGGCCGGCGGCGGACTGACCCAGCGGGGCGTCGGCACCGCTGGAGGACGCCGCCTGCTGCGACAGGGGCACCGTGGTGCCGCACGCCGTGAGGCCGAGCAGGAGCAGTGCGAGCAGGGGTCGAGGGATCATGGGAGCACCATGCCGGAGACGATCGCGACGCCGCAGTGGCGACGTCCACCACTCCTGACCGCTCCGACAGGGTTGCGTCGCACGTCCCGACCTCCTCCCCGAGCACGCAGCACCTGCCCTGCACCGGGGTCGCACCCCCGCTGCGCCGGGCCTCAACGCGCGGCGAACTCGCCCAGCACGGCTGTGAACGCCTCGGGCTCCTCGAGGAACGGCACGTGGCCGCTGCCGTCGAGCACGGCCAGCTCGCCGAGCGGCGCAGCCTCGGCCATCCAGGCGCTCGACTCCCAGGGCCAGAACGGGCTGTGCCGGCCGGCTACCGCGAGCAGCGGCACGTCGACCCGCGGCAGGACGTCGCGCCAGTCCTTCTCCGCGTGGTCGCGCAGCAGCGGCCGGGTCTGCTCGACTGAGAACGGCGGCTCGACGACGCCGAGCGCGAGCACTTCCGGCTCAGGCACCACGTGGAAGGGGTTCAAGCCACCTGGGAACCCGGCGAGGAAGGGCTCGAGGCCCTCCCGGGTGAGCCCGTGCATGCCGAGCTCCCAGCCGTCCTCGTTGACGATCTTCGGCGTCTGGTCCACGAGCACGACGCCCCGCAGGCGGACGCTGCCGAACAGGTCGAGGTAGGCGAGACAGGTGCTGGCGCCCATCGACGCCCCGACCAGCAGGACGTCCCGCAGGTCGAGGGCCTCGAGCACGTCGTGCACGTCCTTGCCGTGCCGAGCCATGCGCTGGCCGTGCGTCGGCCGCTCGGATGCGCCGTGCCACCGCCGGTCCAGCACGACCACCCGGGAGCCCGCGCGCAGCGCCTCGCGCTGGTGCGCCCAGAGGGCGCCGGCAGCGCCGTAGCCGTTCATGAAGACGACCGGGCGACCCGAGCCCTCCTGCACGACGTCGAGGCCGACGCCGTCGCTCACACGGACCAGGCTCACCGGGTCAGCGGGTGCACGGTCGGCGAGGCGTACTTCGTGCAACGGCACGCGTCGCCCCAGACGAGGTCGCGCACGGCGCCCGGGACGAAGAGGGTCTTCGGTCCGAGACCGCTGCCGAAGGAGAAGGCCGAGGAGAACTTCCCCGCGGTGCGCTGCACGCCGTCGTAGACCTGCGTGCCGGTGAAGCCGCCGCCGGCCGCGGCGCCGCCGACGATGAGCCGGATGCCGTCGCAGAACGCGAAAGCCACCGCCTCGGCGAGGCGCTTGCCCTGGAAGCTCTGCTTGCCGGCGGCGTAGATCTCTTTGCACAGCTTCTCTGCGGGGCCGATGTCGCCGGTGTCGTTCGTGTCGCTCACGTCGAACGACGGCGACCAGCCGACGCCGAGCGCGCCGTTGTTCTGCCCCGCGGGCGAGTTGCCCTCGAGGAAGGTCTGCGGCGCGTTGTAGGTGTGGATCCCGTAGCGCGGCCGGTACCCCTGGCTGCTCGCCGACGTCTGGAAGTTGACCAGCGACGAGTCGGCCGAGATGACGTGGGTGACGCCGTTGCCGCTGAACTGCAGCACCGCGCCCGAGTAGTCGCTGCCGCTGGCCGCGTAGACGACGGGGGCTCCCGCCCCTGCCGCTTGGAGCGCTTTCGTGATCACTGTGGCGACCCGCTTGCCCACGGGTGTCGTGTCGATGAGCACGCCGACCTTGGCCTTCCCCGGAGCGGCGGCGCCGGTACGGGCGTTCCAGCCGCCGAACCAGCCCTGAGCCTTCAAGCGGGCCACCAGCACGGGGGCGAGCGCGTTCCAGGAGGGCGCGACCGACTGGTAGAAGTACGGCGCGAGGTCGGCGCCGACCTTGTCGTCCACCGCGGCGACCGACGCGCTGAACAAGGGCACCTTCGCCTTGCTCAGGCAGGCTCGGAAGCTCGGGACGTCCATGAGGGTGACCGGGTTGAGCAGGGCGATGACCGGGTGGTCCTGGGTGAAGTAGGTGCACGCGGACGCACCGGCGGTGTTGGGGTCTCCAGCGGTGGCGACCGTCGACTGGTCCTTGAAGACGATCTTCACCTTGCGGCCGAAGACGCCGCCCTGCTTGTTGAAGTACGCCGCGACCGACAACGCCTGCGCCTCCTGGTCGCCGGCGTCCAAGCCCTTCGCCCCGACACCCTTGGCGGCCGCCGCGACGTCCTTCTGCGTGGCAACGCCGATGTAGACGAAGTCCTTGTCCCAGCCGCGGCCCTTCTCGGGCACGTCCGCGGGCGCGGCCGCGCCGGGCGGCAGGCCCGCCGCGGCCGCCGCC
>JAODNQ010000080.1 GCA_025464695.1 Frankiales bacterium | reverse complement strand
GGCGGGAACATCGTGTCGGCGTAGTACGGCAGGTGCCCGGAGGTGTGGAACAGCCCCTCCTTGCTGATGTGCGGGGTGCCGACGTACTCGAAGCCCTCCTCGACGTGGCGCTGCCGGACGTAGTCCTCCATGACGCGCTTGAGCACGCCGCCCTTGGGGTGGAAGACCGGCAGGCCCGAACCGATCTCGTCCGGGAAGCTGAACAGGTCGAGCTCGGTGCCGAGCTTGCGGTGGTCGCGCTTCTCGGCCTCCTCCAGCAGGTGCAGGTGGGCCTTGAGGGCGTCGCGGCTCTCCCAGGCGGTGCCGTAGATGCGCTGCAGCTGCTGGTTGGCCTGGTCGCCGCGCCAGTAGGCGGCGGCGGTGCGCATGAGCTTGAAGGCGGGGACGTCGCGGGTGGTGGGCAGGTGCGGCCCGCGGCACAGGTCCTTCCACACCAGCTGCTCGCCGGCGTGGTTGTCGTAGATGGTCAGCTCGGCGCCGCCGACCTCGACGCTCTCCGTGTCGTCGCCCACCCCCCCAGCACTCCCCTTGAGCCCGATCAGCTCCAGCTTGAACGGCTCGTCGGCGAGCTCGACCCGGGCGTCGTCCTCGCTCACCACGCGGCGGCTGAACCGCTGCCGCTGCTTGACGATCTGCTCCATCTTCTTCTCGACGGCCTGCAGGTCCTCCGGGGTGAAGGGCCGCTCGGGCAGGAAGTCGTAGTAGAAGCCGTCCTTGATCGGCGGGCCGATCCCGAGGCGGGTGCCGGGGAAGAGCTCCTGCACGGCCTGGGCCAGCACGTGGGCCGCGGAGTGGCGCAGCACCGCCCGGCCGTCCTCGCTGCCGTAGGGCACCTGCTCGACGACGTCGCCCTCGGCGAGCAGCGTCGCGAGGTCGACCAGCTCGCCGTTCACCCGGGCGACGGCCGTGTCCTTGACCCCGGCGGCCTTGAAGACCTCGAACGCCGTCGTGCCGGCCTGCTCCGCGGAGACGGTGACGCGGACAGGTGCTTCGGCGCGGGCTTCGGCAGGGGCTTCGACGGGGGCAGACATGCGGCCGAGCCTATCGGCGGGCGCACGGCCCTTCTCGGGGAAGCGCTCCTGCCCCCGGACAGCACGACGGCGGGCCCCCCGTGTGGGGATCCGCCGTCGACGCGGTGCCTAGCCCTCGAGCGCGGCGTCCAGCGTGATGCTCGTGCCGGTCAGCGCCTTGGAGACGGGGCAGGTGGCCTTGGCCTCCTCGGCGGCCTTGAGGAAGCCCTGCTCGTCCAGGCCCTCGACCTCGCCGCGCAGGGTGATCTTGATCTCGGTGATGCGGAAGCCGCCGTCGGGGTCCGGGCCGAGGGTGACGGCGGCCGAGACGTCCAGGCTCTGCGGCGTGCCGCCGGCCTCGGCGATGACGTTGCTCAGCTGCATCGCGTAGCAGGCCGAGTGGGCCGCGGCGATGAGCTCCTCGGGGCTGGTCGCCCCGCCGGCCTCGTCGGCCGCGCGCTTCGGGAAGGAGACGTCGTAGGTGCCGACCTTGCTGTCGGTCAGCTCGACCTGGCCGGAACCCTCCATCAGGCTGCCGTTCCAGGCGGTGCGGGCGTGGCGCGTGGGCATCGAGTGCTCTCCTCGGGTCAGGGGGTGGACGTCGTGACCAACCCCGGTCTGCGGCAGGTGTTCCCGCTCAGACCCCGGCGAGCTCCACCAGCTGCGGGACCATGTCGACCGGCCGGGTCGAGCGCGGGAAGACGGCGTGGGCGCCGGCGGCGCGCGCGCCCTGCTCCCCTGCCGGGCGGTCCAGGTGCACCGCGACCCGGGCGGACGGCGCGAACCGGCGCACCTCGCGCACCACCTCGAGGCCGTCCTTCCAGGGCAGCTGCTCCTGCACGACCACGAGGTCGGGCTGCTCCGCGATGACCGCACCGAGGCCGGCCGCGCCGTCCTCGTGCATCTCCACGACGTCGACCCCGGCGCGCACGAGCGCCTGGCACAGCGCCTGCCGGGTCCAGGCCGCCCGGTGCAGGACGACGGCCCGGGGGCGGACGGGGTCGGACGCGTGCACGGCCGAGGCGCGGGCCTGCAGCGCCTCCTGCTCCCGACGTCGGACCGCCTCCCGGCGCTCCTGCTCCATGCGGGCCTCACGGGCGGCCCCGTGACCGGGTCCCACCTCGATGGGCACCTTGCGTGCCTCGAGGAACTCCTGCAGCGCGGTGCGCCGCTCCTGCTCGATGACGGACGACGTGCGCACAGCTCTCCAGACCGCCCGCGGGACAGGGTGCGGGCTGCCAGGCGGGTCCCCGGCCGGCACCGGTTGAAACGGCGTCCCGTCCTCGCCCTTGTGGGCCGCGTGCCCGAGTACGCCGAGTGATCACGGGTAGCAGGTCGTTCGACACACCCGCACCCACGATCGGAGAAGCCGTGACCGCACCAGAGCAGGTGGCGAGCACCGCCCAGGAGCAGGCGGGAGCCGTAGCAGGGACCGCCAAGGAGCAGGCGGCCAGCGTCGCGCACACCGCGACGAGCGCCGCCGGCGAGGTGACCGGCACCGCGAAGGAGCAGGTCGGCAACGTCGTCGGCGAGACCGTCGCGCAGGCCAAGGACCTCACCGGCCAGGTGAAGGAGCAGGCTGCGCAGCAGGTCAGCAGCCAGACGGAGAAGGCGACGACCGCTCTGCGCGACGTCGCCAAGCAGCTCAGCGAGGGCGACACGTCCGGCCTCGTCGGCCAGGTGCTCGGCGAGGTCGGCACGCGCGTGCAGACCCTCGCCGACGCGCTCGAGCAGAAGGGCCCGCAGGGCGTCCTCGAGGACGTCCGGCGCTACGCCCGCCGCAGCCCCGGCACGTTCCTGCTCGGGGCGGCCCTCGCCGGCCTCGTCGCGGGTCGCCTCGCCAAGGGCCTGCAGTCGGGCTCCTCGCAGGAGCAGCTGGCGCTCCCCGCCGGCCCCACCGGCGGCACGGCTGCCGGCAACCCGCTCGCCGGGGTGACCTCGCCCGGCGTGGCCGCCGAGGTGCCCACCTACGGCACCGACCCGTACGCCGCCAGCGGCAGCACGGGCGGCGCGTACGCCGGCGACACCGGTGTCTACGGCTCCCCCGCCACGACGCCGGCGCCCGCCTACGCCCCCCCGACCACCCCCGTGTCGACCCCGCCGCCGGCGTACCCGTCGACCGGCGGCTCGCCCTACAGCGCCGGCTACGGCCAGAGCGAGCCCTACGGCTCGCGGGGCGCGCTGTGACCAGCGGGACGCCCTACCCGGAGGGGCCGTACGGCAACAGCGGCAGCACCCAGGTGGGGGCCACGGGCAGCACGTTCGACCCGAGCTCGGCCTCCGTGGGGCAGCTCGTCGGGCAGGTCACCAACGACCTGTCCACGCTGATGCGCCAGGAGTTCGCGCTGGCCAAGGCCGAGCTCACCGAGGAGGCCAAGAAGGCGGGCAAGGGCGCGGGAGCGCTCGGCGCGGCCGGCTACCTCGGCTACCTCGCGAGCATCTTCGCCAGCCTCACGCTCATGTTCGTGCTCGACACGTTCATGCCGATCTGGGCCGCGGCCCTGATCGTGACCGCCCTGTACGGGCTGATCGCCTTCGTGCTGTTCAGCAAGGGCAAGAAGCAGATGAAGACCGTCGACCCGACACCCCGACAGACCGTCGAGACCCTCAAGGAGGACGTGGCATGGGCAAGACACCAGACGAACTGAGGGCTGAGATCGAGGCGACCCGCGAGGCCCTGTCGGCCGACGTGGACAACCTGACCGAGAAGGTGAGCCCGGCGCGCGTCGTCGAGCGCAAGGTCGAGGGCGCCAAGGAGACGGCGCGGGAAGCGGTGAGCAGCGTGAAGGAGAAGGTGTTCGGCGCCGGCGAGACGGTGCACGGCCACGCGTCCCACGCCGCGGGCACGGTCGGCGGGGCGACGTCCTCGCTCGCCGGCGGCGTCAGCGGGGCGGCGTCCAGCACGGCCGGGACGGTGTCCGGTGCGGCCCACAGCACGGCGGGAGCCGTCAGCGGCGCCGCGTCGACGGCGGCGGGCACGCTCTCCAGCGCGGCCCACACCGTCGGCGACACCGCAGCCGCGGCGCCGACCGCGGTGAAGCAGAAGGCGGCGGGCAACCCCCTGCTCGCCGGTGCGGTCGCCTTCGGCGTCGGCTACCTGCTGTCCTCGCTGCTGCCCGCTTCCGAGAAGGAGCAGCACGCCGCGCAGGCCGTCAAGGAGCAGGCCGTCGCGCTCAAGGAGCCGGTCAAGGAGCAGCTCGCCTCGGTGGCCTCCGAGGTCCGGGAGACCCTGCAGCCGGCCGTCCAGGACGCCGCGCAGTCGGTGAAGGAGACCGCCACGCAGGCGGTCGGTGCCGTGCAGGAGAAGGCCGCCGACGTCGGCAGCCAGGTCGCCGGTGAGGCCAAGAGCGCCGGCAGCACCGTGCAGCAGCACGCGACCGAGGCGGCCGGCACGGTCAAGGAGACCGCGCAGGGCGGGTCGGACAGCAGCAGCACGCCGCCGCCGGCCTACCCGTCCACGGGGACCATGCCGGACCAGGCCCTCGGCCAGATCCCGGTCGCGCCGTACCCCGGCACGGGCTCGACGCCGCCGCTGTAGGCAGCACGCACGTCCCGGCAGGGCCACGAGGAGCACCTCCTCGTGGCCCTGCCGCGTGTCCGGGGCTCCTAGGCTGCTCGCGATGACCGCCTTCGCCCTGCCCTGTCACCCCGAGTGCGCGCTGACGCCGCAGGACCGCGACTGGCGGGCGGTCGGCGTGACCACCGACGACGCCGTCCTGCGCAAGCAGACGCGCTGCCCGGTCTGCAAGACGTCGTACACCGCCTTCCTCCGCACGGTGCTGGGGCAGCGGACCGTCGAGTGGGTCCGGCCGGTCCCGTTCCGCGTCGCCGCGGCGCCCTACGACGGCGACGACGTCGCCCTGCCGGTGTGGCAGGACGACGTCGGAGGCGAGGGCGCGGACCCGCAGCCGCAGGACCTGCCGGCGCTGCAGGCGCAGACCGCCGGGCTGGGCGCGGCCTGGGCGCGGTCGACCCAGCTGCTCGCGCCCGTGCACCCGCTGACGGCCGGCGGCCACCTGGTGGCGGTGCCCGGCGACGTCCTGCTGGAGCGGCGCGAGAAGTGGAACGCTCAGGACCGCCGGCTCGCCCTGGCGTGGTCGCCCCGGCTGCAGCGCCAGGTGGTGCTGTGGCACTGTTTCGCCCGGCTGCTGCAGCAGGACGGCTAGGAGCTCGCGAGCACCTCGGCGATGCCGCCGGCCTTGTCGGTGGACGTGAAGCCCGTCATGCGGAACCACGCCTGCTCGCGCGCGCTCTGCCGGTCGGCGACGTCGAGGAGGAGGCCGCGTGCGGCACCGCCGACGTCGAGGGCGGCGGTGACGGCCGCCTCCTTGAGCCGGCGGCTCTGCGCGCGGACGGCGCCGAGGTCGCCGTCCGCCCCGGCCGGAGCCTCGGCCAGCAGGGCGGCGTCGACGGCGCCGAGCTCGGCCAGCTGCCCGAGCAGGCGGCGGTAGTCGGCCGCCTCGTCCAGCTCGTACCGGAACTCGGACTCGTGCACGTCGACGAGCCAGTTCAGGGTGGCGTGGACCAGGGCGGCACCCTCGAGCGCGAACTTCGCGTCGGCCGGCAGCGCGGGCAGGACCACCCGCTCCATCGTGGTCCTCATGGCCTCGAGCTGCTGCGTCACCGTGGGCGTCATGCCGTGTCCTCCCGGAGGATCGTGTTGAGCTCGCCGATGAAGAACATCCCCAGGCCGGGCACCAGGTTCATCATCGTGTCGAGGTGGGTCAGGTGGTCGGCCGCGAGGCGGGGGCCGGTGGCGCAGCAGGCGATGACGGCCCAGTACATGTTGAGCACGGTGTAGTACCGGAGCCGGGCGGGGTCGACGGTCAGCCCGGAGAGCCGCTCGTACTCGCTGATGAACGCCGAGCGCTCGACCAGCCCCGCGCAGTAGTAGGTGCCGTCGTCGGCGAGGGTGCCGTAGCCGGGCAGCATCGCGTAGGCGAGGTCCATGTGGCGGTCACCGAGGAAGGCGGCCTCCCAGTCGAGGATCGCCGTCATCTGCCCGGTGGCCTCCTCGAACAAGAAGTTGCCGTTGCGGTAGTCGCCGTGCACCAGCGAGACGTGGTCGACGACGGGCCGGTTCTCCCAGAGCCAGGCGCTGGTCAGCGCGACGGTGGGGTGGGCCTCGTAGGAGTCCTCCTGCCAGACGCGGTCCCAGAGGGCGATCCGCCAGTCGACCGCCTCCGTCGTGCCCTCGGCCGGGACGTCCAGTGCGGACAGGTCCTTGCTGCGCCAGTCCATCGTGTGCAGGGCGGCCAGGTGCTGCACGAACTGCGGCGCCAGCGCCTCGCGGGACGCGCCGTACGCCGTGCCGAGCCCGCTCGCGTTGCCGCCGCCGCCGACGGTGGGCGCGGTGACGCCGGCGTCGAACGACGTCACGAGGGCCGGACGCCCGAACGGCGCGTCCCCCGGAGCGACGAAGAACGCCTTGGGGACGGGCAGGACCCCGTCGACGGCGGCGATGATCTGGAACTCGCGCAGCCGGCTCGTCTCGATGACCGAGCACATCGGGCTCATGCGCAGGATCATCCGCGTGTCCGGCGAACCGGCCTGCTCGAGCGTGAAGACGTACTGCTCCATCGACGCGCCGCCCGTGAGCTTCGACAGCCCGTGCACCCGGAACGTGCCGGGCAGCTGGTCGCGCAGGAAGCTGTCGAGCTGGGTGCTCACCGTCTCGAGCGGCGTCGGCTCGTAGGCGGTCGTGCCGCGCAGGGACAGCTTGCGGTCGAGCACCTCGGCCAGCGTGCGCTCGACGGTGCGGGTCGCGGTGGTGGTCATGCGTCGCCGGGGGCTGTGGTCACGAGGAGCTCCGTCCAGGAGGGTTCGCCGGGCGTCGCCCGGCGGTGTGACGCAGACCATAGGGAGCGGTCCCGCGGCTGACGTCTCCTGTTGTCGGATGGGCAACGCTCAGGCGAGCGAGCGCTCCCACGGGTGCGCGCCGGGCAGCAGGTCGAGGTTCTGGCGGGCGGTGGCGAGGGCGACGTCGACGAAGCGCCGGACGTGCTTGCGGTCCTCGCTCCGGCGCACCGCGAGGGCGATCACGGACGGCCGCACGCCCTCGAGCGACACGCACCGGGTCCGCGTGCTGCCGCCGTAGCGGGCGTACGACGCGCCCGTGGTGACGACGGCGCGCCCCGTGGCGACGGCGGCCTGCATCTGGTGGACGTCGGCCGCGGGCGCGAGCGAGGTGTCGGTGTTGTCGCCGCCGCGCTCGTCGTCCAGCTGCCAGAAGCGCGACCAGCCCGGCGTGGACAGCAGCCGGACCGTGGGCAGGTGCAGGACGTCGTCGACGTGCACCGAGGCCTGCTGCGCAAGGTCGGTGTCCCGGCCGACCAGCAGGGCCCGGGGCTCCAGGGCGAGCGTCCTGAGCTCGACGTCCGGGTGCTCGACGGGCGTGCGGACGATCGCGGCGTCGACGTCGCCGGCCACGAGGGCGGCCAGCTGGTCGGTGAAGGGGACGGAGTCGCAGTAGACCCGGACGTCGGGACGGACCTCGCCGAACGAGCGCATGATCGGCACGGTCAGCTCCCCGGCGGCGAGCGCCCCGGCCACCGCACCGATGCGCAGGCACAGCAGGCCCCGGGCGTGCTCCAGCATCGACCGCGAGGCGGCGTCGGCCTGCTCCACGATCGACCGGGCCTGCGCGAGGAACTCGCGCCCGGCCTGCGTCAGCTGCACGCCCCCGGCGGTCCGGTCGAGCAGGTCCACCCCCAGGTGCTGCTCGAGCTGCCGGACCGACCGCGACAGCGCCGACGGGGCGACCCGCAGCGCGGCTCCCGCACGACGGAAGCCGCCGTGGTCGACGACTGCCGTGAGGTAGCGCAGCTGACGGAGCTCCATGGCCGGAGCGTAGGTGCAGGGGGGCCTCTCCGCGTGTCGTGCGTCACAGGAGCGGGCCGCGTTGCCGATGCGCGCACGGCCCCGCGGACGGGCTCCGGCGGCAGGTACACATCGGTCCGCGGGGCACGAGGACGTGTCCTGCCCGAGTCGGCGTCGTGGGTGCTGCACGTCATCCGCGCCCGGCCGAGCTGGAGGTGGAGCATGGGGACGTCGACGAGCCGGACGCACGAGGGGACGGCAGCATGACCACCCTCGCCCCGACCTGGACGGGTCCGCAGCTGCGCGGGATGACGCCGTCCGGGTCGCTCATCCCGGAGCTCGGGGTCAGCCTCATCCCCGGCCGCACCCCCGACCCCGCCGGCGTGCTCGACGAGGTGGTCGCGGCCGAGCAGCTCGGGCTGTCGTGCGTGTGGATCGCCGAGCGGTTCGACACGAAGGAGCTCGCGGTGCTCTGCGGGGCCATGGCCGCCCGCACGAAGGAGATCCGCATGGGCTTCGGCTCCCTCGCGGTCGGCTCGCGCAACCCGGTCTACTCCGCCGCCACCGCCATGACCTTCCAGAGCCTGTTCGGCGACCGGCTCATGCTCGGGCTCGCGCGAGGCCTCGCCGCCGTGCTCGTCGACCAGGGCATGACCGTCCCGACCATGAAGGGCTACGAGGACTACGTCGACATCCTCCACACGCTGTTCGCCGGCGAGGAGGTCTCCTACGACGGTCCTCTCGGGAGGTTCCCGAAGGCGCGCCTGGTGGACCGCCCGGACCAGCCGCGGCCGATGATGTGGAACTCGAGCTGGGTGCCGGGCCCGAAGGCGCTGGCGCTGACCGCCCGCAAGTTCGACGGGCTGTTCCTCGGGACCGAGCTCACCGTCGAGGCGACCCGGACGATCGTGAACCGGGCGAAGGACGAGTGCCTCAAGATCGGGCGCGACCCCGACACCCTCTTCATCGCCAACTGGTGCGTGACCGCCCCGGACCTGTCGCCCGAGGAGGAGGTGCGGGTCCTGAACGCGCGCATGGTCACGCACCTGTCGTTCCCGGGCATCGGTGACCGGCTCGTGGAGGAGAACGGCTGGGACCGCCGCGAGATGGACGCGATGCTCTCCCGCGGCGACATGGGCAAGGACGGCGTCATCGCCGACCAGGCCTTCACCCGGGAGCAGCTGGTCGAGGCCGGGCGCGCCCTGCCGCGCGAGTGGGTCGAGACCGGGTGCGTCGTGGGCACGTCGGAGCACTGCGCGAAGCGGGTGCGGGAGTACGTGGACGCCGGGGTCGACCACGTCGTCGTGTACGGACCGTCGGTGGCGCAGCTGGCCCCGCTCGTCGGGCACTGGCGGGCCTGAGCAGCGCGTCGCGGTGCCGCCGACGGGCTGGCGGTACCGCGACGGAGGGCCGGGGTGGGTGGGCGTAGCAGGACTCGAACCTGCGACCTCACGCGTGTGAAGCGTGCGCTCTAACCAACTGAGCTATACGCCCGGAGTGCTCCGGGAAGCGCGGCAGACACTACCGCAGCGGCCTCCCCGCAGCGCCTACAGGCCGACGGCCTCGCGGGCCCGCTCGACCAGCCGGTAGTGGCCCACCGCCCAGATGGCGACGCCGGCCGCGGCGAGCCCGGCGACGGTGGTGAGGCCCGACAGCACCGGCTTCTGCTTCGCCTTCGCCCACGCCTCCTCCGCGCTCGCCTTCGCGCGCTGCAGGAGGCGGTCGGCCCAGGCGAACTCGGTGGCGAGCACGTACAGGCCGAGCAGCACCGGCGGGATGGTCAGCGGCCCGGGCAGCACCGCAGCGGCGACCCCGAGCGCGATGAACAGCGCGCCGACGACGAAGACGACGGTGCGCAGGAGCAGCGCGCCGGCGTGCGTGCTCCGCAGCCGGGCGCGGAAGCTCCCCGGGCGAGCCGCGCGCACCTCTGACACGGCGTCGTCCTGCCCGGTGTCGACCCGGGTCACGCGTCGACGTCGCCGGACGCGAGCGGCACGGTCAGCGGCCGGGCAGGCGCGGTGTCGCCCCGCTCCCGCGTGATGGCAAAGGCGGCGACGCCGTCCTCGCCGTGCTGCAGCGGCAGGTCGCGCACGACCTCGACCCCCTCGTGGCGGACGTCGAACGTGCCGAGGGCCCGGACCCCGCCGAAGCGGCCCTGCTCCCACAGCACGTAGGTGGTGCCGGCCTCGTTGGCGTCCAGGCCCTCGACGACCAGGCTGACGTGGTCGCCCTGCAGCACCGCGACCGCGGCGACCTCCTGCGCGTCGTCGCGCAGGGGGACGCTCCGGCCCGGTCCGCTCTCGAGCGTCCGGACCGCCTGGGCGAGCCGGTCCGACGACGCGAGCTGCTCGACCCGGTCGTGCTGCAGCGCGACGTTGGCGCCGGCGAGACCGACCACGAGGGCGACGGCGGCGGCCGCGGCGACGAGGACGCGGCTGCCGGGCAGGCGGCGGCGCGAGGCCAGCTCGACCACCGGCGCGAGGGCCGCACCGGGCGCGGTGAACACCTCCTCGCCGCTCTCCGCCACGACGTCGGCGCGGATCCGGTCGAACAGGCCGGCCGGCAGCTCCGCCGGGGCGGCGCCGTACGCGAGGTGGGCCGCGGTGGCGCGGTGGTCGTCGAGGGCCCGCTCGCAGCGCGCACAGGAGGACAGGTGGTGCAGGAAGGCCTGCTCGTCCTGGGGCTCCAGGGCGTCGAGCGCGTGGCCCGCGGCCAGCTCCTCGAACAGCTCGTGCTCGGTGCTCCTCGGGGCGCTCACGGGCGCACCCCCGGACGGCGGGCGCCCTCGGCGAGCGGCGTGCCCTCGCCCTCGACGCCCTCGAGGCGGGTGCGGAGCGTGCGCATGCCCGCGAGCATGCGCGTCTTGACGGTGCCCAGCGGGGTCGAGGTCAGCATGGCGATCTCGCGCTGCGTGTGGCCGCCGTAGTAGGCGAGCGCCAGGGCGTCGCGCTGGACGTCGGGCAGCGTCTGCAGGGACGCACGCAGGCGCTCGCGCCGCAGCGTCGACCACACCTCCTCGTCCACGCGGGGGGCGTCGTCCTCGCGGTCGTCGAGGAGGTCGGCAGAGGCCCGGCGCTTGCGCACGTTCTCCTCCCGCCGGACGACGTCGACCGCCTTGTGGTGCGTCATGGACAGCAGCCAGGACGAGAAGCCGCCGCGGGCGGCGTCGAAGCGGGCCGCGTCCCGCCAGACGGTGAGGAACACCTCCTGCACGACGTCCTGGGCGAACTGCTCGTCGGCCACGATGCGCCGGGCCAGGCTCAGGCAGGGCCGGCCGTAGCGGGCGTACAGCGCCTCCAGCGCACAGCCGTCCTGCTCCACCACCCGCGACACCAGGGCGCGGTCGTCCAGGCCCTCGTAGCTGTCGACGTGCTCCGCCCGGACAGGCACGGACGCACGTGCTGCACGGCTGCGGGGCAGCGTCACGACGGTCTCCACGTCCTGTGTTCGGACCAGCCGGCTCTCCGGACGGGTCGCCCGGCAGATCGGTCCCGCGGACGGTACCGCCCGTCGCGCGACGGGGCGCGGCGACGCTGCGGGTTCGACCGTCAGGGTGACACCGGTGTGGCCGGCGGTTCAGTGGGACCGGTAGCGGGGACCCCCTGGACCCCGGAGGTCCACTCGGACCCGCGCACGCTGGAGGACCCCTGATGGCCGGCCGACCCACCTCCGTCAGCACGCAGCTGCAGCTGCGCCTGGTCGTCCCCGGGGCGTCGTCCCTGCCCGTCCGGGCCAGCCTGCGCTACGACCTCGGCGACCCCTACGCGGTCACCGTCGCCTTCCACACCGGTGCCGCCGGCAGCGAGAGCGACAGCGTGGAGTGGACCTTCGCCCGCGCGCTGCTCACCGACGGCGTCACCTCCCCCGTGGGCGAGGGCGACGTGCAGGTGTGGCCGTCGAGCAGCAGCGGCTCCAGCGTGGTCTGCCTCTCGCTGTCGTCCCCGTCCGGCAAGGCGCTGTTCGAGGTGCCTGTGCCCGAGCTGGCCGACTTCCTGGGCCAGACCTACGCCGCGGTGCCGACGGGCTCCGAGAGCGACCTCGTCGACGTCGACGCCGAGCTGGCGCTGCTGCTGTGGGCCGAGCCCGGCACCTGATCCGGCCGCCGCGCCGCGCCCGTCGTTGGCTGCGGCCGAGCAGGTTCTGCTAAGTTCTTCGACGTCCGGAGGGCGCGCGAGCGCTCACCAGAGACACTGTGGACGTAGCTCAGCTGGTAGAGCACCACCTTGCCAAGGTGGGGGTCGCGGGTTCGAATCCCGTCGTCCGCTCGGAGCGCCTCTCTGACCCCTGGGGCCGGAGGGCCGCAGCACGACCGGGACTCCCGGGAACGGCCGGGTGGCCGAGTGGCTTAGGCAAGGGACTGCAAATCCCTGTACGCGGGTTCGATTCCCGCCCCGGCCTCGCAGGCCAGCACAGCTCCACGGCACACGCTCCACGCAAGACAGCTCGACGACGCAAGAGCACGGACGATTGGCGCAGTCTGGTAGCGCGCTTCCTTGACACGGAAGAGGTCACAGGTTCAAGTCCTGTATCGTCCACAACATCAAGAGCCCCTCCTCCCGGAGGGGCTCTTCTGCGTTCGACGCAGTCCTACACGGTGAAGCCGGTCACCAGGCGCTCGAGCCGGGTGCTCATGCGCGCCAGGTCGGCCGCTGCCCGGGAGGCGTCCTGCACCCCGGAGCTCGTCGCCGACGCCGCTGCCGCGACGCCCTCCACCACGCGGGCGATCGCCACTGCCCGTGGCGGCCTCCGAGACGTTGCGCGTCATCTCCGCCGTCGTCGCGGTCTGCTCCTCGACGGCGGAGGCGATCGTCGTCGCGTAGTCGTTCATCCGTGCCACGACGTCGCTGATGCCGGCGATCGCGTCGACCGCTCCTGCCGTACCGGCCTGGATGGCCTGGACCCGCCGGCCGATGTCCTTCGTGGCGAGCGCGGTCTCCCGGGCCAGCTCCTTGACCTCGTTCGCGACGACGGCGAAGCCCTTGCCGGACTCCCCCGCCCGGGCCGCCTCGATGGTCGCGTTGAGCGCGAGCAGGTTGGTCTGCTCGGCGATGCCCGTGATCGTGCGGACCACCTCGCCGATCTCCCGGCTGCTCTCCCCCAGCAGCCGGACGGTGTCGGTGGTGGCCGCGGCAGCGGCGACGGCGTCCCCGCCGACCTGCGCCGCCTCGTAGGCGTTGCCCGCGATCTCGCGGATGCTGGCGCCCATCTCCTCGGCGCCCGACGCGAGTGTCTGCACGTTGCGGCTGACCTGCTCGGCCGACGCCGACACGCTGTCGCTCCGGGTCGCCGTCTCGTCCGCGCCGGCCGCGATGCCCCGTGCCGCGGTCGCGACCTCCTCGGACGCCCCCGCCAGCTCCGTCGCGCTCTCGCCGAGCGCGAGGACGGTCGTGCGCAGGGACGCCTGCGCCTGCTCGAGCGCCCGACCCATGTCCCCGACCTCGTCGGCGTCCCAGGCCTGCTCGGCCGCGGAGAGGTCGTCCGCGGCGAGCCGTGCGAGGCGGCCCTGCAGGCGGCGCACCGGCACGACCACGCTGCGGACCGCGAGCGCCCCGAGGCCCAGCATCAGCAGCAGCGCGACCAGCCCGACCAGCAGCAGCGTGCGCCGCGACGACGCCGCCCGCTCGTGGGCGGCCTCCGCGTGCGCCGCGCCCACCGCCGCGACCTGCTCGGTCAGCGCCTCCTGACTGGCCGCCAGGGTGTCGAAGGCCTCCACGAAGGCCGGCAGCGACGCAGCGGCCACCGCGCCGGCAGCGGCGGTGGACTGCCGGGCCTGCTCGACGTACGCCTCGAGCGCGGGGCGTCCCTCCTCCAGCGTCCGCAGGACCCCGGCGTCACGGACGAGGCCCGCGTTGGCGTCCTGCATCTCCAGGAACGTCGCCGCGTGCTCCTCGACGGCAGCGCGCGCCGCCGCGTGCTCGGCCGGGGTCCGGGCGAGCAGGCCGGACAGGACGTCGGCCCGCAGGGCGTCGTGCATCATGTCGCCGGTCAGGTGGTTGCTGAGCACCTGGCTGTCGCGCAGCAGGGCGTCCGCGTCGCCGGCCAGGGCCGACTGGCCCCGCGCCGCGGTGACGCCGAGGAGCAGCACGCAGGCCGCGCCGACCCCGACGGGCAGCAGCAGCCGGGTCCGCAGCGGCCGGTCGGCGAAGCGCAGGCGACGAGGGGCGAGAGCGGGCACGGGGAGCTCCTGGAGGGCGACCGCGGGCCAGGACGACGGGACGTCGAGCGGTCGTGCCTCCCCTTCGGCCCCTCCGGACGGTCCATGAGCCCTGGCCGGGACGGGCCACGACGCGCCCTGCCCGCACCCCCCGGCGGCGCTGCTCCTCCGCGGTCCGCGGCGTTGCTCCGTACGGCCGAGCCCGCACCACCCGTCGCCCCGCCTTGCGGGGGCCCGTGCTCGTCATGCCCCAGATGCCCGACTCGCGCCAAGGTCGACGCAGACGCAGGCGGGCTCCCGGCCGCCGCGACAGCAGGGGGAGCGGACATGCAGACCACCACGACGAAGGCAGCGACCCGCACGAGCCGTCCGACGATGGTCTGCTGCGGGCAGCCGGGCCAGGTCATCGAGCTCCGCGGCGGGGACGAGCCCCTGCGCATGGTCCGGTGCGCCACCTGCGCCCACCGCGAGTGGCACCTCGGCACCGAGCGGGTCCGCGTCGACGTCGCCTTCGAGGCGCTCGCCAGGACCTACCGCTCGGCGCCGCGTGCGGCCCGGGCCTCCCGCGACCGGGCCGCGGCGCAGACCA
>JAODNQ010000075.1 GCA_025464695.1 Frankiales bacterium | reverse complement strand
GGCGCCAGCACCGCCGTCGCGAGCGTCGCACCGGCGTCCGCCCCCACCGCCGCCTGCAAGCTCTCCTCGCCGCCGACCAGCGCGGCCAAGGCGCCGGCGGGCGGGGCCTCGACCGCCAAGGCCAGCGGCAAGGTCGGCGTCATCCTCCCCGACACGACGTCCTCGACCCGCTACACGCTCTACGACAAGCCGCTCCTGCAGAAGGCGCTGTCGGAGGCCGGCATCACCCCGGACATCCAGAACGCCGGCGGCAGCGTCCCGCGCTTCCAGGCCATCGCCCAGCAGATGATCGGCAGCGGCGTCAAGGTGCTCATCATCGACTCCATCGACGCCACCTCCGGTGCCGCGGTCGAGAAGCAGGCCGCCGCCGCGGGCGTGAAGGTCATCGACTACGACCGCGTCAACCTCGGCGGGACCGCCGACTACTACGTCTCCTTCGACAACGAGGACGTCGGCCGCCTCCAGGGCCAGACGCTCGTCGACTGCCTCGACGCCAGCGGCGTGCAGGACCCGCAGGTCATCGTCATGTCCGGCGGCAAGGACGTCGACAACAACGCCGTCCTGTTCGAGAAGGGCGCCCTGTCGGTCCTCAAGCCGCTCGAGTCCTCGGGCAAGCTGAAGATCGCGTCGGTCTCGACCGTCAAGGGCTGGGACGTCAACGTCGCCGCCCCGACCTTCACCCAGGCGCTCACCGCCGCCGGCGGCAAGGTCGACGGCGTCCTCGCCGCCAACGACGACATCGCCAACGCCTCCATCGGCGTCCTCAAGGGCGGCGGCCTCGCCGGCCGCGTTCCTGTGACCGGTCAGGACGCCGGCGTCAACGGCCTGCAGAACATCATCAACGGGCAGCAGAGCATGACGATCTTCAAGGACGTCAAGCTCGAGGCCCAGGCCGCCGCGCAGCTCGCCATCGCGCTGATCAGCGGGCAGGACCCGGCCGCGGCCGGCCTCACGCTCAGCGACTTCGCCGACCCCAAGGCGCCGAACCACAAGATCAAGGCGCTGCTGCTCCCGGCCCAGGTCATCACCCAGGCCAACGTCATGGACGTCGTGAAGTCCGGCGCGCTGACCGCCGCCGAGATCTGCAAGGGCATCGAGACCGCCTGCCAGAGCGCCGGCATCGCGTAGAGCTCCCGCACGCCCCGCCGGCGGTGTCGCACGACGCCGCCGGCGGGAGCACGACCCGACCTGACCGGACAAGGAGACCCGCGGTGGAGCCGACCCTGAACAGCCCCCTGCTCGAGATCCGAGGGCTCAACAAGAGCTTCGGCCCCGTGCACGTCCTCCGCGACATCGACCTCACGGTCCACGCCGGGCAGGTCACGGCGCTGGTCGGCGACAACGGCGCCGGCAAGTCGACGCTGGTGAAGTGCCTCGCCGGCATCAACTCGATCGACAGCGGCGAGGTGCTCTTCGAGGGCAGGCCCGTCTCGCTCGACGACCCGCGGGCGGCCGCCGCCCTGGGCATCGAGTTCGTCTACCAGGACCTCGCGCTGGCCGACAACCTCGACATCACGCAGAACATGTTCCTCGGCCGGGAGATCCGCCGCTTCGGCTTCCTGCGCGACGGCGAGATGGAGCGCAAGGCCCGCGAGACCCTCACGAGCCTGTCGGTGCGCACCGTCTCCTCGGTCCGCCAGACCGTCTCGAGCCTGTCCGGCGGGCAGCGGCAGACGGTCGCCATCGCCAAGGCCGTCCTGTGGAACAGCAAGATCGTCGTCCTGGACGAGCCGACCGCCGCCCTGGGCGTGGCCCAGACCCGGCAGGTGCTCGACCTCGTCCGCCGGCTCGCCGACAACGGCCTCGGCGTCATCCTCATCTCGCACAACATGAACGACGTCATGGAGGTCGCCGACCGCGTGGCGGCGCTGTACCTCGGCCGCATCGCGGCGGAGGTCCTGACGAAGGACAGCAGCACCACGCAGATCGTCGAGCTGATCACCGCCGGACGCAGCGGCGACATCGGGCTCGCCCCCGCCACCGCGAACGAGAGCATCTGATGACCGTCACCGCCGCCAAGCCCGAAGCCGTCCCCGGCCGCCCCGCCGGCGACTTCTCCCTCGACGTCGAGCGCCGCACGGTCCCGCACGCCGTCCGCGCCTACTTCACCCGCCTGCGCTCCGGCGACCCCGGCGCCCTGCCGTCGGTGCTGGGGCTCATCGTCCTCGCGACGATCTTCAGCCAGGTCAGCGACCGCTTCCTGTCGGCGAACAACATCGGCAACCTGCCCGGCCAGGGCGCCTACATCGCGATCATCGCGCTGGGCCTGGTCTTCGTGCTCCTGCTCGGCGAGATCGACCTGTCCGCGGGGACGACGGGCGGGATCTGCGCCGGGTTCGCCGCGCAGGCCATCTTCTCCAGCGGCCTGCACGACGGCGTCTCCGGCTTCCTCTACTGGACGCTCATCGGCTCGATGGTCGTGGCCGTGGCGCTCGGCCTGTACCTGAAGTGCCGCACCGGTCCGGCCGTCGTCGCCGTCGGGGTGCTCATCGCCCTGACCGGCCAGGACGACAGCGTCCTGCTGGCGCTGGTGTTCGCGGTCGCGATCGGCTGCGCCGTCGGCATCTACGTGGGCTGGCTCGTCGCCGACGTCGGCATCCCGAGCTTCATCGTCACGCTGGCCCTGTTCCTGGCCTTCCAGGGCGTGCTGCTGTTCGCCCTCAAGAGCCAGCCGATCGGCATCAACGACTACGACCTCTGGTACGGCCTGGCCCACGACAACATGTCGCCCGCTGCCAGCTGGGCCTTCACCCTGGTCGTCGTCGGCGGGTACGCCGCCTTCACGATCGCCAAGTCGGTCCGCGCCACCTCGCAGGGCCTCGCCGCCGACACCCTGCAGCTGGTGCTGACCCGGGCCGGCCTGCTCGCCGCCGTCGCGATCGTCGTCACGTACGTCGCGAACCAGAACCGCAACACCAACGACTTCCTCGAGATCAAGGGCCTGCCCTACGCAGCCACGGTGCCGATCGCGCTCATGATCGTCACGACGCTGGCGCTGACGAAGACCACCTGGGGGCGCCACCTGTTCGCCACGGGCGGCAACGAGGAGGCGGCCCGCCGCGCGGGCATCGACGTCCGGCACATCAAGGTCACCGCGTTCACGCTGAACTCGGCCTTCGCGGCGCTCGGCGGCATCTTCCTGGCCTCGAACACCGGCGGCGCGCAGCTCGACCTCGGCGCCGGCAACATCCTGCTGTTCGCGGTCGCGGCCGCGGTCATCGGCGGCACCTCGCTGTTCGGCGGCCGGGGCAAGCCCCGCGACGCCCTGCTCGGGGCCCTGGTCATCGTCATGATCCCGAACGGCATCGGCCTCAAGCCGAACCTGGGCGTGCAGCACCAGGAGGTCATCACCGGCCTCGTGCTGCTGATCGCCGCGTCGGTCGACGCGATCTCGCGCCGCAAGTCGCTCGGCGGCCGGTAGGCGCGTGGCCGACCTCCGGGTCGCGCTCGTCGGCTACGGGCTGGCCGGCCGGGCCTTCCACGCCCCCGTCCTGACCCAGGTAACCGGGCTCTTGCTGACGACGGTGGTCACGTCGTCCGCCGACCGAGCCGCGCAGGCCCGGGCCGACGTCCCCGGCGTCGAGGTCCGGCCGTCGGTCGAGGGGCTCGACGCCGACGTCGTCGTCCTGGCGACCCCGAACCGCTCGCACGTCCCGCTCGGGCGGCAGCTGGTGGAGGCGGGCCTGCCCGTCGTCGTCGACAAGCCGCTCGCCCGGACCGCCGTCGAGGGTCTCGCCCTCGTCGAGGCGGCGGAGCGCGCGGGCGTGCTGCTGACGGTCTTCCACAACCGCCGCTGGGACGCCGACGTGCGCACGGCCGCCCGGCTGCTGGCCGAGGGCAGCCTGGGGGAGCCGCAGCGGCTCGAGACCCGGTTCGAGCGGTGGCGCCCGGCGCCCGGGACCGGCTGGCGCGAGAGCGCCGACCCCGAGGAGGGCGGGGGGCTGCTGCTCGACCTCGGCAGCCACCAGGTCGACGTCGCCCAGCAGCTGCTCGGGCCGGTCGTGCAGGTGTACGCCGAGCTCGACGCCCGGCGCCCCGGGGCGGCCGTCGAGGACGACGTGATGCTCGCGCTCACGCACGCGTCGGGCGCCCGGTCCACGCACTGGCTGTCCGCGACGGCCGCGCACCGCGGGCCGCGGCTGCGGCTGCTCGGGGGCCGGGCGGCGTACGTCGCGCAGGAGCTGGACCTGCAGGAGGCGGCGCTGCGGGCGGGGCTCCCCGCCTGGGACGCCGCGACGACGGACGGGCTGCTCGTCGCCGGCGACGACGTGCGTCGCGTGGCGTCGGAGCGCGGGGACTACCGGCTGTTCTACGCGGGGCTCGAGCGGGCGCTGCGCGGTCAGGGGCCGGTGCCGGTGGCGCCGCGCGATGCCCTCGCCGTGCTGCGCGTCCTGGACGCCGCCCGGCGGTCGGCCGCGACGTCGTCCGTCGTCGGCCTCTGACCGCACCCGTCCAGCGCGGCCCGACCTGTGGACGGCCGCCGGTGGTGTGGACGACCTGGCCGGGCTGTCGGTGGCCGGCCGGAGGGTCGGGTCATGGGCCGGAGCAGGGTGACCGACGAGCAGCTGCGTGAGGCCGCAGCGAGGGCGGGGAACCTCCGGCAGCTGCTGGACAGCCTCGGGCTGGCTGGGCGCGGAGCGAACTACGCCCTGTACCGGCGCCGGCTGGTGAGCATCGGCGTCCTCGACCCACGGTTCCAGGTGCAGCCGCGCGCTCAACCGCCCGGTGAGCGGGACCTGCAGCGGGTCGCTCCCCGGTGCACCAGCGTCTCGGCCGTCTGTCGCGCGCTGGACCTCCCGGTCTCGGCGCGCTGGAACGCTCGGGTGCGCGACCTCCTGGTCCTCCACGGGATCGACACGTCGCACTTCCTCGGCAAGCGGTCGAACCTCGGCCGCACCGACCTGCCGCCCCGAGGGCGCCCGCTCGAGGAGCTGCTGCGCAGGGGGAGCCGGATCAGCAGCTCCTCCCTCAGGCGCCGGCTGCTCAAGGAGGGGCTGCTCGACGCCTCCTGCCGGTCCTGCGGACTGACCCTCTGGCAGGGCCGGCCGGTGCCCCTGGAGCTCGACCACGTGAACGGCGACAACACGGACAACCGGCTCGAGAACCTGCGGCTGCTCTGCCCGAACTGCCACGCCCTCACGGACACCTACCGAGGGCGCAACGTCGGACGCGCGCCCTACGCTGGCGTCGAGCCCCCGTAGCCCAACTGGTCGAGGCGGAGATCTTAAACATCTCGAGTTGCGGGTTCGAGTCCCGCCGGGGGTACCTGACGGAGGCCCGACCTTGCCGGGTCCCGGCAAACCTGACAGCCCCGAGTCTGCCCGGCCTGACGGGCACACCCGGGGGTAGACAGGCGTTGTACTGACAGCAAGGTCCCGTCCGCGGACCGCGCAGAGGAGCATCACCTGATGGCACGCCAGTCCAGCAACCCCGTGTTCCAGCGCAGCACGGCTCTCCACGAGAGCTTGCGCGGCACCGGGCACTACGCGCCCACCGCCGACGAGGTCGGTGGCATCTACAACACTCCCGCGCGCCTGACCTTCGACGACATCGTCGTCAAGACCGGCCTGCTGCTCGGCATCATCGTCGTGACCGGCACCGCCGCCTGGGTCAGCGACGCCGGCATGGGTGTCGGCGCGCTCGCCGGCATCGCCGGCTTCGTCCTGGCGCTCGTCAACATGTTCAAGCGGCAGGTCAGCCCGCCGCTCGTGATGGCCTACGCCGCGCTCGAGGGCGTGTTCCTCGGCGTCATCAGCCACGTGTACAACGACGCCTTCCAGGGCGGCATCGTCACGCAGGCCGTGATCGGCACCGCCACCGTCTTCGGCGCCGTGCTGCTCGCCTACAAGAGCGGCACCATCCGCAACACCCCGAAGTTCCGCAAGGTCATCACGACCGCCTTCCTGGGCCTGTTCGGCCTGCTGGTGGTCAACCTGCTGGTCGGTCTGTTCGGCGACGGCGACGCCCTCGGCATCCGGGGGGACAACCTCCCGCTGTCCATCCTGTTCAGCGTCGCCTTCATCACCTTCGGCGCGCTGACCTTCATCCTCGACTTCGACCAGGCCGACCAGATGGTCCGGATGGGCGTCGACAGCCGCGAGTCCTGGCGCATCGCCTTCGGCCTCGTCGTCGGCCTCGTCTGTCACTACCTCGAGGTGCTCCGCCTGCTGAGCTACCTGCAGGGTCGCGACTAGCCGGTACTGCGACGACGGGCCGTCACCCCGCGAGGGGGGCGGCCCGTCGCCGTGTCAGGACGGGGTGGGTCAGGGCCCGGTCGCGACCGGCCGTGAGGGGTCGGCGCTGTACTGCGACCACGAGCCCGGGTACAGCCGCCCGAGCCCCAGCCCGGCGTGCTCCATCGTCAGCAGGTCGTGGCAGGCGGTGACCCCGCTGCCGCAGTAGACGACGACGTCGGTGGCGTCCGTGACACCGGCGGCGGCGTACACCTCGCGCAGCCGCTCCAGGGGCAGCAGCCGGCCGTCGGGCAGGACGTTCTCCCGGCAGGGCACGTTGCGGGCGCCCGGCACGTGCCCCGGCTGCGGGTCGACCGGCTCGACCTCCCCGCGGAAGCGGGCGCGGTCGCGGGCGTCGAGCACCAGGCGCGCCGGGTCGACGGCGTCGTCGGCGGTGGCGAGCAGCTCCTGCGGCCAGGGTCGCGGTGTGAAGACGGCCGGCGGGCGCGGCGGCACGGCGTCGCGCACCAGGGCGCCCTGGACCCCGCCGTCGAGCAGCGCCGCGGCGTGGCCGGTGACCCGGAGCATCCACACCAGCCGCGCCGCGGTGACGCCGCCTCCGTCGTCGTAGGCGACCACGACGTCGTCGTCGCCGATGCCGAGCGACGCCATCCCCTCGGCGAACACCGCCGGGTCGGGCAGCGGGTGCCGCCCGTCCTGCGGGGTGGGCGTCCCGGCGACCCACCGGTGGACGTCGACGAAGACGGCGCCGGGCAGGTGGCCGCGGTCGTAGGCCTCGCGCTCGGAGCTGCCGTCGAGGTAGCTGCGGCAGTCGGCGAGGACGACGTCGTCCCGGTGCGCGGCGAGCCAGGCAGGCGGGACGAAGGGGGGCAGCACAGGGGGCGGGGGCACGCCCTCACGCTGTCACTGCACGGGCCGCACCGCCGCGGCGCCCGCGGCGTGTCACGTGGGGCAGGGCTCGTCCGCCTGCCCGAGCAGGCGCTGGAAGCGCTCGGCGTCACCGGCGCGGGGCAGGTTGTTGAACAGGACGCACGCGTCGGGCCGGTCCGCCACGAGGTCGCGCAGGTGTCGCAGCTCCTCGTCGGTGTGCACGTGGCGCATGCCGGTGGTGCCGTGCAGCCGGTAGTAGGTGCGTTCGGGGGTGACGGTGTCGGTCCGCCCGGTGCCGGGCGAGAACGGGTCGACGACGTGCACGAGGTCGAGCTCGGCGCACAGCTCCGTCAACAGGGCTCCCGGCCAGGCACCGCGCGGCTCCCACAGCAGGCGGCCGGCCGGCCGCTCGACCTCGCCCAGGAAGGAGCGGAGCCGGCCGACGTTCTCCGGGGTGGGGCGGAAGCTGGCCGGGCACTGCAGCAGCACGCCCTCGGCCGCCAGCACCCGCGCGCACTCCAGCGTCCGCTGCCACGCCTGCAGCACCGGGGGCGTCGTGCGGAAGCCGCCGACCTGCCCGCGGTGCTCCGCGGGCAGCGGTGTCCGCAGCCGCCGGTAGGTCGGGCTGCCGGACTCGTGCGTGACGAGCTGCCAGGCCTTCAGGGTGAAGGCGCCCGCGGGCCAGGCCCGGCGCCAGCGGGCCAGCAGGGCGTCGTCGGGCGGGTCGTAGAACGTGTGCTGGACCTCGAGCAGCGGGAAGCGCCGGGCGTAGGCGGCCTGGCTGATCGTCCAGCCGCACAGCCCCACCCGAGGAGTCACGGCTCCGCGAGGGCCGGCGCGTTCAGCGGGGTGTTCTCGTCCTCGACCTCGCCGACGAGCTGCTCGACGACGTCCTCCAGCGCGATGACGCCGACCGCGGAGCCGGCGTCGTCGACGACCTGCCCGAGGTGGCTCTGGCTGCGGCGCAGCAGGGCGAGGACCTCCCCGAGCGGCAGGTCGCACGGCACGCGGGGCATGCGACGCAGCCGGCGCTCGACCAGGGGGCGCCGGCGCTCCCGCTCCGACAGGCCGAGGACGTCCTTCACGTGGACGAAGCCGAGCATCCCGCCCTCGACGGCGGCCCCGGTGGTGGGGTCGTCGGACCCGGAGCGGACGGGGAAGCGGGAGAAGCCGGTGATGACCACCAGCTCCTCCAGCTCGTCGGCGGTGACCGTCGCCGGCACCGTGACGAGCCGCTCCAGCGGGAGCATGACCGCGGACGCCGGCTGCGAGCCCAGCTCGAGCGCGCCCGCCAGCCGCTCGTGCTCCTCGTCGTCGAGCAGCCCCTCCTCGCGCGAGTGGGCGATGATCCCGGCCAGCTCGTCGGGGGAGAAGGAGCTGGCGAGCTCGTCCTTCGGCTCCACCCGGAAGGCCCGCAGCACGGTGCTGCCGAAGGCGTTGAGGGCGTGCAGCACCGGACCGATGGCGGTGGCGAAGCGGTAGAGCGCGGGCACCAGGGCGAGCGCGGCGCGCTCCGGCGACGCGATGGCGATGTTCTTCGGCACCATCTCGCCCAGCACCATGTGCAGGAACACCACCAGCGACAGCGCGACGGCGAACGACACCGGGTGCAGGAGCGACTCCGGCACGTGCGCCGCGTGGAGGGCGTCCTCGAGCAGGTGCGCGACCGCCGGCTCGGCGACGGCACCGAGGCCGAGCGAGCAGAGCGTGATCCCGAGCTGCGCGGCGGCGAGCATGACCGACAGGTGCTTGAGCGCGTCGAGCACGATCCGTGCCCGCCGGCTGCCCTCCGCGAGCGGCTCGACCTGGCTCCGCCGGACGCTCATGACGGCGAACTCGGCGCCCACGAAGAAGCCGTTGCCGAGGAGCAGCAGGACGGCGAACAGCAGGTTGAGGGTGGTCACAGGGCGGCCTCGCGCGCGGGCTCGGTCAGGCGGACGCGGTCGACCCGGCGGCCGTCGAGCTCGAGCACCTCGAGGACCCAGCCGTCGACCTCGACGACGTCGCCGCGGCGGGGCAGCCGCCCCAGCCGCTGCATGACGAGCCCGCCGAGGGTGTCGTAGGGGCCCTCGGGCAGGACGAAGCTGCAGGCCTCCGCCACCTGGTCGTCGCGCAGCAGGCCGGACAGGACGAGGGTGTCGTCGGCCTGGTGCTCGACGTCGGGGCGGCTGGGCGCGTCGTGCTCGTCGTCGACCTCGCCGACCAGCTCCTCGACCAGGTCCTCCAGCGTCACGACTCCGGCGGTGCCGCCGTACTCGTCGATGACGACGGCCATCTGGAGGCCGGGCTCGCGCAGCGTGCGCAGGAGGTCGTCGCAGTGCACCGTCTCGGGCACCGGTGCGACCGGCCCCATGAGCTGGCTGACCCGGGTGCGGCGGCGCTCCTCGCGAGGCACCGCGAAGGCCTTCTTCACGTGCACGACCCCGACGATGTCGTCGACGCCGTCGTTGCCCTCCACAGGGAAGCGCGAGTGGCCGCTGTCGTGGGCCAGCTCGAGCAGCCGGGCCACGCTGTCGGTCTGCTCGAGCGTGACCATCTGCATCCGTGGGGTCATGACGTCGCCGGCGTTGCGGTCGCCGAAGGCCAGCGAGCGGGTCAGCATGGTGGCGGTCTGGGCGTCGAGCGTGCCCTCCTCCGCGGACGACCTCACCAGGCTGCCGAGCTCGGCGGCGGAGCGGGCCGAGCGCAGCTCCTCCTGCGGCTCGATGCCCAGGCTGCGCACCACCGCGTTGGCGCTGGAGTTGCTGGCGGCGATGAGGGGCCGCAGCAGGGCGCTGAAGACGCGCAGCGGACCTGCGACGGCGCGGGCCGTCGGGAACGGCTGGGCGATCGCCAGGTTCTTCGGGACCAGCTCGCCGAAGACGATCTGCAGCACCGTCGCGATCAGCAGGGCGACGGCGAGCGCGACGGCGTCGGCGGCGCCCTGCGGCGCTCCGGCGGCCTCGAGCGGCGGGCGCAGGAACGCCGCGAACGAGGGCTCGGCGATGAAGCCGACCACCAGCGTCGTCATCGTGATGCCCAGCTGAGCGCCCGACAGCTGGAAGGACAGGGTCCGCACCGAGGCGAGCACGCGCTTGGCCCCGAGGTCGCCGTCGCGCTCCGCGGCCTCGAGCTGCGGGCGCTCGACGGCGACGAGGGAGAACTCCGCCGCCACGAACAGGGCGGTGCCGGCGGTCAGCAGCAGGACCGCGAGGACCCCGAGGAGGGCGGCGATCACCGGCGGGCTGCCCAGCGGTACGGGCGTCTGGCAGGCGTCACGCGTCCAGTCTGCCCGCTGCCGCCGCGGCGACGCGTCGGACGAGGGTCGGCGGTGCCCGGAGCCGCGTCAGAGCGGCCGCGGTGGCAGGGTCGGGGGATGTCGTACGCGCTGTACACGCCCGTGCTGCGCTCGTCGCACCTCGAGCGGCTCTCCCCGCTGCCGGGCTTCCGGCTGCTGGCGTCCGGCCGGCACCCCGACTGCGACGACGCCGTCCTGGCCGCCGCTCCCTTCCCCGTCCTGCTGGCCGGTCCGGACGACCTCGCCGCGGACCTGCGGGCCGACCCGCCCGACGTCCTCGAGGTGACCGAGCCGCTGTGGCTCGCCGAGTGGCCGGCGTCGCTGGTCCTCGCCGACGCCGCCCCCCGGGCGCTGCTCTGCACCTACGCGATCGAGGTGCTGCCCCACCCGGCGCCGCCGGGCTGGGAGCGGCTGTCGGCGGTCGCCTTCGGCAGCGCCGCCGCCGAGCGCGCCTACGCGGCCAGCTGCCCGGGAGCGCCGTGGACCAGCACCGTGGTGGAGGAGCGGCGGCCTCGCTGCACCGACTGCTTCCCCGACGGCGGGGACGCCGTCGCCCGTCCGGAGCTGGTGTTCGCCGCGGAGTTCTCCGAGCGCAAGGGGATCGACCTGCTGACGCAGGCCTGGGACGCCGCGCGGCCCGCCGGCTGGCGCCTGCGGCTGCTCGGCTGGGGCCCCCGCACGGCCCAGGTGCAGGAGTGGGCGGCCGGCCGGCCCGACGTCGACGTCGTCGTTCGGGCCGACCGGGCCGCTGTCCACGACGCGCTGCGCCGGGCCGCGGGCGTCGTCCTGCCGAGCCGCCGGGTGGACGGCTGGCGGGAGCAGATCGGGCTGTCGCTGGTGGAGGGGCTCGCCCACGGCTGCCGGCTGCTCACCACCGACGAGACCGGGCTGGCCGAGGGGCTGGGGCCGGAGCACGTCGTCGTGGCCGCCGGCAGCGCCGAGGCGCTCACCGACGGGCTGCGCGCGCTCGGGCCGCCCCCGGCGTCCAAGGTCCTGCCCGGCTCGGACGACGACAGCCGGCAGCAGGTCCAGCACTGGCTCGCCGGGGCCGGCGCGTGAGCGTCGACCTGCTCGACCGCGAGAGCCGGTCGCTGGTGCAGCGGCTGCGCCTGTGGACGCCCCAGCGGTGGGCCGCCTCCTGCCTGCCCGGGCTGTCCCGCGGCGACGTCGTCCACCACCTCGCGGCGGTGCTGGTCGAGGCGGCGGGGGAGACGACGCTGCCGCTGCCCCGGCTGGCCGCCGACCTGGCGCTGCCGGACCAGCTCGCTGTGGCGGCGGCCGACCTGGTGGCCCTCGACCCGCCTACCGAGGTCGCGGTCGTGGCCACCGCGCACCTGCTGCTGCACCGCCACGACCTGCTCGACGACGACGTCCCCGCCGGCCTCGCCCAAGGCCTGGGGCTCCCGGACGTCCTGGCGGCGGGGAGAGCGCAGTGTCACCTCAACCGGGAGGGGACCGCTGCCGACGGGAGGTCATGACCTCCGTGACCGCTCGGCCGGGTGCGGCCGACCTGCTCAGCCCCTTCGACGTCGTCGCCCACGCGGTGCCGGCGCAGCGGCGCAGCAAGCGCCAACTCCTGACGGCGAGCCGCACGCTCGAGCGCCGCGCCCTCGCCGCGCGCGTGGACACCGTGCTGGTGACGTTCCAGGACCGGCGCCACCTGACGCCCGCCTCGCGCGACGCCTACGCCGGGCTCGCCCGCAGCGGCGCGACCGTGCACGCGTTCGCGCGCGGCCTGACCAGCGACTACCGCCCGGGCAGCGCGGGCCTGTCGCACGTCGCCCTGCTGCCGCAGGACCCGCTGGCCCTCGAGTGGGACATCGTCGTGCTGGGCCGGACCTTCTCGGCCGCCTTCGTCGCCCGCGACCTGACCCCGGGCACCGCCGTCGCCGGCCCCGACCTCGACCGCCCCTTCTCCTGGACCCAGACCGAGGACCCCGCCCTGGTCCAGGCCTGCGCCGACCACCTCCTCTCCCGCCTCCCTTAGCCCCCCGCGCACCCCCGATCGAGCGCCTCAGCGGGGACCGGCACGCAGCGGGCGAGGGGCAGGTGGGGGAACAGCGGCAGGTAGCGGAAGGTCCTGTGCTGTCGGAAGGCGCATAGAGGAGCGCAGCGACAGCGCCGGAGACAGCACAGGGCCTGGAGCGGAACAGGGCTCCCGCAGCGGAACAGCACAGCGGCCGGCCCCCCGAGGGAGACCGGCCGCCGACGTACCAGGACTAGCTGAGGCGCTCGATCACCATCGCCATGCCCATCCCCCCACCGACGCACATGCTCTCGACGCCGAACTGCTTGTCGAGGGTCTGCAGGCCGTTGATGAGGGTGCCGGTGATGCGGGCGCCGGTCATGCCGAACGGGTGCCCGACGGCGATGGCACCGCCGTGCACGTTCAGCTTGTCGATGTCGATCCCGAGGTCCTTGTACGACGGGATGACCTGGGCGGCGAACGCCTCGTTGATCTCGAACAGGTCGATGTCGGAGACCGTCTTGCCGGCCCGCGCGAGGGCGAGCTTGATGGCCTCGGCCGGGCCGTAGCCCATGATCTCGGGCGACAGGCCGGTGACCGCGGTGGAGACGATCCGGGCGAGCGGGGTGAGGCCGAGCTCGGCGGCCTTGGTGTCGCTCATGACGATGACCGCGGCCGCGCCGTCGTTCAGCGGGCAGGCGTTGCCGGCCGTGACGAGGCCGTTCGGCATGATCGGCTTGAGGCCGCTGATGCCCTCGACGGTGGCGCCGGCGCGGGGGCCGTCGTCCTTGGTCATGACCTCGCCGTTGGGCAGGGTCACGGGCGTGATCTCGCGCTCCCAGAAGCCGTTGGCGATGGCCTTCTCCGCCAGCTGCTGCGACCGGGCGCCGAACTCGTCCATCTCCTCGCGGGTGACGCCCTTGAGGCGCGCGAGGTTCTCGGCCGTCTGGAGCATCGGGATGTAGACGTCGGGCAGAGCGCCGGACTCGCGCGGGTCGGTCCAGGACGCGATGCCGTCGGCCTGGCGCTGCGCGCTGCGTGCCTTGGCGTCGGCGAAGACCGGGTTCTCGGTGTTGGGCAGCGAGTCGCTGTTGCCGGTGATGAAGCGGCTGACCATCTCGACGCCGGCGGAGATGTACGCGTCGCCCTCGCCGGCCTTGATGGCGTGGAAGGCCATGCGGGTGGTCTGCAGCGAGGAGGAGCAGTAGCGGGTGATCGTGGTGCCGGGCAGGAAGTCGTAGCCCATGCGCACCGCGACGACGCGGCCCATGTTGTAGCCCTGCTC
>JAODNQ010000054.1 GCA_025464695.1 Frankiales bacterium | reverse complement strand
AGCGCGAGCCCGCGCCGGGCGACGACGAGCGGCTGCTGGCCGACCGGCCGCCCCACCACGACCGCGGGGTCTGACGGCCTACGCGGCCTCGAGCTGCTCCACCGTGCAGAAGGCGCAGCGGCGGGCGGCCTCGGGGATGCTCGACAGGCACTCGGGACACTCCTTGGTCGCCGCGACGACCTCCGGCTCGGTCTTGAACCGGTCCATGAGGCGCTGGACGGGCTTGACGATGAGGAAGTAGACGATCGCCGCGATGATGATGAAGGACAGCACGGCGTCGATGAACTGCCCGTAGGGGAAGGCCACGCCCGACACCGAGCCGGCCTTGGTGGCGATGTCGCCGGTCGCACCGGTGACGAGGCCGACCAGCGGTGTGATGAACGCGGCGACGAACGACGTGACGATGCGGCCGAACGCGGCACCGATGACGACGGCGACGGCGAGGTCGACGACGTTGCCGCGGAGCAGGAACTTCTTGAAGCCGTCCACGAGGGTCTCCAGCTGTCTGTCAGGGGGCAGGGCGGGGCGGAGTGTCCCACTCGGGCCGGGCGGGAACCCTCCTGCTGTGACCCGTGACGAGACCGAGCGGGCCTACCTGCGCCTGGTGAAGGAGCGGCTGCCCGCCCGGGCGCGGGAGCAGCGGTGGGTGCTGCGGCTCGACCACTGCTTCGGTCGGGTGCTGCTCGACCACGCCGTCGGGGGCTGCTGGTACGACGCCCTGGACCGGCGCCGGCCGGCCTACCGGCAGCTCGACGACGCGCAGCTCGCCGGTGCGGTCGCCCTCGGCGAGCGGCTGCTGCAGGAGGGCGACCCGCTGCTGCGGGAGCTGGACGCCCGGTCGCTGGCGTGGCGGGGCAAGCCGCCGAAGCGCGCCCGGCCGGCGCGGAGCGAGGTCCAGGACGGGCCGGACCGGCTCACGTCGGCAGCAGCACGCCCGGGTTGAGCACCCCCGCCGGGTCCAGTGCGTCCTTGGCCGCCCGCAGCGCGACCGCGAACGGCTCCGGCCGCTGCCGGTCGTAGCCCGGCCGGTGGTCGCGACCGACGGCGTGGTGGTGCGTGACCGTCCCGCCGGCAGCGAGCAGGGCCTCGGTGGCGGCCGCCTTGACCTCCGCCCACTGCGCGAGCTCGCTGCCACGGCGAGCCGGGGCGAGGACGGTGAAGTACGGGGCCGCGCCGTCGGGGTAGACGTGCGTGAGCCGGCAGCTGACCGTCCCGCCGCCGCACACACGCCGCAGGGCCTCGGTGACCGCGGTGGTGACGCCGTCGACGAGGTCGTCGAGGGCGCTCCAGGTGCAGGCGGTCTCGAAGGTCTCGACCAGGACGCCCAGCAGCACCAGCTGCTCGCGCAGGTACGGCGCCCGCACGAAGGTGGACCGCCAGGCCTCCGCCGCCTCGCCGCGGCCGCCCGCCTCGACGAGCCGGAGACCGGCCTCGCGGCAGACCTCGAGCACCGCGTCGGCCTCCGCCTCGAGCGGGGCGCGCAGCGACTCGAGCCCGAGGACCAGGGCGGCCTCGCCGGTGCTGAGCGTGCCGGTGAGGGCGCTCTCGGCGGCGTCGACCAGCCGGCAGGTCGCGGGCGTGGAGCCGTCCTGCAGCAGGGCGCGCACCGCACGAGCGCCCGCCGAGAACGAGGGGGCGGCCAGCGTGGCCGACCAGCGGTGCGCCGGCCGGGGCTGGGCCCGCAGCCAGGCCGACGTCACGATCCCGAGCGTCCCCTCGCTGCCGAGGAGCAGGCGGTCGGGCGAGGGGCCGGCGCCGGACGCGGGCAGCCGCCGCGACTCCCACGCGCCGACCGGCGTGACGGCCCGGACCGACTGCACGAGGTCGTCGACGTGGGTCGGGCCGGTGGAGAAGTGGCCGGCTGCCCGGGTCGCCACCCAGCCGCCCACCGTGGAGCGCTCGAAGCTCTGGGGGTAGAAGCGCAGCGTCAGCCCGTGCGGCCGCAGGGCCCGCTCCGCGTCGGGCCCCAGGGTCCCGGCGAGCAGGCGGACCGCACGGCTGGTGCGGTCGACGTCGACGAGCCCGCTCAGCCGGCCGAGGTCGAGAGAGACGGGCGCCTCGAGCCCGGTCGGCTCGACGCCGCCGACCACGCTGGTGCCGCCTCCGAAGGGCACGAGGGGCACGCCGCTGTTGCCCGCCCAGTCGAGGACGGCCTCGACGTCCGCCTCGTCGCGGGGGCGCAGCACGAGGTCGGCCGGGCACGGCACCTGCCCCCGCACGCCGCGGACCACGTCCCGGTAGGAGCGGCCGATCCCGTGGCGGAGCCGGTCGGCCGGCTCGTCGGACGCGAGCGCGCGCAGCGGCAACGGGAGCGCCGCTCGCCGCGCCGACGGCGGGACCTGCTGCAGCGGGGCGGGGTCCTCGGGCGGCTGCACCGGCACCCCGGTGGCCTGCTGCACGAACGGGCCCAGGGCCTCGAGGTCGCTCCGGGTGGGGGCGTCGTCCGGACCGCCCCAGCCCCAGACGGCGTAGCCGTTCACCGCGCGAGGTCCTGCGCCCGGAGGACCACCGACAGCCGGCTGCTCACGGCAGCGGCCGCCAGCCGGGAAGCCGTGGCGGGGGTCGTGGCCAGCACCAGGAGGCCGCCCTCGACCTGCTCGTCGGGCGCGGGCACCGCCAGCACGAGGACGTCGCTGGCGGCGGTCGGGGCGAGAGCGGCCCCGCCGTCGGGCGCCGCCGCCAGGACGTCGACCCGGTCGCCCGCGCGGACCAGGGCGGCTCCGGCGGGGTCGGCCAGCCGGACGGGGCTCGCCACGAGGCCGTCGCCGGCCTGGCCGAGGAGCCCGGCCCCGAGCAGCCGCACGTCCGTCAGCGCCTCGCCCCGGCGCACGGGACCGGCCAGCCGCAGCCCGTCGACGGGGCCGTCGGCCAACGCCCCCTCGGGTCGCGCTCGAGCGGGCAGCTCGAGCCGGACGACGTCGGCGGCGACGAGCACGGCCCCGGCGGGCAGGTCACGGGCGGCGGCGAGCACGACCGTGCCGGGCTCGACCGGGGGCGCCAGCGTGGGGAGGGCGCTGGCCACGGCCGCCGCGGTCAGACCGGCGGCGATCAGGCCGCGCCGGCGCCGGACGACCCGCAGCCCCGCCCGCAGCGCGGGCCGGAACGGCGGTGCGGCGGTCACGGCAGCTGCAGGTCGCGGGCGAGGTCGACCGGCATGCCGTCGAGCGCCCGGGCGCAGGAGCAGTCCTGGTCGAGCGGGAGGGCGGACACGACGTCGGCCAGCAGGGTGCGCAAGCGCGCGGTGTTGGCCTTGAAGACCCGGAACACCTCGGCCTGCGTCACGGCCTCGGCGCTCTCGACGCCGGCGTCGAGGTCGGTCACGAGGGCGACGGTGGTGTAGCAGAGCGCCAGCTCACGGGCGAGCACGGCCTCCGGGTGACCGGTCATGCCGACGAGGGACCACCCCTGCCGCGAGTACCACTGGGACTCGGCCCGCGTGGAGAAGCGCTGCCCCTGGATGACGACCAGCGTGCCGCCGTCGACGGGCGACCAGCCCTGCGCGGCGGCCTGGTCGAGGGCGACGCGGCGGCCGCGGGGGCAGTAGGGGTCGGCGAAGGAGACGTGGACGGCGGCGTCGTCGTAGAAGGTGTGCTCGCGCCCGGTGGTGCGGTCGACCAGCTGGTCGGGCACGACGAGGGTGCCGGGCCCGAGCTCGGGCTGCAGCCCCCCGACGGCACAGGGGGCGACGACCTGGCGGACGCCCAGGCTGCGGAGCGCCCAGAGGTTGGCCCGGTAGGGGATCTGGTGGGGCGGGAAGCGGTGGTCCGCGCCGTGGCGCGGGACGAACGCCACCCGGCGTCCGGCCAGCTCCGCGACGACCAGCGGGTCGCTCGTCGGCCCGTACGGCGTCTGGACGGCGACCTCGCGGGCGTCGTCCAGGAACGAGTAGAACCCCGATCCGCCGATGACCCCGATCTCGGCGACTGCCTGCGTCACGTGTCCTCCTCCGCGACGTCGCGGGAGTGCGACGTGGCGGCCGAGACTAGGGCGGTCCCGCGACGGCGGCGCCCGAGGCACCCGCCGTCCACAGACCCGTCAGGCGCTCTTGCCCGCCGGGGTGCTCGAGGTCTTCGTGGGGGTGCTGGGCGCGGCGGCGAGGGCCGGCGTCGAGGGGGCGCTGTCGCTCTTGGCGGCCGGCGTCGCGCTGTCCGAGGAGGAGGCCGAGGGCGCCGCGGCGGGCGCGCCCTTCTTCTCGTTGCGGCTGTCGGTCTTGTAGAAGCCCGAGCCCTTGAACACGACCCCGACCGCGCCGTACACCTTGCGGAGGGTGCCGCCGCAGGCCGGGCACTCGGTCAGGGCGGCGTCGGAGAAGGACTGCACGACCTCGAGCGGCTGCTCGCAGGCGGTGCACACGTACTGGTAGGTCGGCACGGTCTCCGCGTCCTCTCGTCGGCTCACGGGCTGCCGCTGGCACTCGCACAGCGGGAGTGCCAAGTGTACGCGGACAGGCTCGCGTGCTCAGTGCGGGCGGTCCGCCTCCAGGGCAGCGACGGCGACGTCGACCGCGGACGACCCCGCGCCGAGCGGCGGCGCGCTCGGCAGCACCGCGGGACCGACCACGGGGGTCGGCGTGCCCGGCGTCCGCCGCAGG
>JAODNQ010000279.1 GCA_025464695.1 Frankiales bacterium | reverse complement strand
GGCTGGGACGACGACCGGCCGCTGCTCGGCGACCGCGTGCTGCTCGTCGAGCCCGACGACGCCGCCCGCGCGGCCTTCGGCGCCAACCCCCTCGACCCCGCCACCCGCGCCCCCGCCGCCCGGGCGGGGCACGCGCAGGCGGCAGCGGTCGCGGGCGCCGTCCGGGAGCTGTGGGCGTGAGCGCGCACCTGCCCGGCTACCTCGCCGACTGCACCTTCTGCCGGATCGTCGCGGGGGAGCTGCCGGTCCGCGTCGTCCACGAGGACGCCGCCGCGATCGCCTTCCTCGACACCGCGCCCGCGGCCAGGGGCCACACCCTGGTGGTCCCCCGGCAGCACGCCGTGCAGATCTGGGACGCCGAGGAGGAGTCGTTCGCGGAGATCGCGCGCACCGTCCACCGGGTCGCCCAGCGGCTGCGCGAGCGGCTGTCGCCGGACGGCCTGACCCTGCGGCAGAACAACGGGGCGGCGTCCGGGCAGAAGGTCGACCACGTGCACGTGCACCTCGTCCCGCGGTGGCACGGCGACGGCACGATCGGCTGGCCCTGGCCGCCGCCCGAGGACATGGACCTCGACGGCGTGCTGGCCCAACTGACCCGATGAGCAGCCTGACGAGGTGAGCTAGGTCCGCAGCTCCTGCAGCCAGTCGGCGGCGGCGGTGAAGTCGTGGTCGCGCGTGCCGGGCACGACCCGGGCCGGCACGGCGTCGGCGCGGGGGTAGCTGCCGAGGAAGCGCACGTCGGCGCAGACCCGCTTCAGCGCCGACAGCGCCTCGCCCAGCCGGGCCTCCGCGACGTGGCCCTCGGCGTCCAGGGAGAAGCAGTACCGGCCGAGGACGCCGCCCCACGGCCGCGACTCGATCCGCGTCAGGTTGACCCCGCGGACGGCGAACTCCGTGAGCAGCGCGAGCAGGGCACCGGGACCGTCGTCGGTGAGGAAGGCGACGAGGGTCGTGCGGTCGGCGCCGGTGGGCGGCGGGGGCGTGCCGGGGCGGCCGACGAGGACGAAGCGCGTGACGGCGTCGAGGTTGTCGGCGACGGCCGTGGCCAGCTCGGACAGCCCGTAGTGCTGCGCCGCGACGGGTGCGCTGACGGCGGCGTCGTACTGGCCGGCGGCGACCGCGCGGGCGGCCTCGGCGGTCGAGCTGGTGAGCACCACCGTGGCGCCGGGCACGAGCGCCGCCAGGCTCCGGCGGCACTGCGCCTCCGCGTGCGGGTGGGTCGCGACGGTCAGGACGTCGGCCAGGGACGTGCCAGGGCGGCCGAGCAGGCTGAACTGCACCTGCAGCAGGACCTCACGGCGGACCATCAGCGGCGCACCGGCGGCCAGCTCGTCGAGCGTCGTCGCGACGGAGCCCTCGATCGAGTTCTCCAGCGGCACGAGGGCGGCGTCGAGGTCGCCGTCCCGCACCGCCTGCAGCGCTGCGGCGACGGTGACGCACGGGACCAGCTCGGCTTCGGCCGCGACGTCGAGCGTGCGCAGGGCAGCCTCGCTGAACGTGCCGGCGGGGCCGAGGTAGCCGAGCCGGGCGGGGACCGTCTGGCGAGGCTCGGGCACGGCGGCAGCCTAGGCTCGGCGGCGTGGACAGCGAGCAGGTGCGGGCCCTGTTGGACGCCGTCGCCGCCGGGACCACCCGTCCCGACGACGCCCTGGCCCGCCTCGCCACCGCGCCCTACGACGACCTCGTGCACTCGGTGGTCGACTCCCACCGGGCGCTGCGCACCGGCGACCCGGAGGTGGTCTACGGCGCCGGCAAGACGACCGCCCAGGTGCTCGACGTCGTGGCGTCGCTGCGCGCGGCGTCCGACCGGGCGGTGCTCGTGACCCGCTGCTCCGCCGAGACGGTCGACGCGCTGACCGCCGCCCACGACGTCGTGGAGGTGGCGGGCACCGCCGTCGCCGTCGGGCCGCTGCCGGAGCCGCGCGGCCGGGTCGCCGTCGTCGCTGCCGGGACGTCGGACGGGCCGGTGGCCGCGGAGGCGGCGCTGACCGTGCGGGTGCACGGCGCGGGCGTGGTCCGGGTCGACGACGTCGGCGTCGCCGGGCTGCACCGGCTGCTGGCGGCCCGGCCGGTGCTGGACGCCGCCGACTGCCTCGTCGTCGTCGCGGGCATGGAGGGCGCGCTGCCCAGCGTGGTTGCGGGGCTGGTCGGGACCCCGCTGGTCGCCGTGCCGACGAGCGTCGGCTACGGCGCCTCCTTCGGCGGGCTGGCCGCGCTGCTCGGGATGCTCAACTCCTGCGCGCCCGGGGTCGGGGTCGTGAACATCGACAACGGCTACGGCGCGGGGGTCCTGGCGGCGCGCATCGCGCGGACGGCCGCGGCCCGGTGATCGGCTGGCTCGACGGGAGCGCCGGGGCCAGCGGCGACATGCTGCTCGGCGCCCTCGTCGACGCCGGCGTGCCGCTGCAGGTCCTGCAGGACGCCGTCGCCGCGCTGCCGGTCGAGCCGGTGCGGCTGCGGGTCGCGCAGGTGCAGCGCGGCGGGCTGGGCGCCACCCGCGTGCACGTCGACTGCCCCGCCACCGACGCCGTCCGCAGCTGGCGCGACGTCCGGGCGCTGCTGCGCGGCCACGACGGCGCTCTCGAGGTGTTCGGGCGGCTCGCCACGGCGGAGGCCGCGGTCCACCGGGTCGACGTCGACGACGTCCACTTCCACGAGGTGGGAGCGCTCGACGCGCTGGCCGACGT
>JAODNQ010000249.1 GCA_025464695.1 Frankiales bacterium | reverse complement strand
ACGGACAAGCACACCCAGGAAGGATGCACCCGACGCCCCCGTGAGCGGGGTATGTCAATTCGGCACTGACTTTCAGCACGCTGTTGAGTTCTCAAAGATCAGACGCTTCCGGTTCCAGCCTCTCGGCCTCTCCCGGTGCAACTCTCCTAACCTAGCAGGTCCTCCGGAGAGTTCCTGCTCAGCGCTTGGGCCTCTCGGCTTTCCCCGCTGCGGGTTTCCAACCTAGCAGGCTCCCGGAGGATTCCTGCTGCCCTGGATGGTCGCGGTCGTACCGCGCTCTTCGTGCCACCGCGTTCGTGGTGTCTCAGGGGGTCCGCCCGGTCCGTCCGCCTGTCGTGCTGGCGTCCGGTGCCCCGGGGGCGAAGACGAAGTTACGAGGCCCGGGGCGAAGAGTCAACCGACGCGGGGGGAAGACCGGTGTGACCCGCCCCTCCCTGGAGAACCCTCAAGTCCGCTCAGCGACCGCGGTCGCGCGCTTGCCGCGCTTGAGCACCAGGAAGCGGCCGTGCAGCCAGTCGTCGTCGGCAGGGACCAGCGCCTCGTCGGTCACCTTGACCCCGTTCAGCGACGCCGACCCCTCCTTGACCGCCCGGCGGGCGTCGGACCGGGACAGGCCCAGCGCGTCCGACAGCAGCTCGACGAAGGGAGGGGTGGCGCCCTCGACGCGCACGGACGGCGCCTCCGCCAGCGCGGCGGCCAGGGTGTCGGCGTCCAGCGCGCGCAGGTCCCCCGTCCCGAAGAGGGCAGCGCTGGCCGCCTCCACCTTGGCCACCTCGTCCGGCCCGTGCAGCAGTGCCACGAGCTCCTGGGCGAGCCGTCGCTGCGCCGCCCGGGCCTGCGGGCGCTCGGCGGTGGCGACGTCCAGCGCCTCCACCTCCTCCTGGCCGACGAAGGTCAGCAGGCGCAGGTACGTGCCGGCGTCGGCGTCGTCGACCCCCAGCGCGAACTGGTACATCGCGTAGGGCGACGTCATGGCGCGGTCGACCCAGACCGCGCCTCCGCCCGTGCTCTTGCCGAGCTTCGCGCCGGCGCTGTCCGTCACCAGCGGGAAGGTCAGGGCGTGGGCGGACACCTCGTGCCCCTCCACCCGGCGGAGCAGGTCCAGGCCCGCGGTGATGTTGCCCCACTGGTCGTTGCCGCCGACCTGCAGCCGGCACCCGTGCCGCCGGTACAGCTCGACGTAGTCGTTGCTCTGCAGCAGCTGGTAGCTGAGCTCGGTGAAGGACAGGCCGCCGCTGGCCAACCGGGCGCTGACCGACTCGCGGGCGAGCATCTGGCTCACCGGGAAGTGCTTGCCGACGTCGCGCAGGAAGTCGAGCGCGCTCATCGCGCCGGTCCACTCGAGGTTGTCGGCGTGCAGGCCGGCCTCGCCGTCGAGGACGAGGAAGCGCTCGAGCTGCTCGCGGATGCGGAGCACCCGCGCGGCGATGACCTCCTGCGTCATCATCACGCGGCCCTCGGTGCGCCCGGTCGGGTCACCGATGAAGCCGGTGGCCCCGCCGGCGAGCGCGACGGGGCGGTGCCCGGCCAGCTGGAACCGGCGCAGCGCGAACAGCGGCACGAGGTTGCCGAGGTGCAAGGAGTCGGCGGTGGGGTCGAAGCCGCAGTAGACCGTCAGCGGCCCGTCGGCGAGGTCCTCCGCGAGCGCCGCCCGGTCGGTGGTCTGCGCGACGAGGCCGCGCCAGTCGAGGTCGGCGAGGACGTCGGTCACGGGGGCGAGCGTGGGCAGGGACGGGCTGGTCACGGGAGTCATCCTCCCGCAGGGGTCGGTCGGCGCCGCACGGCCGCCCGGTACGGCGACACGGTCGGGTCTCCGGGGAGCCAGAAGCGCCAGGGGGTCGGTGCGCCGTCGCCCGCGACGCCCGTCCGGGGGCCGGTCGCGAACGACGTCGGGGGCTCCGCCAGCGCGAGGCGGAACGGCGACGCGGGGTCGAGCAGGTCGGTGCCGCCGAGCGCGCCGTCGACGCCGAGCGCCTTCGTCAGCCGGGCCGGGCCGCGGCACAGGTCGCGGTCCTCCGCCCCCGGCCGGCGGGACCGCGCGAGGTCGAGACCCTCCACCACCTCCCCCGCCCGCACCAGGACGGCGGACGCCGTGCCGGCCGGACCGGTGACCACGTTGAGGCACCAGTGCATGCCGTACGAGAAGTAGACGTAGGCGACGCCGGCCCGCCCGAACATCACCTGCGTGCGCGGGGTCGGACCGCGGAAGGCGTGCGAGCCCGGGTCGGACTCCCCCGCGTACGCCTCGACCTCCGTCAGCCGGACGACGACCTCCCCGTGGACGCCGTCGTCGTAGGACAGCCGCGCGCCGAGCAGGAGGGGCGCGACCTGCTCGACCGGCCCCTCCAGCACGCCGCGGGGACCGGTCAGTGCGCCCTCGCTCAGCCTGCGGTCGGGGTCGCCCACGCGCGGTGCGCCTCGACCTCGACCCGCAGCGCCTCGAGCTGCTCGGCCACCCGCTCGGGGGCCGTGCCGCCGTGACCGGTGCGGGCGGCGATGGCCCCGCGGACGTCGAGCACCTCGCGTATGGCCGGCGTCAGGTGGGGCGACACGTGGGCGAGCTGCTCGTCCGAGACCTCGTGCAGCTCCTTGCCGTTGACGGTGCACCACACGACCAGGTGCCCGACCGCCTCGTGGGCGTCGCGGAAGGCCACGCCGTCCTTGACGAGCTTCTCCGCGACGTCGGTCGCGAGCGCGAACCCGAGCGGCGCGGACGCCTCGAGGACGTCGGCGTGCACCGTCATGGTGGCGATCATCCCGGCCATCGCCGGCAGCACCAGCAGCAGCGTCTCGACGGCGTCGAAGCTCGGCTCCTGCGCCTCCTGCATGTCGCGGTCGTAGGTGAGCGGCAGGCCCTTGAGCATGGCGAGCTGGCCGGTGACGTGGCCGATCAGCCGGCCGGCCTTGCCGCGGGCGAGCTCGGCGATGTCGGGGTTCTTCTTCTGCGGCATGATCGAGCTGCCGGTCGAGAAGGCGTCGTCGAGCGTGACCCAGCCGAACTCGGTGGAGTTCCAGAGCACGACCTCCTCGCCGAGGCGCGACAGGTGCACGCCGATCAGCGCGGCCACGAACAGGAACTCGGCCACGAAGTCGCGGTCG
>JAODNQ010000236.1 GCA_025464695.1 Frankiales bacterium | reverse complement strand
GCCGGATCATCGCCCGCGGGACCGGGTTGATGGCCGGGCCGCCGACCTCGAGGCCGAGCCCCGGCTTGGTCACCACGCCCACCCCGACGCCGCCGTCGAGCTCGTAGGCGTCGGCCCACGTGACGGTGGCGGTCAGGTGCGCGCCGTGCGTGACGTCGGGGTCGTCGCCGGCGTCCTTGACCACGACCGCCTCCGCGCGGTCGGCCGTCACGTCGCAGCGCTCCACGTCGAAGCCGACCAGCCGCTCGTCTGGCAGCACGACGTCGACCCGCGCCTGCACCTGCTGGGTCAGCAGGGCGGTCGCCGCCGCCTTCGCCGCGGCGGCGCTGCACGTGCCCGTCGTCCAGCCGCTGCGGAGCGGGCCCGTGCGCACCTTGGCGGTGCGGGGCAGGTCGGGCTCGCGGAGCTCGGGGCCCTGCTCAGACACGGCTCGCGCGCGCGGCCTTGAGCTCGGCGCGCGCCTCCTGGGACTCGACCTTGCGGTGCTCGTGGAAGTGGCCCGGGTGGTACAGGTGGGAGCGGGTCGACGGGTCCTCAGCCAGCGCGGGACCCACGAGCACCATCGTGTGCTTGTAGAGCTTGTGCTCCTTCACCTTCTCGGTGAGCTCACCCAGGGTGCAGCGGATCACCAGCTCGTCGGGCCAGGTGGCGGCGTACGCGACCACGCACGGGGTGCTCTCGTCGTAGGTGCCGGCGGCGAGCAGCTCGTCCTGCAGCTGCTTGGTGCGAGCGGCCGACAGGAACAGCGCCATGGTCGTGCCGTGCGCCGCGAACGACCGCACCGTCTCCCCCGCGGGCATCGGCGTCTTGCCGCCCTCGAGCCGCGTCAGCACGACCGACTGCGCGACCTCGGGGATGGTCAGCTCGTTCTGCACGATGGCCGCGACCGCCGTGAACGACGAGACGCCCGGGATGACCTCGGTCTCGAGGCCGAGCCGCCGGCACAGCTCCCACTGCTCCTGCGTCCCGCCCCAGAGCGCCGGGTCGCCCGAGTGGATGCGCGCGACGAGCAGGCCCTCGGCCGCGGCCCGCTCGTAGTGCGCGGTGATGCCCTCGAGCGAGTGCTCGGCGCTGTTCACGACGAGCGCGCCCTCGCGCACGTGCTGCAGGACGTCCTCGTGCACCAGCGACGCCGCCCAGATGACGATGTCGGCCTCGGAGATGCGCTGCGCGGCCCGCAGGGTCAGCAGGTCGGCGGCCCCGGGTCCCGCTCCGACGAACGAGACACGGCCAGGCTTGCTCGGGGCGTTCACAGCTTGCTCCCACGGGTGGTCCGGCCGGTGGCCGGGATCAGGACGGTGCTCAGGTAGGGGCCGGGCCCCTCGGGCAGCGGGCCGGTCTGCTCGGTGGGCAGCCCGAGGGCCGCGCCGTAGACCGCGGTGTCGAGCCGGCCGTGCCTCGCCAGGACCTCGCGGACGTCGGCCATGAACCGGCCGCCCTTGTAGGCGACGACGGTGTCGCCGGACGCCAGCGCCGCCTCGAGCGCTCCGGTCCCGGCGGTCAGCGGCATGAGGGTCAGCGTCTCCGTGCCCTCGCACAGGACGGTGCCGGTGCGGCTGGCGAGGTCCTGCATGGCGGTGATGCCCGGGACCGTCTCGACGACGACCTCGGGCACTCGCTCGCGCACGGCGTCGGCCAGGTAGGTGAAGGTGCTGTAGACGTTGGGGTCGCCGATGGTCGCGAACGCCACGGTCCCGCCGGAGGCGCGCAGCTGCTCGGCGACGGCGTCGGCCGCGGCCTCCCAGGCGGACAGCCGCTCCGACGTCGCGCCCCCGCGGTCGTCGAGGGCGAACACCAGGCGCCGCAGCCGGTCGTGCGTGACGTTGGCCCGCACGGTCGCCTCGGCCCGACCCTGCTCGACCGGGTCCATCACCGGCACGACGACGAGGTCGGCCGCCTCGAGGACGCGCACGCCCTTGACCGTGACCAGCTCGGGGTCGCCGGGACCGACCCCGACGCCGATGAGCCTCATGCCGCCGCTCCGTGCTGCAGCGCCGCGCTGACGAACCGCTCGGCCACGCCCGGCACGCCGGCCCAGTGCAGGTGCAGGTAGCTCGCGTGCACGCCGTCCTGCACGAAGCCCTCGCCGTAGGCCCAGGCGGGACTGCCCTCGCCGACGACGGCGGTGCGGTGGAACTCGTGCCCGACCACCGGCTGCTCCCCCATCCAGCTCGTCGTCTGCGCCTTCGTCTCGCGGTAGCCGAGGACGAGCGACGGCGTCATGGCGGCGCTCGCCGGGAGCACGCCGCACATGGGCAGGCCGTCGAGCTCGCGGCAGAGGTAGAGCAGCCCCGCGCACTCCGCGCTGACCGGGGCGCCCGTCGCCGCCAGCCGGGCGACGTCGTGGCGCAGGGAGGCGTTCGCCGACAGCTGCTCGGCGTAGACCTCGGGGAAGCCGCCGCCGACCACGAGCCCGCGGGTGCCCTCCGGCAGTGCCGGGTCGCGCAACGGGTCGACGACGACGACGTCCGCACCTGCCGCCGTCAGGAGCTCGGGCGTCTCGGCGTAGGAGAACGTGAAGGCGGGACCGCCGAACACGGCGACGACCGGACGCCGCTCGCGCTCGACGAGGGGGGGCGACCACGCGGCGACGTCCAACGAGGGGGCGCTGCGGGCGACGGCCAGCAGCGCGTCGACGTCGCAGTGCCGCTCGACGAGGGAGCCGAGCCGCGCGACCGTGGCGACGGCCTCCGGGCTGCGCTCGGCGGCGGGCACCAGGCCGAGGTGGCGGCTGGGAGTCTCGACGGCGGCGTCCCTGCGGAGCACGCCGAGGACGGGGACGTCGGACAGCGCCTCGCGGAGCAGCTGCTCGTGGCGGTCGCTGCCGACGCGGTTGAGCACGACGCCGGCGAGCCGGACCCCGTCGCCGTAGGTGGCGAAGCCGTGCACCAGGGCGGCCACCGAGCGCGACTGCGAGGACGCGTCGACGACGAGCACGACCGGTGCCTGCAGCAGGGCGGCGACGTGGGCGGTCGAGCCGTGGGTGGACGAGCCGCGCCCGTCGTAGAGGCCCATGACGCCCTCGACGACCGCGACGTCGCAGCCGGCCGCGCCGTGGCGGAACAGCGGCGCGACGAGGTTCTCACCGACGAGGACGGGGTCGAGGTTGCGGCCGGGCCGCCCGGCGGCGAGCGCGTGGTAGCCGGGATCGATGTAGTCGGGGCCGACCTTGTGGGGGGACACCTGCAGGCCGCGGGCGGCGAGCGCGGCGATGAGGCCGGTGGCGATCGTCGTCTTGCCGGCGCCGGAGCTGGGAGCGGCCACGACGAGCCGCGGGACGCTCACCACTCGATCCCCCGCTGGCCCTTCTGGCCGGCGTCCATCGGGTGCTTGACCTTCGTCGTCTCCATGACCAGGTCGGCGACCTCCACGAGCGCAGGGTGCGCGTCCCGCCCGGTGATGACGACGTGCTGGCCCTCGGGGCGGTCGCGGAGCGTCTGCACGACGTCGTCGACGTCGACCCAGCCCCACTTCATCGGGTAGGTGAACTCGTCCAGGACGTAGAACCGGTACGTCTGCGCGGCGAGGTCGCGCTTGACCTGCTCCCAGCCCTCGCGGGCGTTCGCGGCGTGGTCGTCGTCGGACCCCTGCTTGCGGGTCCAGGACCAGCCCTCGCCCATCTTGAACCAGGCGACCGTGCCGCCCTCGTCGCTGGCGCCGAGGGTCTTCAGCGCGTGCTCCTCGCCGACCTTCCACTTGGCGCTCTTGACGAACTGGAAGACCCCGATCGGCCAGCCCTGGTTCCAGGCGCGCAGCGCCAGCCCGAAGGCGGCCGTCGACTTGCCCTTCATCTCGCCCGTGTGCACGACGACGAGCGCCCGGTTGCGGCGCTGACGCGTGGTCAGGCCGTCGGCCGGCACCTCGGCGGGCTGTCCCTGGGGCACGTCAGGCCGCCTTCACGAGAGAGGTGAGCGCCTCGGCCGAGAGCTCCTCGAGCCGCAGCGCGACACCGCCGAGCTGCTGCCCGAGGACGCCGGCGAGGCCGAGCCGGACCGGCCCGCTCTCGCAGTCGACGACCACGCAGGCCGCACCGGTGCGGGCGAGGTGCGCGGCGGCGAGCTCGGGCGCCGGGCCGCTGGTGTGCCGGCCGTCGGTGACCACGACGACGAGCGCGCGGCGCGCGGGGTCGCGCACCTGCTCGACCCGCAGCAGCTCGGCGACCCGCAGGAGGCCGGACGACAGCGGTGTGCGGCCGCCCGTCGGCATCGACCGCAGCCGCACGACGGCGGCCTCCACCGACGACGTCGGGGGCAGCAGCAGCTCGGCGTCGGACCCGCGCATCGACACCAGGGCGACCTTGTCGCGGCGCTGGTAGGCGTCGGTGAGCAGCGACAGCACCGCGCCCTTGACCGCGGAGGTGCGCGACCGGGCGGCCATCGACCCGGAGGCGTCGACGGCGAACACGACGAGGTTGCCCTCGCGCCCCTCGCGGACCGCCTGCCGCAGGTCGGCCGGGCGCAGCACGACGCCGGCGCCGGACCGGCCGCGGGCGACCTGGTGCGGGGCCGCGGCGCGGAGGGTGGCCGCGAGGTGGAGCGAGGTCAGCCTCCCCGAGGGGGCGCGGTCG
>JAODNQ010000233.1 GCA_025464695.1 Frankiales bacterium | reverse complement strand
GGGACGCCGAGCACGAGGTTGGCCTGCTCGCTCGGGCGCCGCTCGCAGACCACGCCGGACTCCGTGGGCACCCGCGAGGTGGCCGGCCGCAGCGGCGCCGGAGAGCCCTGCCCGCCCCGGCCGAACGCCTCCTCGACCAGGGCGACGACGGCGTCGTGCTCGAGCCCGCCCGCGGCTGCCACCACCACGTTCGGCGCCGCGTACCGGTCCTGCCACCAGCCGTGCAGGGCCTCGCGGGAGAGCGTCTCGATGCTGTCGACCGAGCCGATGACGGGGCGGCCGAGCGGGTGGTCGCCGAACAGCGCCTCGGCGAAGGCGTCGTGCACGACGTCGCCGGGGTCGTCGTCGTGCATGGCGCTCTCCTCGAGGATCACGCCGCGCTCGCTGTCGACGTCACCCTCGGCCAGCAGCGACGACGTCACCATGTCGCTCACGACGTCGACGGCGAGCGGCAGGTCGCTGTCGAGGACGCGGGCGTAGTAGCAGGTGTACTCCTTCGCGGTGAAGGCGTTCATCTCCCCGCCGACCGCGTCCATGACCGCAGCGATCTCGAGGGCGTCGCGCCGGGCCGTCCCCTTGAACAGCAGGTGCTCGAGGAAGTGGGACGCGCCGGCGAGCTCGTCCGGCTCGTCCCGGCTGCCGACGCCGACCCACACGCCGAAGGCCGCGGACCGGCTGCCCGGCACCTGCTCGGTGACGACCCGCTGGCCGCTCGGCAGGACGGTCCGGGAGACGGCCTCGGCCGGCGCGGTCGAGGCGGAGCGCGGCGGGCGGGCGGGGCGGGCGCGAGCGGGCAGGACGACCTCCAGGACGACAGGTGGCCAGCCTAGGGCGCAGCCCGTCCGCGGGATCGCTAGCGTCGCGGCCGCCGTCCGGCACCCCCTCGACCCCGGAGCCCGCCCGTGTCCCAGCAGAACCCCTTCGCCGTGGGCGTCGGTGCCGTCCCCTTCGGGACGCCGCCCCCCGCGGTCCCCGCTCTCGGGCCGAAGCCGCCGTGGAGGTACCGGGTGGGCGCCTCGCTGCTCGACGGGCTGCTGGTCGTCGTGCCGCAGTACGCCCTCCTGGCGCTGGCGGTCCTGGTGGGGGCGCAGTCGCACGCGCTGGAGGTGCTGCTGCGGGCCGTCGCCACGGTCGGGGCCTTCGCGGCACTGGTCGCGCTGTACGTGCGGCAGGGCCGGACCGGCGGCACGTACGGCAAGGACCTCGTGGGCCTGCGCGTCCTCGACGTCCGTACCGGCGAGCCGATCGGCACGGTCCCCGGGGTGCTGCGGCCCGTCGCCCACCTGGCCGACGCCGTGTTCTTCGTCGGGTACCTGAGGCCGCTGTGGCACAAGGAGGGCAAGACCTTCGCCGACTCGATGCAGAAGAGCGTCGTCGTCCGCAGCGCGCCCCGCCCGCCGCTGAGCGGGGACCGCGCCTCCAGACGGCTGCTGCTGGCCGTCGCCGTGCTGCAGGCCGTCGCGCTGATCGGCGCCACCCTGCTCGTGCAGCACCGCCGCGACGAGGCCGAGGCGAGGGCCCTGCCCGCCCGCGTCGCCCAGGAGCTCGCCGCCCCCGCCCCGTCCGCCGCTCCCGCCCGCCGGCTGGCGTCCGGCGACCTCGAGGGCCGCTTCCTGCCCGCTCCGACGGGCTTCGTGCGGCAGAGCGACAGCACCTCCGAGCTCGGCCGGCTCGACGCCGCCGGGGTCGCGCGGGTCTCCGGCACGAGCGGCAGCGACGCCGAGGACGCCGTGGCCGGGCTGCAGCTGTTCGGCTTCCGCTCCGCCCTCGCCCACTCCTGGAGCGGGGACGGCGCGCTGTACGTCGTCGTCGTGTACGAGTTCAAGGACGCCTCCGGCGCTCAGCGCCTGGTGGCCGCGAGCCGCGAGGGCATCACCGGCACCTTCCCCAGCCGGACCGTCCCGTCGGCACTGACCTACCAGGACGCGGGCGGCGGCCCCACCCGGCAGCACGGGCTGTTCGCCACCGGCAACCACGTCTACGAGCTGGGCGTCGTCACGCCGGAGCCCGAGCCGCAGCACACGCTGTTCGACAGCCTGCTCAAGACCCAGCGGGAGCGCGCAGAGGCCACCTGACCCGACCCCGGCCGGTCAGGGCAGCTCCAGCACGAACCGCGACCCGCCCTCCAGCCGGACGTCGCCGCCGAGAGCGCGGGCCGTCTCGCGGCTGATGGCGAGGCCGAGGCCCGTGCCACCGCTGTCGCGCGCCCGGGCGGCGTCCAGCCGGGCGAACCGCGCGAAGACCCGCTCCCGGTCGGCCTCCGGCACGCCGGGCCCGTCGTCCTCGACGACCACGCCGCGGTCCGACACGTGGACGTCGACCCGGGTGGCGGCGTGGCGCGCAGCGTTGTCGACGAGGTTGCGCACCACGCGCCGAACGGCCTCCGGGTCGGTCTGCGCCGTGCCCTGCCCGTGCACGACGGCCCGGCCGGCCGCGACCTCCTCCGCGAGGGCGCGCAGGTCGACGTGCTGCAGTCGCAGCGGCGCCGCCCCGACGCCGGCGAGCTGCAGCAGGTCGTCGACCAGCCGCTGCAGCCGCAGCACCTGCGCCTGCACGTCGCCTGCGAGGTCGGCGACGTCGTAGGTGCCGGGGTGCGCGACGGCGACCTCCACGGTGGCGCGGACGGCGGCGAGCGGCGACCGCAGCTCATGGGCGGCGTCGGCGACGAACGTGCCCTGCCGCTCCCCCGCGGCCTGCAGCCGGTCCAGCATCCGGTTGAGCGTCGTCGCGAGGCGCGACAGCTCACCGGTGGCAGGCACGGGCAGCGTGCCTCCGCCGCCGAGAGCCGTGACCGCCTCGGCGCTGCGACGCAGGTCCTCCACGGGCCGCAGCGCGCGCCCCAGCAGCAGGTACGCCAGCCCTCCCACGCCGAGCGACACCAGGGGGACGACGACCGCGAGGGCGACGCGCAGCGCCCGGAACGCCGACAGCACCTCGCGCAGGGGGACGGCCGCGACCACCGTGACCGGCCTCCCGTCGAGGACGGAGCGGCGGGCCTCGACGCGCAGCGGGTCCGGGCCGTAGGCGGAGCGGCGGAGGACGCCGCGGTCGAGCCGCGTCAGGTC
>JAODNQ010000219.1 GCA_025464695.1 Frankiales bacterium | reverse complement strand
GGCCGCCGGACGGTCAAGCTCGCGAACGGCCGCGAGGCCAGCGCGCTCGACATCCAGCGCGAGTACCACGCCAAGGCGGTCGACTTCATCGACAAGCGCGGCGGCGACGCGACCGTGAAGCGCGTGCTCGACCTGTGGGGCCGCACGCTGACGGCGGTCGAGACCGGCGACCTGAGCCTGGTCGACCGCGAGATCGACTGGGTGACCAAGTACCAGCTGATCGAGCGGTACCGCGGCAAGCACGGGCTGGAGCTGTCGAGCCCGCGGGTCGCGCAGCTCGACCTCGCCTACCACGACATCAACCGCGACCGCGGCCTGTACTACCTGCTGGAGAAGAAGGGCGCCGTCACCCGGGCGACGAACGACCTCGCCGTCTTCGAGGCCAAGAGCGTCCCGCCGCAGACCACCCGCGCCCGGCTGCGCGGGGAGTTCATCAAGAAGGCCCAGGAGAAGCGCCGCGACTTCACGGTCGACTGGGTCCACCTCAAGCTGAACGACCAGGCGCAGCGCACCGTGCTGTGCAAGGACCCCTTCCGCTCGGTCGACGACCGGGTGGACAAGCTGATCGCCTCGATGTGATCTCGACGAGCCAGGAGCTCTGACATGGCCGCCACCAAGCCCTCCGTGACCATCCCCGACGGCCCCCCGCCGACCGACCTGCAGATCGAGGACCTCGAGGTCGGCACCGGCGACGAGGCCGTCGACGGCAAGACCTGCTCGATGCAGTACGTCGGCCACTCCTGGTCGACCGGCAAGCAGTTCGACGCCTCGTGGGACCGCGGCCAGCCCTTCAGCTTCCAGCTGGGTGCCGGCCGGGTCATCCAGGGCTGGGACCTCGGGGTCAAGGGCATGCGCGTCGGCGGCCGCCGCCGTCTGACCATCCCGGCCGCGCTGGGCTACGGCTCTCGGGGTGCCGGCAGCGACATCAAGCCCGGGGAGACCCTGGTGTTCGTCGTCGACCTCGTGGGCGTCCGCTAGCAGCGCTCTGCCGAGCACGCCGCTGTGCCCCGCCGGACCCCGTCCGCGCGGGGCACAGCCGTGCCGCCCCCCGACTCCCTGTCGTCCACACCCTCCCGGGCGCGCCTCGCTCACAAGTCCCTGTCGCGTCCACACCCGGTGCACAGCGGCGCGCCGCGCGCTGCACCCTCCGCGCACCCGGCGCCGCACAGGCCCGCTCGACGCCGTCCCGCTGCCTGCCTACCGTCGGGCCATGCCGCCGACCGTGTTGCTGCCGTCCGACCCGACGCTGCTCGCCGACGCCGTCGAGCGGGTGCGCGAGCTGTCGCTGCGGCTGTGGGCCGTGCGCGCCGCCCACACCCCTGTGCCCCGGCTGCTGGGTGGCGAGCGCTGCTCGTGCTGCCGCGAGGCCTACCCCTGCCCGACGGTGCGGGCGACCCGGGGCTAGCGCCGGACCACCGCCAGCCGGGTCGGCGCCGACCGCCCCCGCAGGACGACGACCTCCCCGGGCTCCCAGCACCGCGTCTCGTCCGTGCCGGCGCTCTCGACGACGTCGAGGTCGGCGAGCACCCGGCCCGGCACGCCCTTGGCCAGCTCGGTCAGCCGGGCGGCAGCGTTCACCGGGTCGCCGACCACCGTGTACTCGAACCGGCTCTCGGCCCCCACGTGCCCGGCCACGACCGGCCCGGCGCTCACCCCGACAGCGGCGTCGAGGGGGAGCGGGGCGAGCCGGCGGCCCAGCTCGCGGGCGGCCGAGAGGGCGCAGGCGGCGGCGTCGGGGAGCTCGGCCGGGGCGCCGAAGACGCACAGGGCGGCGTCGCCCTCGAACTTGTTGACCCAGCCGGAGTGCGCGGTGACGACCTCCACGACGACGCCGAAGAAGGCGTTCAGCCGGGCGACGACCTCCTCCGGCCCCAGCTCCTGGGCCAGGGCGGTCGAGCCGACGACGTCGACGAACAGGACGGCGACCTCGCGGCGCTCCCCGCCGAGCCGGACCCCCTGCTCGAGGGCCAGCCGGGCGACGTCGCTGCCGACCTGCCGGCCGAACAGGTCGCGCAGCCGCTCCCGCTCCCGCAGGCCGAGGACCATGGCGTTGAAGCCGCTCTGCAGCTGCCCGACCTCGGAGGCGTCGTAGACGGGGACCTCGGCCTCGAGCCGGCCCTCCCCGACGTCGCGCAGGGCCCGGGTCACCGACTGCACGGGGTCGACCACGGCACGCGCAGCGACGAGCATCAGCAGGGCGCCCACGACGAGCCCGAGCACCGTGAGGAAGCCGACCGCGCGCGGGCCGATGGGGTCGCCCTCGCCGTCGAGGGCGACGAGGCCGGACAGGATCCCCAGCAGCGGCACCCCGCTGCCGAGCGCCCAGGCCAGCAGCAGCCGCTCCTGCACGCCGAGCAGGACGGGCGGCGGCTCGGTGGTGCTGCGCATGGCCTCCTGCACGAGCGGGCGCACGGCGCGCTCGGCCAGCAGGTAGCAGAGCGCGCAGGTGGTCAGCCCGCCGAGGGTGGTGGTGAGGGCGACCTGCCGGGCCGCGGCCACCGACACGCCCAGGTTGAGCCCGGTGAAGACGAGGACGGCGACGCCCCAGAGCACGCCGTACAGCCGGACCAGCCGGCCCGGCAGGGCCAGGGTGACGGCGCGGTCGCGGGCGTCGACCTGGTGCCCGCTGCGGAACCAGCGCAGCAGCCGCGCCACCAGCAGGAAGCTCCCGAGGGTGCCGACCACCAGGGCCGCGCCCACGTAGGAGACGAAGACGATCGTGTTGGTGCTGCTGAGCCGGTCGCTGCCCGGCAGGTCCGGCACCAGGTAGGTCAGGTAGACGAAGACCAGGAGCGCACCCGCGGTGTTGCTGCCGAGCATGGCCGGGGTCATGCGGGCCGCGAGCACGAGGGCCAGCCGGCGCGGGGACGGCGCGGTCACCCGAGCAGGCCCGCGGCGTGGCGTCCGGCGGCGGCCGCCGCCACGAAGGCGACGGGGTCGTCGTCCAGGCCGCGCCCCATCGACGACAGCGGGACGTCCCGCAGGACCGCGTGCAGCCCGGTGTCGTCGACCACGACCACCCGGTGCCGTGCGAAGTCGGCGGCGTCGACGAGGCCGGCCCACGACGACGGCACGACGACGTCGGCGGCGGCGAGGGCGACCCGGCCGTAGGCAGTGAGGGAGTGGTGCGAGACCCCGCGGTGCCGGGGCCGCGGGTCGGCCTCCGACATCCGCAGGACCGCGACCGGCCGCCCACCGACCGCGACCGCCGCGTTGACCGCCTCGCCCGCCGCGACGCCGGAGAACCCCCAGGCCGTGCCGGTGCCGAGGTTGCCGGGGCCCTGGATGACGACGGCGACCTCCGCGCCGAGGACCCGCTCGGCCGCGAGCAGCCCGGAGTGCAGGCTCACGCACTCGACGTCGCCGCCGAAGGACTGACCGACCGTCACCGTCCCGCACAGGGACTCCCGCAGAGCAGCCACAGTGCGGCTGAGCCACAGCGGCAGCGCCCCGCCGTCGGTCATGACGTACGCGACCCGGGTGCCGGGGCGGGCGGCGCGCAGCCCTGCCACAACCGCGGGCAGCGAGGAGTGCAGGTCGGCCACGACCACCGGCATCCCGGTCAGCGGCTCGTCGCCGGCCAGGAGCGCGTGGTGGGGGCTGTCCTGCTCGTCGGCCCCGAGCACCACGGCCTGCAGCGGGGTGTAGCGGGCCTTCACGAGGTGCCCGGGACCGGTGCGGTCGGGGGGCAGGCGGTCGGGAAGGGCGACGACGAGGGCGTAGCCGCCCGTGCCGAGGCCGAGCTGCAGGGCGGTGGCGTTGAGCAGCACGACGTCGCCGACCTCCGGCGTGCCCACCAGCGGCGGGTGGGCCAGGGCGCGGACGACGGTCCCGTCGACGTCCACGTCGAGCTCCTGCGCCCCGCGCCACGACCGCCCCAGCGCCGTCACCGTGCCGCGGCGCCAGGTGATCACGACGGCAGGCTAGCGGCGCGCGTTAGCCTCAGCGGGATGGCCGCGAAGAAGACCGAGAGGCTGCTGAACCTCGTCATCTGCCTGCTCGCCACCCGGCGCTACCTGTCGGTGCAGGAGGTCCGCGACGCCGTCCCCGGCTACGAGAGCGACTCCGAGGAGTCCTTCCGCCGGATGTTCGAGCGCGACAAGGCCGAGCTGCGCGAGCTCGGGATCCCGCTCGAGACCGGCACCCACACCCACGCCTTCGACGACGAGCCCGGCTACCGCATCGCCCGGCGCGACTACGAGCTCCCCGAGATCGTGCTCGAGCCCGACGAGGCCGCCGCGCTGGGGCTCGCCGCCCGGCTCTGGCAGTCGGCGCCCCTCGCCGGCGCGACGGGCAGCGCGCTGCTGAAGATCCGCGCGGCGGGCGTCGACGCCCCGGAGACCGGGGGAGCGTTGGAGCCCCGGGTCGGCGCCAGCGAGCCCGCCTTCGAGCCCTGCCTGCAGGCGGTCCGCGACGGCCGGGTCGTCCGCTTCCGCTACCGCACCCTGGGCCGGACCGCCCCGGAGGCCCGCGAGGTCGAGCCGTGGGGCGTGGTGTCGTGGCGCGGCCGCTGGTACCTGGTCGGCCACGACGTCGTCCGGGCAGCCGAGCGCGTGTTCCGGCTGTCCCGCGTCGTCGGCGACGTGACCGCCGTCGGCGAGCCGGGCGCCGTCGTCGTCCCTGCCGGGGTCGACCTGCGGGCGCTCGTGGCCCGGACGGCCGGGGACTCCCCGCGCACGACCGCCCGCGTCCGGCTCCGGACAGGGGCGGGTTGGGCGCTGCGCCGCGAGGCGACGTCGGTGGTCCCGGACGGCGACGGCTGGGACGTCGTCGAGGTCGGCTACTCCGACCCGGAGCGGTTCGCCGACCGGGTCGCCGGCTACGGCGCGGCCGCCGTCGTCCTGTCGCCCGACGACGCCCGCGACGCCGTCGTCCGCCGGCTGACCGCGCTGGTGGGCGCGTGAGCGGGGACCTGCCGCGGCTGCTCGCCCTGGTGCCGTACCTGCTCGCCCGGCCCGGCGCGAAGGTCGCCGAGGTCGCCGCGGTGTTCGGCGTCAGCGAGAAGCGGCTGCGCGCCGACCTCGACCTGCTGTGGGTCTGCGGCCTGCCCGGGCACGGCCCCGGCGACCTCATCGACCTGGAGCTGTCCGGCGACACCGTCACGCTGTTCGAGCCGGCCGGCGTCACCCGGCCCCTGCGGCTCACCGTGGACGAGGCGCTCGCCCTCGTCGTCGCCCTGCGCGCGCTCGCCGAGACGCCCGGGCTGGAGGAGCGGGACGCCGTCGACCGGGTGCTCGCCAAGGTGGAGGGGGTCGCGGGTGCGGCGGCCGTCCCGGCCGAGCGGGTCGCCGTGGCGCTCGCGGAGTCGGACGAGGGGGTGGTGCTGCCCGTCGTGCAGGACGCGCTCGACCGGTCCCGCCTGCTCCACCTGACCTACCACGCGGCCGCCCGCGACGAGACCACCGAGCGCGACGTCGACCCGATGCGGCTGCTGCTCGTGGAGGGCCACCGCTACCTCGAGGCCTGGTGCCGGCGGGCGGAGGGCGTCCGGCTGTTCCGGCTCGACCGGGTGGAGCGGGCGTCGGTGCTCGACGCGCCGTCGGCCCCGCCCGACACCGCGGAGCAGCGCGACCTGTCGGAGGGGCTGTTCCGCCCGTCTCCCGACCACACGCTCGTCACCCTCGCGCTGCGCCCCGGCGCGCACTGGGTCGCCGACTACCACCCGTGCGAGAGCGTGGAGCAGGGCGAGGACGGCGAGCTCGTCGTCGGGCTGCGGACGCCGTCGACCGCCTGGGTCCGGAGCCTGGCGCTGCGGCTGGGCGCGCAGGGGCGGGTGCTGGCGCCGGCCGAGCTCGCCGAGCAGGTCCGCGACGACGCCCGCGCGGCGCTGGCGGCGTACGACGCGGAGGGGACCGCGACGACCGGCCGAGCGGACGGCGCAGTCGTCCCGGGCCAGACGGCCGACGGCGCCTCCCTGTCGGGCTAGTCACTCCGAGGGGTTGCCGCACCGGCGCGGGCCGAGCCGGTCAAGCCGGGCGCCGGTGCTGCCGAAGGTCGGGGTGTCCGCCGCTCCCGGCGGACGCGCTGGCTCCCGAGAGGACCGACCGCCATGACCACGATCAAGGCGTCCTGCCCCACCTGCGGCGAGGTCGAGCTCACGCCCGCCGACGTCTCCCTCATGGTCTGCAGCCACGCGCCCCTGTCGTACTACGCCTTCTCCTGCCCCACGTGCAGCGAGGAGGTCCGCAAGCCGGCCGACGACCACGTCGTCTCCCTGCTCGTCAGCGGCGGCGTGCCCGCCCAGGTGTGGGACCTGCCGGCCGAGGCGCTCGAGCCGCACGCCGGCCCCGCGCTCAGCTACGACGACCTCCTCGACTTCGCCCTGCGCCTCGGCACGAGCGACCTGCTGGCCGAGCTGGCCGGCGCCCCCGCCCGCACCTCCTGACGGCGCGCCCCACCCGCCTCCCCGTAGGCTCCGGGCCGTGCCCTGGATCGTGGTCGACGTCGTCATGGTCGTGATCGCCCTCGTCTGCCTGCTGCTGACCGGGCTGACCCTGTGGCGGTCCGTGAAGGGCCTGGGCAAGGACGTCGGTGCGGCCGGGACGACGATCGGCGAGGTCACCGCCCGGCTGGCGGAGCTGCAGGCCGGCCCCCAGCCCCGGCCCGACGCCTCCCCGACGCCCGGCCGTCACGCGCAGGTCGGCCGGAGCGGCTCCCTCCGCGTACGCTGACGAGGTCGCGCACCCGGACGGGTCGGCGCCGGAGGAGGACCTCTCGTGGCAGGACTCGGCACCACCGAGATCATCATCATCGCGGTCGTCATCATGGTGCTGTTCGGCGCCAAGCGGCTCCCCGACGCCGCCCGTGCGCTCGGCCGGAGCGCCCGCATACTCAAGGCCGAGACCAAGGGCCTGCACGACGACGACGGACCGACGACGGTCAAGGCCGTCGAGCTGCCCGCGGCGCGCTTCGACCCGGTGACCGGGCAGCCGGTCGCCCGCTTCGACCCCGTCACCGGGCAGCCGCTGAGCGGGCAGCCCCTGGAGGGGCAGCCCGGCCCGACCGACCGCCTGTAGGTGGCCCGCCCGTCCCGCGCCGCGCGGCAGGCGGACCGCACGCAGGCCCCCGCCGACGGGCGCATGAGCCTGGTCGAGCACCTGTACGAGCTCCGGGCGCGCCTCGGCAAGAGCCTGCTGGCGATCACGGTCTGCGTGGTCGTGGTGTTCGTGTTCTGGGAGCCGGTCTACGACCTGCTCAAGCAGCCGTTCTGCGACACGAACCCCGACCAGGGCTGCAAGCTCGTGGCGATCGGCATCTTCGAGCAGTTCAAGGTGCGGCTGCGGGTCGCGTTCCTCGGCGGGATCGTCGTGGCCTCGCCCGTCTGGCTGTACCAGCTCGGCGCCTTCATCACCCCCGCGCTGCACCGCAAGGAGCGCCGGTACGCCGCCGGGTTCCTGGTCGCGTCCCTCACGCTGTTCGCCGTCGGCGCGAGCTTCGCGTACCTGACCATCGACCGCGGCCTGGAGTTCCTGCTGTCGGTGGGCGGCGAGGGCATCACCACCCTGGTCACCGTCCAGGACTACCTCTCGTTCGTCACGCTCTGCATCCTCGCGTTCGGCTTCGCCTTCGAGTTCCCCGTCGTCGTCATGTTCCTGCACGTCGTCGGGGTGCTGAGCAGCGAGCGCATGCGGGGCGCCCGCCGGGGCACGGTCGTCGCGATCTTCGCGGTCGCGGCCGTCATCACGCCGTCCCAGGACCCGTTCACGTTCTGCTTCATGGCCGTCCCGCTGTGCCTGATGTACGAGGGCTGCATCCTCGCGGCGCGGCTGCGCGAGCGGGCGAAGCGCCGGTCCCAGGGCGACCCCGAGCACGAGCGCCTCGACGACGACACGCCGTCCCGCCTGGACCTGTCCGCCGACTGAGCGGGCCGCAGCGGGGCACGTAGCGTGACGTGGTGGCCATCCCAGACAGCGCGGCACTCGACTCCGCGCTCAGCCCGGCGGAGCGGTACGCGGCCTTCCGCCGGGGTCAGGGCGGCGCCGCGCTGACCGAGTTCGAGTCGGCGTACCCGTTCGGCCTGGACGCCTTCCAGCGCACGGCCTGCAAGGCCCTCGAGGACGGGCGCGGCGTGCTCGTCGCGGCGCCCACCGGGGCCGGCAAGACGGTCGTCGGCGAGTTCGCCGTCCACCTCGCGCTGCGCGAGGGCCGCAAGTGCTTCTACACGACGCCGATCAAGGCGCTGTCGAACCAGAAGCACAAGGACCTCGTGGAGCGCTACGGCGCCGACAACGTGGGTCTGCTGACCGGCGACAACAGCGTCAACGGGGACGCCCCCGTCGTGGTCATGACCACCGAGGTCCTGCGCAACATGCTCTACGCCGGGAGCGACGCCCTGCGCGGCCTGTCGCACGTGGTCATGGACGAGGTCCACTACCTCGCCGACCGTGCCCGCGGCGGCGTCTGGGAAGAGGTGATCATCCACCTCCCCGACGACGTCACCCTGGTCAGCCTGTCGGCCACGGTCAGCAACGCGGAGGAGTTCGCGGACTGGCTGGTGACCGTGCGCGGCGACACCGAGGTCGTGGTCGAGGAGCACCGCCCGGTGCCGCTGACCCAGCACGTGATGGTCGGGACGAGGCTCTACGACCTGTTCGAGCCCGGCGGCGAGGGCAAGGTGAACCGCGACCTCGAGCGGCTGTTCCGCGAGGAGTCCCGGGTCAGCCCCAAGGACCACCGCGGCCGCCCGCCGCGCCGCTCGGTGCCGAGCCGCGCCGACGTCGTCGAGCGGCTCGGGCGCGAGGGGCTGCTGCCCACGATCACGTTCATCTTCAGCCGGGCCGGGTGCGCCGCGGCCGTGCAGCAGTGCGTGCAGGCGGGCCTGCGGCTCAACAGCTCCGAGGAGCGCGAGCGGGTCCGGCTCCACGTCGAGGAGCGCACCAAGGAGCTGCCCGACGAGGACCTCCGGGTGCTCGGCTACTGGGAGTGGCTGGACGCCCTCGAGCGCGGTGTCGCGGCCCACCACGCCGGCATGCTCCCGACCTTCAAGGAGGTCGTCGAGGAGCTGTTCACCATGGGCCTGGTGAAGGCCGTGTTCGCCACCGAGACGCTCGCGCTGGGCATCAACATGCCGGCCCGCAGCGTGGTGCTCGAGAAGCTGGTCAAGTGGAACGGCGAGACCCACGCCGACGTGCAACCGGGGGAGTACACCCAGCTCACGGGCCGGGCCGGGCGCCGCGGCATCGACGTCGAGGGCCACGCCGTCGTGCTCTGGCAACCCGGCTTCGACCCCCGCCAGCTGGCCGGCCTCGCCAGCACCCGCACCTACCCGCTCCGCAGCAGCTTCCGGCCCAGCTACAACATGGCCGTCAACCTCGTCGGGGCGGTCGGGCGGGAGTCGGCGCGGGCGCTGCTCGAGAGCTCGTTCGCGCAGTTCCAGGCCGACAAGAGCGTCGTGGGGCTGGCCCGGCAGGTCACCCGCAACCTCGAGGCGCTCGAGGGCTACCGCGAGGCGATGACCTGCCACCTGGGCGACGCCACCGACTACGCCCGGCTGCGCAAGGCCGTCAAGGACCGCGAGAGCGAGCTCTCCCGCCAGGGCGCGTCCCAGCGCCGGGCGGCCGCCGCGGAGTCGCTGGAGCGGCTCAAGCCCGGCGACGTCGTTCGGGTGCCGACGGGTCGGCGCAGCGGCCTGGCCGTCGTCGTCGACCCCGGCGTCGGTGCGGGGGAGTCGCACCCGCTGGTCGTGACCGAGGACCGGTGGAGCGGCCGGCTGTCGAGCGCCGACTTCCCCGGGCCGGTCGAGCCGGTCGGGAAGGTCCGGCTGCCCCGCGACGTCAACGTGCGCAGCCCCCAGGCGCGGCGCGACCTCGCCTCCTCGATCCGCGCGCTCGGCATCGGCGGCCCCGGCCGGCCCGAGAAGCGCCGGTCCTCCGCGATCGACGACGAGAAGCTGCTGTCCCTGCGGGCGGCGCTGCGGCGGCACCCGGTGCACGGCTGCGACGACCGCGAGACCCCCCTGCGGTGGGGCGAGCGGTGGACCAGGCTGCGCGCCGACACCGACCTGCTGGAGCGCAAGGTCACCGGCAAGACCAGCTCGATCGCCCGCACCTTCGACAAGGTCTGCGCCCTGCTCGACACCCTCGGCTACCTCTCCGGCGACGAGGTCACCGACGCCGGGCGGTCGCTCGCCCGGGTCTACAGCGAGGTCGACCTGCTGGTGGTCGAGGCGGTCCGCAGCGGCGCCTGGGACGCCCTGTCGGCCGCCGAGCTGGCCGCCGTCGTGAGCACCCTGGTCTACGAGGCGCGCCGCGCCGACGACGCCTCCCCGCGGGTGCCGGGCGGGGCCGTGCAGGCGGCGGTGGAGGAGCTCGACCGGATCTGGCGCGAGCTGGCCGACGCCGAGAGCGCGGCAGGGCTCGACTTCCTGCGCGAGCCCGACCCGGGCTTCGCCTGGGCCGCCTGGCGCTGGGCCTCCGGCGCCCGGCTCGAGCACGTGCTCGACGACGGCGGCGACGGCGGGGAGCTGACCGCGGGCGACTTCGTCCGCTGGTGCAAGCAGCTCGTCGACCTGCTCGGACAGGTGGCCGACGTCGCCGCGACCGAGCGGCCCGCGCTGCGCAAGACCTGCCGGGAGGCCGTCGAAGCGGTGCGGCGCGGGGTCGTCGCCTACAGCTCGGTGGTCTGAGGCCGGCGCGCTCAGCCCGCCGCGGCGAGCGGTGACGGGGCGAGCCCCAGCACGCCCCGCTCGCGCCGCACGGCCTCGGCGTAGGCCGCGACCTGCGCGGTGGCCCAGGCCTGGTCGCGGCCGGTCTCGGCCGCCAGCAGGGACGCCGCCACCGGAGCGGCGGACAGGCCCGCGTCCTTCTCGCGCAGCGACAGGCGCGTGCGGCGGGCGAAGACGTCGTCGAGCGTGCAGGCGCCCTCCGCGCGGGCGGCGTGCACCACCTCGGCGAGCACGTGCGGGGCGTGCGGCGTCAGCCGGGCACCGAGAGCCGGGTCGGCCGCGACCAGCGCCAGGACGTCGTGCGCGCGCTCGCCCACCTGCCGCACCAGCGACGCGGCGACGTCGTCGGGCAGGCCCAGCCCGGCCGCGGCAGACGTGACCTCCGCGAGCAGTGCGGGCAGCGGACGGGTGCCGGTCAGCGGGAGCCGGTCGGTGCAGCACGGGGCGCGGCGGCCGTCACGGGCGACCACGCGGTCGACGACGTCCTTGGCCATCCGCCGGTACGTGGTGAGCTTGCCACCGGTGATGGTGAGCATCCCGCCGGCGCCCTCCACCAGGGTGTGCCGGCGGCTGATGTCGGACATCCCCGCGGCACCGGGCTCCTTGATGAGCGGC
>JAODNQ010000197.1 GCA_025464695.1 Frankiales bacterium | reverse complement strand
TCGTCGGGCCGCTCAGGGCTGCGCCAGTCCAGCGCGTAGCCGGCAGCCTCCAGCTGCCGGGCCACGGCGGCGCGGGCCCGACCCGCCGCGGCTCCGCCGTCCCGGACGACGACGGCGACCGTGGCCGGCGCAGGGGTCGGAGCGGGCTCGGGATCTGCGTCCCGCGGAGCCGACGCGGCGCAGCCGGCGCTCAGCAGGACGAGCAGGCCGCCGACGACGGCGGTCCTGCTACGTCCTAGTACGCGGCGAACGGGACCCGGGCGGTCCACGCCTGCAGCATGCCGGTGCGACGGTCGCCCCACGCGAGGTGCACCTCGTCGCGCCCGACGGTCAGCCAGGACAGGTCGTCGCCGGCGCCCTCGTGGAGGAAGTCACCGCCCCTGCTGGCCACCTTGCTGCTGCGCAGGGGCTTGGAGAAGGCCGTCGCGCCCGACCGGCGGATCGCGCTGTGGACGAGGAAGGTGCCGTCGCTCGCCGCGGCCTTCCACATCACCGCCAGGACGCCGGTCGGCCCGTAGTCCATCCACGGCAGGGCCACCGTGCGGCCCGGCACGCGCAGCCGCGCCGGTGCCGACCAGGTGCGGCCGGCGTCGTTCGTCGTCAGCACCTCGAGGACGTCGCCCACCTGCTGCATCACCGCGAAGCGGCCCGCGCGCGTCGGGTCGGCGCTGATCCAGGCCCCGGTCCCGCCCGCGGTGGAGCGGGGCACGACGACCTGGGAGAAGGAGGCGCCGTCGTCCCGGCTCAGCGCGAAGGCCAGCCGGGACGGGTTGCCCGACTGCAGGGCGGTGGCCAGCAGGCCGCGGTGCACGGCGAGGTGGTCGGCGGGGAAGGCCACCGGTGCGGACCAGGTACGACCGGCGTCCCTGCTGACGGTCAGCTTGCGGCTGCTGGCGCTGAGCAGCCCGCCGCTGACCTCGTACAGCCGGTCGTTGCTCGCGTCGACCCGGAAGAAGGGGCGGTCGACGATGGTCCCGACGTCGACAGGGGTCGCCCAGGAGCGGCCGCCGTCCGTGGAGCGGCTGGCGGCGACCTGGTCGACGGGCTGGGTGCCGACCGTGGACGGGGTGAAGGGGCTCCCCATCAGGTCGAAGGTGATGTGGAAGACGCCCTTGCTGTCCGCGACGACCATCGGGTCGCCGCAGGCCGGCTTGTCGCGCAGCGGGAACGGTGCGGGGTACCAGGTGCGGCCGCCGTCGAACGTGTAGGCCATCTGGCAGCCGATGGTCTGCATGCCGGTCGCCGGCGAGGCGAACTGCGCGGCCAGGCCCGGGTAGGGCGTGCCCGCCGGCGTCGTCACGTTCTTCATGGCCGCCCACACCATGACCATGTTCTTGCCGTTGCGCGGGTTGACGGCGATCTCGGGCTCGCCGCCCCGCCACGAGGTGTCGCGCTGCACCTGCACCTCGCGCACCTGCCTCGTGTCGGCAGGGGTGGCCGCGGAGGCGGCGGTGCCGGCGACGGCGACGCCGGCCAGGGTGAGGACGAGGAGTCGGCTGCGCACGGTTGCCACCAGAGAGGGAGGACCGCGACGGTGCGGTCAGTGAACGGTGTTCTTACCACGACCTCAACGAGCCGGGAGCCGCGTGGACACGGGTCAGAGACCGAGGTCCTTGGCGATGATGGTCTTCATGATCTCGCTCGAGCCCGCGTAGATGCGGGTCACACGTGCGTCGGCGTACGCCTTGGCGATCGGGTACTCGAGGATGTAGCCGTAGCCGCCGTGCAGCTGCAGGCAGCGGTCGATGACGGTGCCCTGGAGCTCCGTGCAGAACAGCTTGACCTTCGCAGCGTCCGCAGCCGACAGGTCGCCCAGCTCGTGGGCCTCGAGCGCCCGGTCCAGGAGGGCCTGGCCGGCCTCGACGTCGGTGGCGCAGGCGGCGAGCTCGAACTTCGTGTTCTGGAACGACGCCACCGTGGTGCCGAACGCCTTGCGGTCCTTCACGTAGTCGACGGTGGTGACGATGGCCTGGGCCGCGGCCGCCTGCGAGTTGACGGCGATCGACAGCCGCTCCTGCGCGAGGTTGCGGGTGAGGTGCCCGAACCCGTCGCCCTCGGCGCCGAGCAGGTTCTCGACCGGGACGCGCATGTCGGTGAACGACAGCTCCGCGAGGTCCTGGGACTTCAGCCCGATCTTCTCGAGCTTGCGGCCCCTGGAGAAGCCGGGGGTGTCGGCCTCGACCACGAGCAGGCTGATGCCGCGGCGTCCGGCCTCGGGGTCGGTCTTGACCGCGAGGATGACGAGGTCGGCCACCAGGCCGTTGCTGATGAAGGTCTTCGCGCCGTTGACGACGTAGTGGTCGCCGTCGCGGACCGCCCGGGTGCTGAGCGACTTCACGTCCGAGCCCGCGCCGGGCTCGCTCATCGCCAGCGCCGACACCGCCTCCCCGGACACCAGGCGGGGCAGCCAGCGGGCCTGCTGCTCGGCGTTCGCCAGCTCGAGGAAGTACGGCATGCAGATGTCGGTGTGCACGCGCAGGCCGCCGAGAGCGAGGCCGGCCCGCTGCGCCTCCTCGGTGAGGATGACGTTGTAGAGGAACGTGCTCTCGCCGCCGCCGCCGTGCTCCTCGGGCACCTGCACGCCCAGCAGCCCGAGCTCGCCGGCCTTCCGCCAGAAGTCGCGCGGCGGGTGGCCGGCCGCCTCCCACTCGGCGTAGCGGGGGACGGCCTCCTTCTCGTAGAAGGACCGGACGACCTTCCGGAAGGCCTCGTGCTCCTCGGTGAACAGCGTGCGGCGCACAGGGGCTCCTCTGAGCTGGGTGGGGTGGGCTAGAGCCGTTCGACGAGCAGGGCGTTGGCCATGCCGCCGGCCTCGCACATGGTCTGCAGCCCGTAGCGGCCACCGCTGGCCTCGAGGGCGCCGAGCATCGTCGTGAGCAGGCGGGCGCCGGACGCGCCGAGCGGGTGGCCGAGGGCGATCGCTCCGCCACGCGGGTTGAGCCGGGCGGGGTCGGCCCCGAAGTGCTCGGCCCACGCCAGCGGCACCGAGGCGAACGCCTCGTTCACCTCGTAGTGGTCGATCTCGTCGAGGGTGAGCCCGGTGCGCTTGAGCAGGCGCTCGGTGGCGGGGATGGGCCCGGTGAGCATGAGCAGGGGGTCGTCGCCGACCACGCAGGTCGACACGACCCGGGCGCGGGGGGTGAGCCCGAGGGCGGACGCCCGCTCCTCGCTCATCACCAGGACCGCGGTCGCGCCGTCGGTGATCTGCGAGGAGTTGCCGGCCGTCACCGACCAGGAGATCTCGGGGAAGCGGGCGCCGAGCGCCTCGTCCTCGAAGGCCGGCTTGAGCCCGCCGAGCTTCTCCGCGGTCGTGCCCTCGCGGATCGTCTCGTCGGTGTCGACCACGCGCGTCTGTCCGGTCGCGTGCCCGCCGGAGGGCCGCTCGTCGTCCACGCTGATCTCGCCGGCGTCGACCTCGACGGGGACGGTGATCGGGACGATCTCCGCGGCGAAGCCCTCGCGGGCGGCGGCGGCGCGGGCGTGCGACTGGGCGGCGTAGGCGTCCATGGCCTCGCGGGTGATGCCGTACTTCGCGGCGACCAGCTCGGCCGACACGCCCTGCGGCACGAGGCCGGGGGCGTACCGGTCGGCGATGCCCGCGCCGTAGACGTCGGCGCCCATCCGGGCCGACCCCATGGGGACCCGGCTCATCGACTCGACGCCGCCGGCGATGGCGATGTCGTAGGCACCGGCCATGACGGCGTGCACGGCGAACTCGACGGACTGCTGGCTCGAGCCGCAGCGGCGGTCGATGGTCACCGACGGCACGTGCTCCGGCAGTCCGGCCGCGAGCCAGGCGAGGCGGCCGGGGGTCGCCGCCTGCTCGCCGGCCTGGCTGACGCACCCGATGAGGACGTCGTCGACGCTGCCGGGGTCGATCCCGGTCCGGTCGACGAGCCCGCGCAGGACCTGTGCCAGGAGGTCGACGGCGTGCAGGGTGGAGAGCGCCCCACCCGGACGGCCGGCCGACGCGCGCTTGCCCTTGCCCATCGGGCTGCGGACCGCGTCGACGAGGACTGCGCTGGCGAGCTGTCCGGGCAAGGGGTGCTCCTGACGACGTCCCGCCGCGCCGTCGCGGCAGGCTACGCGTGAGACACTAGTCGTCTCTGGTGTCCAGCACCAGGGTCAGGAGCGGACGATCTCGAGGGCGAGCTCCGGGCACGCCTCGGCGCCCTCGATGGCCGCCTCCTCGACGCCCTCGGGGACCAGGTCGCTGTCGATGTAGACGAAGCCCTGCTCGTCGAGCTTGTAGACCTGCGGGCAGATCTCGGCACAGATGCCGTAGCCGCAGCACTTCTCGCGCTGGACTTTCACGTGGAGGGTCACGACGGACTCCGGTCTCGGGCAGCAGGCGCTGCAGTGTCTGGGGACGAGCGTGGGGACGTGCGGGACGGTACGGGGTGCGGGACCCCCTGTCCGGGGGTCGCGGACTAGGCCGGCAGCGGCTCGGCGCGAGCCGTCAGGTCTGCGGCCACCTGACGGCGCAGGAGCTTGCCGGTGTCGGTGCGCGGGAGCTCGGCGACGAGCACCACGAGGTCGGGGGTCTTGGCGCCGCGCAGGTGCGACCGCACCCAGGTGCGCAGGTCCTCGGGCGTCGCGGCGGCACCTGTGCGCAGGACGACGGAGGCGGCGATGCGCTGCCCCCACTCCTCGTCGGGCAGGCCCACGACGGCGGCGTCGGCGACGTCCTCGTGCAGCTGGAGGACGTGCTCGACCTCGGCCGGGGCGATGTTCTCCCCGCCGCGGATGATGGTGTCGTCGGAGCGGCCCTCGATGAACAGGAAGCCCTCGTCGTCGAGCCAGGCACGGTCGCGGGTCGCGAACCAGCCGCCGGAGGGCCCCGCCGTCTTGCCGCGGTACTCCCCCGACACCTGCTCACCCCGCACGTACAGGTCGCCGACCTCGCCCTGCGCCACGGGGGCGCCGTTCTCGTCGCGCAGCTCGAGGTCGACGCCGGGGACGACCCGGCCGGCGGAGCCGAGGCGTGCCCGCACCTGCGGGTCGTCGCTGGCGGCCGCGGCGCGGTGGTCGTCCGGGCCGAGCAGCGCGATCGTCGAGCTGGTCTCGGTGAGCCCGTAGGCGTTGACGAACCCCGTGTCCGGGAACAGCGCGAGCGCCCGCTCGATGACGCGGCTGGGCATGGAGGCCCCGCCGTACGCCAGGCTGCGCAGCGCAGGAGCCGTGCCGCCGGTGGTCTCGAGGTGCTCGACGACCCGGGCCAGCATGGTCGGGACGACCAGGGCGTGGGTGATGCCCTCCTCGCGGACCGTGTCGAGCCACGCCTCCGGCGTGAAGGCCGGCAGGTGCACCACCCGGCGCCCCGCGTAGAGGTTGCTGACGGTGTTCGCGACACCCGCAATGTGGTACGGCGGGACGCTGACGAGCGAGGCCTCGGACTCGTCCGCCGACTGGAAGTCGATGGTCGCGAGGACGTACGCCGTGAGGTTGCGGTGGCGCAGCACGGCCGCCTTGGGCGCCGCCGTCGTCCCGCTCGTGTAGAGCAGCAGCGCGACGTCGTCGGGCTCCGCTGCGCCGGCCGGCGCCTCGAGCGGCTCGGCGCCCGGACGGGTGCGCTCCATCCACTCCTGCGGCGTGCACGCACGGTCGGCAGGCAGACCGACGGCGTCGAGCAGCGGCTGCTCCGCGACCAGGTAGACGGGCGCGTTCTGCCCGACCAGGTCGACGAGCACGTCGGTGGGCTGCCGGTAGTTCAGCGGGACCAGGGGCACGCCGGCGGCGGCGGCGGCGAACAGCGCCACCGGGAAGGCCGGGCCGCTGGTCGCCACGAAGACGAGGTGAGCCGCGCCGGCCTCCTGCACCAGGCGCGCGCCCGCGAAGGCGCGCTGCTGGAGCTCTCCCGCGCTGGTGCCGCCCGCGCGGGGACCGAGCACGAGCCGGTCGGGGCCGCCGGAGACGGCCATGTCGAGCAGGAGTCCGAGGTCCACGAGGCGGCTCCTAGTCCGAGGAGGGCAGGGTCTTGGCGCCCTTGAGGCCCAGCTCGCGGCCGTCGACGGTGAGCAGGCCCGCGCCGCCCTTGGTGCAGAGGATCTCCAGCGACGTCACCTCGTCGACGTAGCGCTTGCCGAGCAGGGTGGCGGGACCGTCGGCGGGTGCCGGAGGGGCCTCGGGGGCCGCGTCGGGCGCCACCATCGGGGCTCCGCCGCAGCACAGGTCCACCGGCTCCTTCGGGGCGCGCACGACCACGACCTCCGCGGTCGAGACAGCGCTGCGGAGCTTGGCTCCGGGCTTCACATCGACGGGCACTGGCCCTCCTCAGGGTCGTCAAGCAGCTGTGACGCAGGGTACAGTCAGGACAGAGTTTGTCCAACGTGCAGGCCTGACGATCGACCGTGGTCCTTGTGGACCTTGTCAGACCGCGGTACAGCATGGATGACTTCTGTCACACTGTCGCTGTCGTGCCGCCAGGCTCGGCAGCGTCCTGCGCCGCCCCTCCCGGGGCCGGGCTCCGACGAAGGGCTCCACGTGGACGAGATCATCAAGTACGCCATCCTCGGCATCTCCACCGGCGCGGTCTACGCCATCGCCGCGCAAGGGCTGGTCGCCACCTACCGCGGCTCGGGCGTCCTCAACTTCGCCCACGGGGTCATGGCGCTGCTGGGCGCGGCCCTCTACATGGAGCTGCGGGACCAGGGGCTGCCCACGGCCCTCACGGTCCTGCTGCCGGTGCTCGCCCTGGCCCTCGTGGGGGTGCTCGTGTCCCTGCTGGTCATGCGACCGCTGCGGGCCGCGTCGGCGCTGGCGAGGCTGGTGGCGACGCTGGGCATCCTGGCGATCGTCGCGTCGGCCGCGAACCTGCGCTACGGCAGCGACTTCAAGTTCGTGAAGGGCTTCCTGCCCTCCACCAACCGCACGCTGTTCGCCGACGTGAGCGTGGGTGAGGACCGGCTGTGGATCATCGGCATCGCCCTGGTGCTGACCGTGGCGCTCACGCTGTTCTACAAGCGCACCGAGTTCGGTCGCTCGACCGCAGCGGTCGCGGAGAACCAGCGCAGCGCCTCGGCCCTCGGCATCTCCCCCGACCTCGTCGCCACGGCCAACTGGGCGCTCGGCGGCGCGCTCGCCGCGCTCGCCGGCATCCTCATCGTGCCGATCACCGGCTTCGCACCCGGGACGCTCGCGCTGCTGATCGTCCCCGTGCTGGCCAGCGCCATGGTGGGCGGCTTCTCGTCCTTCGCGCTGACGCTGCTGGGCGGCGCCCTCGTCGGCGTGGCCCAGTCCGAGATGGCGCGTTACGTCACCGCCCCCGGCCTGGCCGACAGCGCGCCGTTCCTCATCATCATCGCGCTGCTCATCGTCCGGGGACAGGCGCTCCCGCTGCGCGGCACCTTCGCCGACCGGCTGCCCGTCGTCGGCTCCGTGCGGCCGCGGCTGCCCAGTGCCGTCGCCCTCGGGCTGCTCGGCCTCCTCGTCGTGCTCACGGGCGGCGAGGGCACCCTGGCCGCCGTCGTCACCACGGCCGCCGTCGGCCTCGTGGGGCTCTCGGTCGTCGTCGTCACCGGTTACGCCGGGCAGGTCTCGCTCGCCCAGTACGCGCTCGCCGGCGTGGGCGCCTTCCTGTCGTCCCGGCTGGCGGACGCCGCCGGGTTCCCCTTCCTGCTCGCCCTGCTGTGCGGCGTGCTGGGTGCGGTCCCCCTCGGGCTGCTGTTCGCCCTGCCCGCGCTGCGCACCCGCGGCGTCAACCTGGCCATCGCCACCCTCGGGCTCGCCGTCGCCGTGCAGGCCCTCGTGCTCAACAACAAGGACTACACGGGCGGCTACGAGGGCACCACGGTCGACCCGCCGAGCCTGTTCGGCTGGAGCATCGACTCCGTCCTGCACCCCGGCCGCTACGCCGCCTTCGCCCTCGCGCTGTTCGGGCTGTTCGCCTACCTCGTGAGCAACCTGCGCCGGGGCCGGGCCGGCCGTCGCCTGCTCGCCACCCGCGCCAACGAGCGCGCCGCCGCGTCCCTCGGCATCAGCGTCGTCGGGGCCAAGCTCTACGCGTTCGGCCTCGCGGCCGGGATCGCGGCCGCCGGCGGCGTCCTGCTGGCCTTCCGCTTCCCGAACGTCGACTTCACCGGCTACGACGTCTTCTCGTCCATCAACGTCGTCGTGCTGACCTTCCTGGGCGGCATCGGCTTCATCGGCGGCGCGCTGTTCGGCGGCCTGCTCGCCGTGGGCGGTCTGCTGCCCTTCTGGGTCGACAAGATCATCACCCTGGGCGACTGGGCGACCCTGATCACCGGCGTCGCGCTGCTGCTCATGGTCCTCAACGACCCGAACGGCGCGGTCTTCCGGCAGGTCGCGATGAAGGACGGCCTGCTCGCCCGCTTCGGCCGCGTTCGGTCGCGGCACGCGTCCGGCCCGTCGCTCGACATCGCCCCCGAGGAGGCGGCGATGGAGCGGGCCGACCCGCGCACCCTGCGCGTCAGCGGGCTCGGCATGCGCTTCGGCGGCGTGGTCGCCCTCGACGGCGTCGACCTGCACGTGGCCCCCGGGGAGATCGTGGGGCTCATCGGGCCGAACGGCGCCGGCAAGACCACGTTCATCGACGCGGTCACCGGCTTCAACCGGCCCACCAGCGGCACCGTCCAGCTCGACGACGAGGACCTCACCGCCCTGCCGGCCCGCCGGCGCGCGGAGCGGGGCCTCGGCCGGTCGTTCCAGAACCTGGAGCTGTTCGAGGACCTCACCGTGCAGGACAACCTGTGCGTGGCCGCCGAGCCGCGCGACCTCAAGGCCTACTTCACCGACCTGGTCCGCCCCGGCACGCCGCAGCTGTCCGCGGCGGCGCGACGGGCCGTCGTCGACTTCCAGCTGCAGGACGACCTCGACAAGGGCCCGGACCAGCTGTCCTACGGCAAGCGGAGGCTCGTCGCCATCGCCCGCGCCGTGGCCCGGCACCCGTCCGTGCTGCTGCTCGACGAGCCGGCGGCCGGCCTCGACGAGACCGAGTCCCGCGAGCTGGGCACCCTGCTGCGTCGACTGGCCGACGAGTGGGGCACCGCGATCCTGCTCGTCGAGCACGACATGGGCCTCGTCATGAAGATCTGCGACCGGGTCGCCGTCCTGGACTTCGGCAAGAAGATCGCGGAGGGGACCCCGGCCGAGGTCACCGCCGACCCCCGGGTCGTCGCGGCCTACCTCGGCGGCGGCACCGACGACGACGAGGCCGTCTCCGTCCCCGCGCCTGCCGCCCCCGCCGACCCCGCCCGCGCCACGACTGGAGCCCGCGCATGACCGCCACGCTCTCCCCTCCCGGGAGCACCGCCCCGGCCGGTACCGCCGTCATCTCCTGCCGGGGGCTGTGCGCCGGCTACGGCGCCCAGCCGGTCGTCCGCGACCTCGACCTCGACGTCCAGGCGGGCGAGGTCCTCGTCCTGCTCGGCCCCAACGGCTCGGGCAAGACCACGACGATCATGACGCTGGCGGGCGAGCTGGCGCCGCTGTCGGGCACCGTCGAGCTGCTCGGGCAGCGCACCAGCGCTCCCCTGCACCAGCGTGCGCGGGCCGGCCTGTCGCTGCTCACCGAGGAGCGGTCGGTCCTCATGAGCATGTCCGTGCTCGACAACCTGCGGCTGGGCAAGGGCGACGTCGCCCGGGCGCTCGAGGTCTTCCCGGAGCTCGAGCCGCACCTGGCCCGCCGCGCCGGGCTGCTGTCCGGCGGGCAGCAGCAGATGCTCGCCCTCGCCCGGGCCCTCGCCCGGCAGCCGAAGGTGCTGCTCGCCGACGAGCTCTCCCTCGGCCTCGCGCCGCTCGCGGTGCAGCGGCTGTTCACCGCCGTGCGGGCCGCCGCCGACACCGGCGTCGCGGTGCTGCTCGTCGAGCAGCACGTGTCCAGCGTCCTCGGGATCGCCGACCGCGGCGTGCTGCTCGTGCACGGCGACGTCGTCCTGTCCGGCACCACGGCCGAGCTGAAGGCCCGCTGGTCCGAGGTCGAGGCCGCCTACCTCACAAAGGCCTGAGCCGGTGGCACCCTCGTCGTCCTCTGGAGGAGCAGCAGTCGTGGACCGTCTCGCCGGCAAGGTCGCCGTGGTCACCGGCGGCGCCAAGGGCATCGGCCGCGGCATCGCCCGTCGCTTCGTCCGCGAGGGCGCGACCGTCCTGGTCGGCGACGTCGACGAGGTGGCCGGGGCGAAGACCGAGGCCGAGCTGCTCGAGCTCGGCGGCACGGCCGCCTTCGTCCGCACGGACGTCACGCAGAAGGCCGACGTCGTCGGGCTGGTCGAGCGGGCGGTGGCCGAGCACGGGCGCATCGACGTCGTCGTGAACAACGCCATCAAGCTGTCGCCGAACGTGGTCCTCGAGGAGAAGACCGACGAGATGCTCGACAGCCTGATCCGCACCGGGCTGACCGCGACGTGGTGGGCCATGCAGGCCGCGTTCCCGACGATGCGCGACCAGGGCTACGGCCGCATCCTCAACATGTACTCGATCGACGCCGAGAACGGCGCCTGGTTCCGCAGCGACTACATCGCCAGCAAGTCCGCCATCCTCGGCCTCACCCGGTCGGCAGCCGCGGAGTGGGCCCGCTACGGCATCACGGTCAACGCCGTCGCGCCCGCGGCGGCCGGCTCGGTGTTCGAGGAGTACGCCGCCAAGGACCCGGCCTTCGTCGAGATGTCGGCGAAGATCAAGCCGATGGGGCGGGTCGGGTACCCGGAGGAGGACATCGCCCCCGTGCTCTGCTTCCTGGCCAGCGAGGACGCGGGCTACGTGACCGGGGAGCTCTTCCACGTCGACGGCGGCCTGCACCTGCCGCGCTACAACAACAAGCCCGCGGGGATCACCACCGCGAGCGGCAAGGGCATGCCCTAGGTCAGGCGTCGAGGCCGCCGAGGCCCTGGAGCGCGCGGAACGCCTGCGCCTGCTCCAGGGTCACGCCGGCGGCCCGCTGCTCCACGGCCTCCTCGGCGCTGAGCCCGGCGCAGAGCCAGGGAGCGACCTCGTCCAGCGGGACGCCGGCGCGCCACCAGGTGGCGACGACGTCCGCCGGGTCTGTGCCCACGCGGACCAGCCGGGCGGCCTCCTGCGGGCTCACGCCCAGCAGCACCCACAGCCGCGCGTCCGCCCCGCTCACACCCACCCGGGCCCACTCGGGGTCGGCCGGCGCGCCCATCATCAGCCCCATCAGGCCGTCTGCTCCGGAGCTCCACACGGTCAGTCCCTCTCGTCGAGCGGCACGTGCACGGTCTTCCCCCAGGGCGGGCCGCCACCCGAGCCGTCCCCGCCGAGCAGCGCCACGACGGTGCGCGCACGCGGGGGGTCGGGTGGCCAGTCCGTGCCGCCGTCGGTGAGGACGACGAGCAGGTCCGCACGAGGACGCAGCGCCGCTGCCGCCTCGAGCCCGGCAGACAGGTCGGTGCCGCCGCCGCCGACCAGGGTCACGTCGCGGGCGTCGAGGACCTGCGCCGCCCCGTGCGCGGTGGTGTCGCAGCAGAGCACCCGCAGGCCGGCGCGGCCGACGCCGAGGGCCGACAGCACGCCCCCGACCTCGGCGACGGCCGTACCGAGGTGGCGCGCGGACATGCTCGCCGAGGTGTCGAGGACGACGCAGACCCGCGGCAGCGGGCGGTGCATCCCGGGCAGGACCACTCGGGGCAGCTGCCGGCGGGAGCGCCGCTGGTAGGTGAAGTCGGTCCGGCCGACGACGTCGGCCACGCCCCGGCGCACGGCCGACCGCAGCTCGTGCCGCCAGTCCAGGGTCGGCTCCAGCACCTCCTGCGCCCAGCGCCGCCAGCCGCCCGGGACGTCGGCGCGCTCCCGGGCCTGCGCCGCGATGCGGGCCGCCGTCTCCTGCCGCAGCAGCCGGGCGTCCTCCTCGGTCAGCCCGCCGTCGTCGCCGCCCTCCCAGCCGCGCCGGACGCCGTCCACGGCGCTGCCGCAGTCGGGGACGGCCGCGAGCAGCCGGGGGGCACGCACCAGGTCGAGGTGGTACTGCTCCGCGGCCCGGCCGCTCGGCAGACCGGCCCGCGACGGCAGCAGCGCGTCGGCCGGGACGGCGGAGGGCGGGAGGTCGTCGTCGACCTCGAGGTCGGCTGCGGCGCCCCACCGTCGCTGGTCCGGGGTGCGGCCGTCCCGTCCCGGCTCCCCCACCAGCGGGCGACCGCGGTCGGCGTGCTCGCGCAGGAGGTGGCTGACCTGGTGCAGCAGCCAGAACCCCAGCACCGGCACGGGCGTGCCGGCCAGCCGCACCGGGTCGAGGTGGACCCGCCAGCCGGCGTCGACGGGGAAGGCCCGCAGCGCGTCCGCCTCGACGCCCGCCTCCTCGAGGTCGACCACGAGCACCGGCTGGAGCGCGAGCACCGCCGTGGCGAGGTACGGCGCGGTGTGGGCGGCCCAGAGCCGTCCGGCGGCCCAGGTCTCCCGCAGCGCCGGGTCCAGGCCGTCCAGACCGCCCCGGCGCGACGTGCTCACGACAGGCCCGCCGCCTTCAGCACCGGGTCGAGCGCGGCCAGCCCGGCGGGCAGCCGGGCCCCTTCGGGGCGGCGTCGGGCGAGCATCCGGGCGGCGAGCACCGCGATGTCGGGGGCTCCGGCGGCAGCGCGCGAGACGACCCGCCAGGCGGCGTCCCACG
>JAODNQ010000129.1 GCA_025464695.1 Frankiales bacterium | reverse complement strand
GTGTTCGGGTACTCCGACGAGGACGGCACCGAGGCCGAGGGCCTGCCGGACCACCTGCCGCAGGACGTCGTCGACGAGCGGGTCGCGCGGCTGCAGGACCTCGTCGAGGAGCTGACCAGCCAGCGCGCCGAGGAGCGCATCGGCGAGCGGGTGTCCGTGCTGGTCGAGTCCGAGGACGGCGAGGGCCGCGCCGCGCACCAGGCGCCCGAGGTCGACGGCAGCACCCGGGTGTCCGGGACCGGAGGCGCTCGCGTCGGCGAGGTCGTCGAGGCTGAGGTCGTCGGCAGCGAGGGAGTCGACCTCGTCGCCGTCGCCGTGCCGGCGGCTGTGCTCGTCCGCGCCTGAGGTGACCGGGCAGCCCGTCCCCACCCTGAACGTCGCCAACGCCCTCACCGTCCTGCGCCTGCTGCTGGTCCCGGTCTTCGCCGCGCTGCTCCTGCTCGACGGCGACGCCGAGCGCTGGGCCGCCCTCGTCGTCTTCGTGCTGGCGGCCTACACCGACCGGGTCGACGGCCGCATCGCCCGCGAGCGCGGCCTGGTCACCCGGTTCGGCTCGATCGCGGACCCGTTGGCCGACAAGGCCCTCACCGGGGCGGCGCTCGTGTCGCTGAGCCTGCTCGACGAGCTGTCCTGGTGGGTCACCGTCGTCGTGATGGGACGCGAGATCGGCGTCACCGTGCTGCGGGCGGCGCTCGTCCGGCACGGCGACCTGCCGGTCAGCCGCGGGGGCAAGGGGAAGACGGCGCTGCAGGGCCTGGCCATCGGGCTGTACGTCGTGCCGGTCGACCTCGGCCCGCTGCCGGAGGTCGTGATGGCGCTCGCGGTGGCGGTCACGGTGGTCACCGGGGTGGACTACCTGGTGCAGGCGCGGCGCCTGCGGCGGGGGAGTGCCCGCACTGCCCGGAAGAGGAGCTAGCGATGCTCGGAGCAGTCCTGGCGGTGGGTGACGAGCTCCTGCTCGGCGACATCGTCAACAGCAACGCCGCCTGGCTGGGCGAGCAGCTCGCCGCCGTCGGGGTGCAGGTCGTGCACTCGGCGATGGTCGGTGACGACGTCGACCGACTGGCGCGGGCGCTGCGCCGGGCTCTCGAGGACGCCGACGTCGTGGTCGTCACGGGAGGGCTGGGGCCGACGGTCGACGACCTCACCCGCGACGCCGTCGCCCTCGTGGCCGGGGTCGAGCAGGACCGGCGCCCGGAGATCGAGGCGCAGCTGCGCCAGAAGTTCGCGGCCTTCGGCTACGACATGCCCGAGGCGGTGCTGCGCCAGGCCGACGTCCCGCGCGGGGCCCGCGTGCTCGACAACCCGGTGGGCACCGCTCCCGGGCTGCGGCTCGAGGTGGGCGGCAAGCTCGTGCTCGCCGTCCCCGGGCCGCCGCACGAGATGCGGGCGGTCGCGGCATCGGTCCTGCCCGAGCTCGCTGCGCTCAGCGGCACGGTCCTGCACACCCGGCAGCTGCACTGCGCCGGCACGGGCGAGTCGCAGGTCGCCGAGCGGGTCGAGGCCGTGGTCGCCGTCCCCGCGGGCGTGCAGCTGGCCTACCTGGCCGGCGGCGGGGTCGTGCGGGTCCGCTTCACCGGCAGCGACGACGCCGCCCTCGTCCCGCTCGCCGAGGCTGCCGCGGCAGCGCTCGGCGACGACGTCTGGGGCCGCGACGGCGACACCCTGCCCGGCGTCGTCCACCGGCTCCTGCGGGCGCGGGGGGAGACGGTGGCCGTGGCCGAGTCGCTGACCGGCGGGCTGCTGGGCGCGGCGCTGAGCAGCGAGCCCGGCTCGTCGGAGGGCTTCGTGGGCGGTGTGCTCGTGTACGCCACCGCGCTCAAGGCGACCCTGGCCGGCGTCCCGGAGCAGCTCCTGGCCGAGCACGGCGCGGTCAGCCCGCAGACGGCGGAGGCGCTCGCCGACGGCGTCCGGCAGCGCACCGGGGCGACGTACGGGGTGGCGCTGACCGGCGTCGCCGGGCCCGACCCGCAGGAGGGGCACCCGCCCGGGACGCTCCACGTCGGCGTGGCGGGCCCCGCCGGCGTGCGGGTGCGGTCGGTGCGGCTGCCCGGCGACCGCGAGCGGGTGCGCGCGCTGGCCGTCACGACGGCGCTGGACCAGCTGCGGCGCACGCTGAGCCGCACGGACTAGCCGCGACACGCCGAGTGTTGTGCTCAGCGCGGACGAGCCACACGACTCGCACGGCCCGGGTGCCCCGCCCCGGGACCGCGGGTACGGTGCAGTCCACGGCGGCTACGACACGGTCGGCGACGACGTCTCGGGAGGTGGGTGGGTTGGCAGTGCTCCGCACCCTGCTCGGCGACGCTCTGCGCGAGACGCGGCTGCGCCAGCAGCGCACCCTGCGTGAGGTCTCCAGTGCCGCCCGGGTCAGCCTCGGGTACCTGTCCGAGGTCGAGCGCGGGCAGAAGGAGGCGTCGTCGGAGCTGCTCGCCAGCATCTGCCGCGCCCTCGGCGTCCGGCTCTCCGACGTCCTGCGCGAGGTCAGCGAGACGCTGTCGGTCATCGAGCCCGAGCCGGTGCCGGTCCCCGGCGTCCTCGGCGGCGCTGTGCCGCAGGTGCTCTCCGTCGCGCAGGTCCGGGCCGCGCGCGACGTCGTCGCTGCTGCCTGACCCGGGCGCACCCCCGCTCCTGTCGCACCGGCGTGCGAGCATCTGCCGCGCGCCCTGACCGGGGCGCGCACAGGAGCCGGGGGGTCTCGTGGCGGGTCGGAGCCGGGTCCCGCTCGTGGTCGCGGCCGCCGTCGGGATCGCCGCGGTGCTGGCCGTCCGCGGGTTGGCCGGCGGGTCCGGCACGGACGGCGGGTCGGGCGACAGGCCGGCGGCGTCGGCCGGTCGCGGCGACTGCGTGACCGTGCAGGTCGCGGCGTCCTCGGAGAAGGCCGCGCTGCTCAAGGCGGTGGCCGCCGACTACGGCAAGGCCGACCGCGACGTCGGCGGCCGGTGCGCCCGGGTCGAGGTCACGAGCAAGGCCAGCGGCGCCGCGACCGAGGCGCTCGCCCGCGGCTGGGACGCCCGCACCGACGGCCCCGTCCCCGACGTCTGGAGCCCCGCCTCGACGTCGTGGACCGGCCTGCTGCGCCAGGCCACCACCGCACGCGACGCCCCCGACCTCGTCGGCGACGCCGCGCTGCCTTCCCTGGCGAGGACCCCGCTGGTCATCGCCATGCCGAAGCCGATGGCCGAGGCGCTCGGCTGGCCGGCGACCCCGATCGGCTGGGGCGACGTCCTCGCCCTCGCCAAGGACCCCCGCGGGTGGGGGCGCTTCGGCAAGCCGTACGGCGCCTTCAAGCTCGGCAAGACCAACCCGGGCGTCTCGACGTCGGGCCTGAACGCCACCGTGGGCGCCTACTTCGCCGCCACCGGCCTGTCGAGCGACCTGCAGGCCACCGACCTCGCGAAGCCGGCCGTCCAGGCCTACGTCAAGGCGGTCGAGGGCTCGGTCGTCCACTACGGCGACACGACGCTGACCTTCCTGTCGAACCTGCAGAAGGCCGACGACGCCGGGCAGGGCCTGACCTACGTCAGTGCGGTGACGGTCGAGGAGAAGTCGGTCTGGGACTACAACCAGGGCAACCCCAGCGGCGACCCCGCCACCCTGGGTCAGCACCCGAAGCCGCGCACGCCGCTGGTCGCGGTGTACCCGAAGGAGGGGACGCTGCTCAGCGACAACCCCTGGGTGGTGCTCCAGGCCCCCTACGTCGACGACGCGAAGCGCGCGGTCGCCGCCGACTTCCTCGCCTACGCGCAGGGCAGCGGCCCGCAGCAGCGCTTCGCCGGCGCCGCCTTCCGCTCCTTCGACGGCCGCACCGGGCCGCAGATCGTGCCGGCCCAGGGCCTGCTGCCCGGTCAGCCGAAGGTCGTGCTCGGCGCCCCGTCGCCGCCCGTGCTCGCGGCCGTGCAGAAGTCCTGGAACGCGCTGCGCAAGCGGGCCAAGGTGCTCGTGGTGCTGGACGTGTCGGGTTCGATGGGGGAGTCGGTGGGCAAGGAGGGCCGCTCCAAGCTCGAGCTGGCGAAGGAGGCGGCGTCGCGGTCGCTCGACCTGCTGGCCGCCGACGACGAGGTCGCGCTCTGGGTGTTCTCCACCGGCCAGGACGGCAGCAAGCCCTACCGGCAGCTCGTGCCGTTCGGGCCGGTGGGGCGGCAGAAGGCGGCGCTGCGCGCGCAGATCGCCGACCTCGTCCCGACCGGCGGCACCGGCCTGTACGCCACCACCCGGGCTGCGGCGGCCGCCCTCGAGCGGGGCTTCGACGCCTCCCGGATCAACGCCGTCGTCGTGCTCACGGACGGTCGCAACGAGTACCCCGCCGACAGCGACCTCGGCTCCCTCACCCGGGCGCTGACCGCCGAGGACGCCGACCGCGCCGTCCGCGTCTTCCCCATCGCCTACGGCGACGACGCCGACCTGGTCGAGCTGACCACCATCGCCGACGCCACCCGGGCGGCGGCCTACGACGCCTCCGACCCCGCCTCGCTCGACCGCGTGCTCACCGCCGTCCTGTCGAACTTCTAGTCCGTGTCCCTCCTCGACGAGCTCCGCGACCCCTGGGGGCTGCTCGTGGGCGGCCTGTCCGGCGGCATGGCCTGGGCCGTGCTGGCCGGCACGGCGGTGGGGGCGGCCGCCCTGCCGGTCGGGATCGGCGTCGGCGTCGGCGTCCTCGGGGTCAAGGCGGTGAGCGGGCTGCTCCTCGGCAGGGGGCGCGACGACGCCCGGCCGCCGGTGCGCCGGCCCGGCGCGGACAGCGACGCCGCCCACTGGCTGAACCGGGCCGAGATCGCGCTCGAGGCGCTGCGCCACGTGACCCCGCCGTCGGCCCTGCAGCTGCCCGTCACGCGCGCCGCGGGCGAAGCGGGGGCCACCGTCGAGGTCCTCGAGCGGCTGGCCGGGCAGGTCGCCGCCCTCGACGACGTCCTCGCCCGGCTCGACGTCGGCCGGCTCGCGGCCGAGGCGGCCGACCTCGAGGCGCGGGCCGCCCGGGCGTCGTCGCCGGAGGTCCGCTCCGACCTCGCACGGGGCGCGGCCGCCGTCGCCGACCGGCTGGCGGTGCACCGCCGCCTGCTCGACGCCCGCACGACCCTGCTGGCCCGCATGCAGGCGGTGGCGCTCGGCCTCGAGGGCCTCGAGACCCGCCTGCTCGAGCTCGTCGCGCTGGCCGGGACCGGCCCCGGCCTGGACGACCCGACCGCGCAGGTCGCCGCCCTGTCGAGCGAGCTGGAGGGGCTGCGCGAGGGGCTGGCCGAGGCCGAGGCGCTGAGCCGCGGTGCCCTCGCCGCCGGACCCTCTGGGCGCACGCCGCCGGGCCTGACAGACTGAGGCGCAGCGGCACCTCGACACGGCACCCGGGCCCCGGCCCACGAGCGACGGAGCACCCGATGGCCAACCCCTTCGTCAAGGGCTGGAAGTACATGATGGCGCTGATGTCGGGCAAGCTCGACGAGTACGCCGACCCGAAGATCCAGATCCAGCAGGCCATCGAGGAGGCGCAGCGCCAGCACCAGGCGCTGACGCAGCAGGCCGCCGCGGTCATCGGCAACCAGCGGCAGCTCGAGATGAAGCTCGCCCGGCAGATGACCGAGGTCGAGAAGCTGCAGTCGAGCGCCCGCCAGGCCCTGGTGCTGGCCGACCAGGCCCGCACCGCCGGCGACGAGGCCAAGGCCCAGGGCTACGAGCAGACCGCGCAGGCCTTCGCCACGCAGCTGGTCGCCGCGGAGCAGTCCATGGAGGACCTCAAGGGCCTGCACGACGGCGCCCTCAAGGCGGCCGAGCAGGCCAAGAAGGCCGTCGAGAACAACGCGATGGTCGTGCAGAGCAAGCTCGCGGAGCGCACCCAGCTGCTCAGCCAGCTCGACCAGGCCAAGATGCAGGAGCAGGTGTCGGCGTCCATGGCGTCCATGTCGGAGCTCACGGCGTCGGGCAGCACGCCGAGCCTGGCCGAGGTCCGCGAGAAGATCGAGACCCGCTACGCCCGGGCCCTCGGGTCGGCGGAGCTGTCCAGCAGCAGCGTCGAGGGCCGGATGCTCGAGGTGCAGCGGTCCAGCCTCGACATGGCCGGCGCGTCGCGGCTCGACCAGATCCGGGCGAGCCTGGGCGGCGGCACGCAGGCCGCGGTCCCGCCGGCGGCCGCGCCGTCGCTCGACAAGGGCACCGCGACGGGCGAGGGCACCGCGACGCCCGCCTCCTAGTCGTGGGCGAGCTGGCCAAGCGCGTCGGGCGGGAGGTCGTGTCGACCGTCCTGCGGGAGGTGCAGGTGGCCGACCGCGCCCGGGCGAAGCTGGTGCGCAAGCACGAGCGCGCCGTCGCCCGGCACGAGAGCCTCCTCGCCCGGGCGCGCACCCGCCTGCCGGTGGCGTCCCTGGTGGCCGTGGGCACCGGCGTGCTCGGCGCCGGCGACCACACGTGGCTCGTCCTCACCGCCGCCGCAGGTG
>JAODNQ010000110.1 GCA_025464695.1 Frankiales bacterium | reverse complement strand
GCCTACTTCGTCAGCGCCGCCGAGCACGGCATGAACGCCTCCACGTTCACCGCCCGCGTCATCGCCTCCACCGGCGCCGACGCCGCCGCGTCGATCTCCGGCGCCATCGGCGCGCTGTCCGGCCCGCTGCACGGCGGTGCGCCGTCGCGCGTGCTGACGATGCTCGACGAGGTCGAGAAGGCCGACAGCCCGGAGAAGTACGTCAAGGACCTCATGGACCGCGGCGAGCGGCTCATGGGCTTCGGCCACCGCGTCTACCGCGCCGAGGACCCGCGCGCCCGCGTGCTGCGCCGCACGGCGAAGGAGCTCGGCTCGCGCCGCTACGAGGTCGCCGAGGCGCTCGAGAAGGCCGCGATCGAGGAGCTCACCGCGCGCTACCCCGACCGGCCGCTGCGCACCAACGTTGAGTTCTGGAGCGCCGTCGTCCTCGACTTCGCCGAGGTCCCCGCGCACATGTTCACGTCGATGTTCACCTGTGCCCGCACGGCCGGCTGGTCCGCGCACATCGTGGAGCAGAAGAAGCTCAACAAGCTGATCCGCCCGTCCGCGAAGTACGTCGGCCCGGGCCCCCGGCCCGTGTCGGAGGTCGAGACCGGCAACCTGCCCGCGGGCAACCAGGTCTGATGAGCATCCCCGCCGTCGAGCTGCCCGCAGCACTCCTCCCCGCTGACGGGCGGTTCGGCGCGGGGCCGTCGAAGGTCCGCGAGGCCCAGCTCGACGCGCTGATCGCCACCGGGCGCACCTACCTCGGCACCTCCCACCGGCAGAAGCCGGTGCGGCAGGTGGTGGGCCGGCTGCGGTCGGGGCTGGCGCAGCTGTTCTCGCTGCCCGAGGGCTACGAGGTGCTCCTCGGCAACGGCGGCGCCACCGAGTTCTGGGACATCGCCACCTTCGGGCTGATCCGCGACCGGTCGCAGCACCTGACGTTCGGGGAGTTCTCCTCGAAGTTCGCCCAGGCCGCCGACGCCGCCCCGTTCCTCGGCGAGCCGTCCGTCATCAAGGCGGCACCGGGCAGCCACCCGAAGCCGGTCGCCGAGCCCGGGATCGACCTCTACGCGCTGACCCACAACGAGACCTCGACCGGGGTCATGATGCCGATCGCGCGCCCCGTGGGCGACGTCGACGAGGGCGCGCTCGTCGCGGTGGACGCCACCAGCGGTGCGGGTGGCCTGCCGGTCGACCCGTCGCAGTTCGACGTCTACTACTTCTCCCCGCAGAAGTGCTTCGCCAGCGACGGCGGCCTCTGGCTGGCCCTGGTGTCGCCCGCTGCCGTCGCTCGGATCGCCGAGATCGGCGCGTCCCGCTGGGTGCCGGCGTCGTACGACCTGCGCATCGCGCTCGACAACAGCCGCCTGGACCAGACCTACAACACCCCGGCCCTCGCGACGATCCACCTGATGACCACCCAGGTCGAGTGGATGCTCGAGCAGGGCGGGCTGGACTGGTGCGTCTCCCGCACCGCCGACAGCGCGTCGCGCCTGTACGGCTGGGCCGACGCCTCGTCCTACGCGACGCCGTTCGTGCAGGACCCGGCGATGCGCTCCCAGGTGGTCGGGACGATCGACCTCGACGAGAGCATCGACGCCGCTGCGGTCGCCGCCGTCCTGCGCGCCAACGGCCTCGTCGACACCGAGCCGTACCGCAAGCTGGGCCGCAACCAGCTGCGCATCTCGATGTTCCCCGCGATCGAGCCGGACGACGTCGAGAAGCTCACCCAGTGCGTGGACCACGTGGTGAAGGCGCTCGCATGACCTCGGCCGCTGCCGAGGTGCGGCCCTGAGCCAGGCGCCGCCGCCGCTCCCGCAGGCGTGGGTGCCGCGGGTCGTCAACGCGGCGCTGGCGCTGTTCCTGCTGGTCTTCCTCGCGCCGGCCGTGGACCGGGCCGCAGGCCTGGACCTGTGGGTGCAGATCGTGCTGGCCGTGCTCGCGCTGCCGGTCGTGCTCGTCGTCGTGCTGTGCCTGTGCAGCGCGGCGCGACCGGGGTCGCTCGGGCGGGCGGCCCGACGTGCGCGGGCGAAGCGGCAGGCGAAGGCCGCTCCGCCGAGCGCCTAGCAGGTCGGGGTCGGCTGCTCCACGTCCTGGTGCAGGTCCTGCCGCTCGTCCTGCCGGGCGGGAGCGGCTGCACGGCAAGGCGGCCTGCGCCTCTCTGACCTCAGGGTCTGCTGGCCCAGCCCCACTCGTCGACGTGGCGTCCGTCGCGCAGCCGCAGGGTCTTGCTGCCGTCGTGGAGGTCGTGGTGGTGGTGCTCGCAGAACGGGACGAGGTCCTTCAGGACGGTCTGCTGGGTCTTCCACCAGGGTTCGGCGTGGTGCGGGACGGTGCCGCTGAGGGTGCAGCCGTTGACGGCGCAGGTGCTGCCCCAGGCGGTGCGCATGGCTCGGCGTTCTCGGGCGCTGGCGTGCCGGTGGGTGCCGGACGCCCCGACGGGCCGGTTGCGCGCGTCGACCAGGACGGCGGACAGCACGCTGCCGCAGGCGTGCCTTCGTAGCTGACTCGGGGTCAGGGTGACGTCGCCCTTGCTGGTGACCAGCCGGCCGGGTGGTGCTCCTGGCCTGCCGTCGAGGGCGTCGAGGGTGGCGGTGAGGGTCAGGGAGCTGGGCGCCGGGACGCCAAGGCCGGGCCGAGCGGTGGTGAGATCGGCGAGGAGCTGGGCGAACGCGTCGTGGGCCCGCTGGTCCCGGCTCGGGATCGGGGTGCCCTCTACCGCGCGGCCGGACGTCGCGAGCGGGACGCCGGAGCCGGCGGTGCCGTGACGCACCGGGTCGACCTCGGGCGCGCGGTCCGCGTCCAGGTCCAGGTCCGGGTCCAAGCCCAGGTCGACGTTGTCGGCGGAGAGCTCGCAGGTCGGCTTGTCCTGCAGGTCGACGTGTCCGGCCGCCGCTGCTCCGCCAGCGGCATGGTCCGGGCCGACGGCGCCGTGTCCGTGGCTGTCTTGCTGGTCGGCGTCCTGGCCGAACACGTCCTCGGCGCCGTGCCCGTCGCCCCCGAAGACGTCCTCGACGATCACGTCCCTGCCGTCGTCCGCCTCGCGCTCGAAGACGTCCTCGACCGTCACGCCGCCCTGGGCGGCGGCGGCGCGGGTCTGCCGGGCCTTCTGCGCCGGGTGCTCGCTGTCGCGGACGGTCAGCTCGTCGTACAGGTGCTGTCCGGTCTCGTCGGTCAGGTGCGCCCGCAAGGGGCGTGTCAGATCGTCTGTGTAAGGGCGTGACCTCGACGCTGAGTCGCTGCGGCGGCTCGGGGAGGACACGGCATGACCGAAGTTGTGGAAGCAGGCACCGACGCGGGCCTGGACACTGGGCAGG
>JAODNQ010000217.1 GCA_025464695.1 Frankiales bacterium | reverse complement strand
TACAAGTTCGTGACGCCGTCGCTGTCCGCCCTGCGCGAGGACGAGGACGCCGTCCGCGTCTAGGAGCGGCGGCCGCAGGACGGCTGCCGGGGCCGCGAGCCGGTCCCGCACTAGCGTCGGCCCCGTGCCTGCCCCCACGGTCTCGACCCGCCTGTCCCCCGCCGAGGTCGACGAGGTGCGCGCGCTGGTCGACGCCGTCGAGGACGCCGACGGCGCACCCCCCCTGTCGGAGCACGTCCTGCTCCACCTACCGCACGGCGGCGACGCCGACGTCCGCCACCTGCTGGTCCGCTCCTCGGACCCGGCAGGCGCCGGCCCGCTCGTCGGCTACGCCCACCTCGACGTCACCGACCCCGTGCAGGGCAGCAGCGCCGAGCTGGCGGTCCTGCCCTCGGCCCGGGGCCGCGGGACCGGGCACGCCCTCGTGACGGCCCTGCTCGACCTCGCCCCCGACGAGCGGCTGCGGCTGTGGGCCCACGGCGAGCACCCGGCCGCCGCCCGGCTCGCGTCCCAGGCCGGCTTCGCCCGGAGCCGGGTGCTGTGGCAGATGCGGATGCCGCTGGCCGGGGCCGACCTGCCCGAGCCGCGCGTGCCGGACGGCGTCGTCGTGCGCACGTTCCGGGTCGGGCAGGACGAGGACGCGTGGACGGCGCTCAACGCCCGGGCCTTCGCCGACCACCCCGACCAGGGCAGCTGGTCGGGCGAGGAGGTGCTGCTGCGCGAGGCGGAGCCCTGGTTCGACCCCGAGGGCTTCTTCCTGGCCGAGCGGGACGGCACCCTCGTCGGGTTCCACTGGACGAAGGTCCACGGCGGCCGGACCCAGGACGACGGGGTGGGCGGCTCGCACTCCCACGACCCCGTGGGCGAGGTCTACGTGGTCGGCGTCGACCCCTCGCAGCAGGGGCAGGGCCTCGGACCGGCGCTGACGCTGCTCGGGCTGCGCCACCTGCAGGCCCGCGGCCTGCCCGAGGTCATGCTCTACGTCGACGAGGGCAACACGAACGCGGTCCGCGTGTACGAGCGGCTGGGCTTCCGGCGCAGCGCCACGGACGTCTGCTTCTCCCGCTGAGTCCGGGGTCACTCCCGGCCCGCGACGTCGTTCACCCTCCGTTCACCCGCGTCGCAGAAGGTGTCCACCTGCGCTGCTTAGCGTCCGGAGGGCCGAGGGGTCCTCCCCCTCACCGACGTGGAAGGACACCCGTGACGCTCACACGGACGGCCCGTATCTCGGGTCTCGTGCTCTGCAGCGCCCTCGCCCTCGCCGCCTGCGGGACCGACGAGCAGAAGCCCTTCTCGGGCGCGACGAACAGCAGCGCCGAGACCGGCATCGCCTGCGAGAAGGGCAGCATCACCGCGGCCGGCTCCAGCGCCCAGAAGAACGCGATGGACGAGTGGGTCCGCGCCTACCAGCAGGCCTGCGACGGCGCGACGATCAACTACCAGGCGGTCGGCTCCGGCGCCGGTGTGCAGCAGTTCACCGCCGGCACCGTCGCCTTCGCCGGATCGGACTCCGCCCTCAAGACGGAGGAGGTGCCCGGCGCCACCAAGCGGTGCGGCGGCGCCCCGGCCCTCGACCTGCCCATGGTCACCGGCCCGGTCGCGGTCGCCTACAACCTGCCCGGCGTCGACGGGCTCGTGCTCGACGCCGCCACCATCGCCAAGGTCTTCTCGGCGAAGGTCAAGACCTGGGACGACCCGGCCATCCAGGCCCTCAACCCGGACGCGAAGCTCCCCAGCACCGCCATCCAGGCCTTCCACCGTGCGGACGAGTCCGGGACCACGGACAACTTCCAGGACTACCTCAGCGCCGCGGCCCCCACCGTGTGGACCTACGGCGACGGCAAGAAGTTCGCCGCGCCCGGCGGCCAGAGCGCGACGAAGTCCGACGGCGTCACCTCGGCGGTCAAGAGCACGCCGAACGCCATCACCTACGTCGAGCAGTCGTTCGCCGAGAACGCCTCGCTGGGCGTCGCGAAGATCGCGACCGGTGCCAGCGCGCCGGTGGAGCTCACGACCGACAGCGCCGCGGCGGCCGTCCAGTCCGCCACGGTGGTCGGCACCGGCGACGACCTCGCCCTGAAGATCGACTACGCGACCAAGAACGAGGGCGCGTACCCGCTGGTCCTGGTCACCTACGAGATCGTCTGCTCCAAGGGCACCCCCGCCGAGGCCCTGCCGCTGGTGAAGAGCTTCCTCACCTACACCGCGAGCAAGGCCGGCCAGGACGTCCTCGAGGAGGCGGGCTACGCGCCGCTGCCCTCGAGCATCCGCAAGAAGGTCGAGGACGTGGTGGCCACGCTCTCCTGACCGCCCGGCACGTCCGCCCCGCACCCCTTCCCCGGGTGCGGGGCGTCCCGCTGTCCGCCCCCCTGCCCTGTCCGCTCCCCACCCCGGAAGGCACCGCATGAGCCTCGGCGCCCTGCCGCCCGTGCCGACCGACCCCGCCGACGTCCGCCCGGGCTCCGGCGACACCGGCCGGCCGGTCGGCCTCCCGCGCACCTCCGCCGGACGCGACGAGCCCCGCGGCGACCGCGTCTTCCGCGGCCTGTCGCTGTCGGCCGGCGTCGGGCTGCTGCTGGTCATCGTCGCGATCGCGGTCTTCCTGGTGGTGCGCGCCGTCCCCGCGCTGCGCGAGAACACCGCCAGCTTCCTCACCAGCACGGGCTGGGACCCGAACGCGCTGCCGCCGGCCTTCGGCATCCTCGCGCTCGCCTTCGGCACGGTGCTGTCGAGCCTGCTGGCCCTCGCGATGGCCCTGCCGGTCGCGCTCGGCGTCGCCCTGTTCATCAGCCACTACGCGCCCCGGCGGCTGGCCGGCGTGCTCGGCTACGTCGTCGACCTGCTCGCCGCCGTGCCCAGCGTCGTCTTCGGCCTCTGGGGCATCAGCTACCTCAACGTGCCGCTCGCCGGCGTCTCGCGGTTCCTCGCCGACTCGCTCGGCTGGTTCCCCTTGTTCGACCCGGCGGAGGACGAGGTCTACACGCGGTCGCTGCTGCTCGCCTCCGTCGTGCTGGCCATCATGATCCTGCCGATCATCGCCTCGCTCTCCCGCGAGGTGTTCCTGCAGGTCCCGACCACCAACCAGGAGGCGGCGCTCGCGCTGGGCGCCACCCGCTGGGAGATGATCCGGATGGCGGTCTTCCCCTACGCCAAGTCCGGCATGGTCTCGGCCGTGATGCTCGGCCTCGGACGCGCGCTCGGCGAGACGATGGCCGTCGCGATGGTCCTCTCGGCCGGCGGCGGGATCTCGTTCAACCTGATCTCGAGCAGCAACCCGGCCTCGATCGCGTCCAACATC
>JAODNQ010000099.1 GCA_025464695.1 Frankiales bacterium | reverse complement strand
ACCGGCTCGAGGGGGCCGGGCTGGTGCGCCGGCGGCCGCACCCCGACGACGGCCGGGCGCTGCTGGTGGAGCTGACCGAGCAGGGCGCCGAGCAGGCCCGGGAGGCGACCGAGGTGCTCAACGCCGGTGTCTTCGCCGACCCGGGGGTGCCGCCGCGGCGGGTCCCGACGCTGGTCGGCGTGCTCCGGGCCCTGCGCAAGGGCGCCGGGGACTTCTAGGGCGGCCCTGTACGACGCCGCGGTGTGAGCGTACGTTCACTAGGACGTCCTACGATTAACACCTCAGGAGCTCCTGTGACGGCCCCCGCGAAGCCCCCCCTGCACGTCCCCGTGAACCCGGTGCGGTTCGTGTCGGCGGCGTCGCTGTTCGACGGCCACGACGCCGCGATCAACATCATGAGGCGGGTGCTGCAGAGCCAGGGCGTCGAGGTCATCCACCTGGGCCACGACCGCTCGGTCGAGGCGGTCGTGACGGCGTGCCTGCAGGAGGACGTCCAGGGCGTCGCGATCAGCTCCTACCAGGGCGGTCACGTCGAGTACTTCACCTACCTCAAGGAGCGCCTGACCGAGCTCGGCGCCGGTCACGTGCAGGTCTTCGGCGGTGGCGGCGGCGTCATCGTCCCCGAGGAGATCGCCCTGCTCAGGACGCGCGGGGTCAAGATCTTCGCCCCCGAGGACGGCCAGCGGCTCGGCCTCGACGGCATGATCAACGAGCTGGTCAAGTCGTGCGACGTCGACCTCGCGGCCTCGACCGTGTCGGTCGACGACGTCGTCGGCGGTGACCAGGCCGCGCTCGCCCGCGCCATCACGGTGCTCGAGTCCGGGCGCTCGCCGGAGCTGCGCGAGGCCCTGCAGGCCCGCGCGGGCGACGTCCCGGTGCTCGGCATCACCGGCACCGGCGGCTCCGGCAAGTCCAGCCTGACCGACGAGCTGCTCCGCCGGCTGCGCCTGGACCAGGAGGACAAGCTCACGGTCGCGGTCATCGCCATCGACCCGACCCGTCGCAAGGGCGGCGGCGCGCTCCTCGGCGACCGCATCCGCATGAACTCGCTCGCGCCCGACCGCGTCTTCTTCCGCTCGCTGGCCAGCCGCGGCAACGCCGCCGTGCCCGAGCACCTCGACGACGTCATCACCGCCTGCAAGGCCGCCGGCTTCGACCTCGTCGTCGTCGAGACCCCCGGCGTCGGGCAGGGCGACGCGAGCATCACCGACCACTGCGACGTCTCCCTCTACGTCATGACGCCGGAGTACGGCGCGAGCTCGCAGCTCGAGAAGATCGACATGCTCGACCACGCCGACGTCGTGGCGATCAACAAGTTCGAGCGCCGCGGCGCGGAGGATGCCCGCCGCGACGTCGCCCGCACCGTCGCCCGCAACCGGTCCGGCTTCTCCGGCTCCTGGGAGGACCAGCCGGTCTTCGGCACCTCGGCCGCCCGCTTCAACGACGACGGCGTCACCGCGCTCTACCAGCACCTCAAGCACCTGCTGTCGGAGAAGGGCCTCAAGGTCGACGCCGGCGTCCTGCCGCAGGTCGAGGGCCGCACCTCCACCGGCCTGACCTCCGTCCTGCCGGCCAGCCGCGAGCGCTACCTGTCCGAGATCGCGGCGTCCGTCCGGGCGTACCACGCGACCACGGAGGCGCAGGCCGACGTCGCCCGCACCCGCGCGGCCCTGCTGCGGGCGCGCGAGCTGGTGCAGGAGACGGCCGAGCTGGACGCCCTGATCGAGGGCACCCAGCTCGACCCCGAGGTGCAGGCGCTGCTCGACAGCTGGCCCGCGCGCGTCGAGGAGTACTCGGGCGACGAGCTCGTCTACTCGGTCCGCGGCAAGGAGATCCACACGCCGCTCACCCGCGAGACGCTGTCCGGCAACAAGGTCCGGCGCGTGGCGCTGCCGCGGACGAAGGACGCCGGCGAGCAGGTGTCGTTCCTGCGGCGCGAGAACGTGCCCGGGTACTTCCCCTTCACCGCGGGCGTGTTCCCGTTCAAGCGCGTCGGCGAGGCGCCGGCCCGCATGTTCGCCGGCGAGGGCGACGCCTTCCGCACCAACCGCCGCTTCCAGGTGCTCTCCGAGGGTCAGCCCGCCACCCGGCTGTCGACCGCCTTCGACTCCGTGACCCTCTACGGCCGCGATCCCGACCTGCGCCCCGACATCTACGGCAAGGTCGGCAACTCCGGCGTCTCGATCGCGACCCTCGACGACCTGAAGGTCCTCTACGGCGGCTTCGACCTCTGCTCGCCGACGACGTCGGTGTCGATGACGATCAACGGTCCGGCCCCGACGCTGCTGGCCATGTTCCTCAACGCCGCGATCGACCAGCGGATGGACCGCTTCCGGGCCGACGAGGGCCGCGAGCCCGACGCCGCCGAGGCCGAGGAGCTGCGCGCCTGGGTGCTGTCGAACGTCCGCGGGACCGTCCAGGCCGACATCCTCAAGGAGGACCAGGGCCAGAACACCTGCATCTTCTCCACCGAGTTCGCGCTCCGGGCGATGGCCGACATCCAGGAGTACTTCATCCAGAACCGGGTGCAGAACTTCTACTCGGTCTCGATCTCCGGCTACCACATCGCGGAGGCCGGGGCGAACCCGATCAGCCAGCTGGCCTTCACGCTCTCCAACGGCTTCACCTACGTCGAGGCCTACCTCGAGCGCGGCATGGCCATCGACGACTTCGCCCCGAACCTGTCGTTCTTCTTCTCCAACGGCATGGACGCGGAGTACACGGTCATGGGCCGGGTCGCCCGGCGCATCTGGGCCGTGGCGATGAAGGAGAAGTACGGCGCGGCCGAGCGCTCGCAGAAGCTGAAGTACCACGTGCAGACGTCCGGCCGCTCCCTGCACGCTCAGGAGATGGACTTCAACGACATCCGCACGACGCTGCAGGCCCTGTGCGCGCTGTACGACAACGCGAACTCGCTGCACACCAACGCCTACGACGAGGCCGTGACGACGCCGACCGAGGAGTCGGTGCGCCGGGCCCTCGCGATCCAGATGATCATCGACAAGGAGTGGGGCCTGTCGATGAACGAGAACCCCCTGCAGGGGTCCTACGTCGTCGAGGAGCTCACCGACCTCGTCGAGGAGGCCGTCCTGCAGGAGTTCGACCGGATCGCCGAGCGCGGTGGCGTCCTCGGTGCCATGGAGACCGGCTACCAGCGCGGGCGCATCCAGGACGAGTCGATGCTCTACGAGCACAAGAAGCACGACGGCTCGCTGCCGATCGTCGGCGTCAACACCTTCCGCAACCCGCGCGCGGACGAGGAGCAGCCGACCGTGGAGCTCGCCCGGGCCACGGAGGAGGAGAAGAAGAGCCAGCTCGACCGGCTCGCCGACTTCCAGCAGCGCCACCAGTCGGAGTCCGGGCCCGCGCTGCGTGCGCTGCAGGAGGCCGCGCTGACCGGCGGCAACGTGTTCGCCGCCCTCATGGAGGCCGTGAAGGTCGCCTCCCTCGGCCAGATCAGCGCCGCGTTCTTCGAGGTGGGCGGGCAGTACCGCCGCTCCGTCTAGGTCCAGCGCTCCCGACGCCCCGTCCCCGCCGCACGCCGGCAGGGGCGGGGCGTCGTCGTGCTGCGGCCCGCTGGTCGCCCTCGTCCCGAGCTGCGTCGGTGTCCAGGTGCTTGCACTCGGGCCGTCGGTACGGTCGACTCCCGCCGTCGCCCGACGAGCACGGGCGACGGCGGCTCTACAGCGCCGACTCGACGGCGGCAGCGAGCAGCAGGGCTGCTTCTCGGGTCGTCTGTCTCTCGGTCGACGCGGCCAGGGCCCGCAGCTCCGCGGCGAAGCCGGCGCTCGCGAGCTGGCGTCGCGCGAGGCGCCGGACGTCGCGGAACTCGGTCCGGGGTCCCTGGTCGCAGACGTGGAGCAGGACGGCGCGCAGCCTGTCCCTGTCCTCGTCCGTCAACGCGGTCCGGCACAGCTGCACCAGCAGCTTCTGCTTGAGGTAGCCGGTCCCGCGCGCGAAGTAGTCCGCCTCGAGCCACCGGAGGACCTCGTCGACGGTCCCCCGGTCGCCGTCGCGCAGTCCCCGCAGCCAGCCGTCGAGGTCCTCCGGGCAGCACTCGGCGGCCGTCGCGTAGTACCGCTCCTGAGCCCTGCACAGGACGGCGAACAGGGCCGGCGAACTGGCAGCCTCGCCGGGCGCCCGGTACCCGCCGGCGCGCCGCCACGCGGCGAACGCCTCGTCAGCGTCACGGCGGGTCTCGAGCAGCGACTGCTCCCACCGACGCCTCGTCGGCCCGTCCATGGCCGCAGGCTAGACCTGTCCCAGACCCGGCGGAGCCTGACGTCGGTCGCTCCCCAGCCCGTTGCGGGAGGGCGTGAGCGGGCAAGCAGCCCTCGTGACAGAGCGACCGAGTGTCAGGCGCAGACGCCGATGGCTCCGGCCCGGGACGGCCCTGACCGCCGCAGTCCTCGTGCTGCTCGCGGTCGGACTGGTGCGCCTGAGCCTGCCCTCGCTGTCCAACCCCTTCTCCACCGACACCGTCGACCGCAGTGGTCCTGCGCTGCTCACCAAGCTGAGCGACCTTGCCCGCTTCCAGGCCGCCACCGGCAGCTTCCAGGTGGTCGTCGACCTCGAGAAGGACGTCGACAACGTGCCGTCCCTGGTGGCCGGCGAGCGGACCCTGTTCGTGGCCCAGGGCAGCGTCGACTCCTACGTCGACTTCGGAGGGATCGCGAAGGACGCGGTCGCGGTGTCAGGGGACGGCAGGCGGGTGGACATCGTCCTGCCAGCTGCGGCGCTGTCGGAGGCCCGCGTCGACCCCGAGCAGAGCCGGGTCTACTCGCGCCAGCGCGGGCTGCTCGACCGCCTCGGTGGCGTCTTCTCCGACGACCCCACCAGCGAGCGTGAGCTGTACCTGATCGCGCAGCGGAAGATGGTCCTGGCGGCTGGAGCCAGCGAGATGCAGGAGCGGGCCGAGGACAACACCCGCTCGATGCTCACCGGCCTGCTCGGCACGCTCGGCTACTCCGACGTGCACGTCGACTTCACGCCGGAGGCCCGTCCGTAGGGGAGCGTGACGACCGCATCGGCTGCACGGCGCCGTCCGGCCCCTTGCGGGGACGTGTGACGGCCAGGGGTAGCCCCTCCCAGCCTGGACCCGCACGGGGTCGAGGCACTGACCCGTCCCGGACAGCGGTGGGAGCGAACGCTCCTGCCCGAGCGGCTCCTACAGTGCGCCGGTGCGGGTGCTCATCACGGGGATGTCCGGCACCGGCAAGTCTTCGGTCGTCGCCGAGCTGCGCCGGCGCGGCTACTCGGCGTTCGACGTGGACGAGGGGTACAGCACGCGGCGCCGGAACGGCGTGTGGCACTGGGACGTCGAGGCGGTCGCGCGCCTGCTGGCTGACCGGGGGGACGAGCTCGTGTTCCTCGCCGGCTGCTCGGAGGAGCAAGGAGCTTTCCGCTGGGACCAGAAGGTCGTCCTCACCGTCCCGGAAGACCTGTTGCTCGCTCGCCTCGCCACTCGGGCGTCGAACGAGTTCGGCAAGGATGCCGCCGAGCGCGAGCGCGTGCTGTCCGACCGCCGGGAGTTCGAGCCGGTCCTGGTCGCCTCTGCCGACCTGGTGCTCGACACCAGGCAGCCGCTCACGGCGGTGGTCGATGCGGTGCTCGCTCTGGTGCACCCTCCGTAGCAAGCGGAGCAGCCCAGAGGCGGCTCCGGCAGACCGCGGGTCGCTGATGAGCGCGACCAGCAGCAGAGGCAGGTGTATGACCTGCTGCTGCGTGTCGACGGCCCGAAGGAGGGCTGCTGCTGGCCCGCGGGTGGGCGCTCAGATCCAGCGGCGCACGGTTGAGCAGTAGCCGGTGTAGCTGTCCCCGAACCCCGTCGCGAGGTAGCGCTCTTCCGGCCGGATCGCGAGGTGGCTGACGAGCGTCGCGGACAGGGGCAGGAGTGCCAGAGGCCACCAGCTGTCGGCCAGGAGCGCACCGCCCGCCATCGCGACGGCGAGACCGGTGTACATAGGGTTGCGGCTCAGGGCGTACGGACCGCTCGTGAGCAACACGGTCACCGGGTGGTGGGGGACGACGGTCGTTCCCGCTCGGTGCACGGCGGCCAGGGCCCACCCCACCAGCAGCAGCCCGCTCGCCAGGGCCGCCGCTCCGAGCGGCTCCGTGACGTGACGGTGGCCGAACGGTAGGGGCTCCACCTGTTGCGCTGCGAGCCCGAACAGGAACGGGGCCGCGAACAGCAGGGGCGGCGGGATGCGGGTGGTGTCTGCGCCCCGGGGGCTCGTGGTCGTCGGGGCGGTCATGCGAGGTCCACCGTGAGGGCTCCGCTCGCGTGGACGAGGTCCAAGCGTCGGACCTCAGGCTCGCCCATTGGGGTGCTGGAGCCGAAGGCGGCGGCGACCGCGGGGTGGATCCGGCGCTCGAACGCCTCCGCGCACTGCTGCTCGCTCGCCCACACGTCGAGGTAGCGCAGCCCGCCGTCCGGGCGGACGACGCACAGGTGGACCAGCAGACCTGCGAGTGGCTCCGGGCCGATGTTGTCGATGATGCGGGTGTAGAGCTCGACGTCGATCGGCACGTCCTGCTCGTAGGCGTAGACCATGACCACTCGCTTCAGTATTGGTCCGAAGGGCTGTCGGACGAATGTGGGTACCGTAGAGCTCGTGGGAGACGCGGTCAACGCCCGACGTGGCTACACGGCGCCGCAACGCAAGGCGCAGGCGCTCGCGACGCGTCGGGCCGTCCTGGACGCGGCGCGCAAGCTGTTCGTCGAGCGGGGCTACGTGGCCACGACCGTCGCCGACATCGCCCGCGCTGCGAACGTCGCCGTCGACACCGTGTACGCGGCGGTCGGACCCAAGCCCTCCCTGCTGCGCGAGCTCGTGGAGACCGCGCTGTCAGGTCAGGACGACGCGGTGGTTGCCGAGGACCGGGACTACGTCCGCCGGGTCCGGGCAGCCGAGGGTGCCGCCGACAAGCTCGCGACGTACGCCCTCGCGCTCGTCGAGGTCAACGCGCGGGTCGGGCCGGTACACCTCGTACTCCGAGAGGCAGCGCGCACGGACGCAGCCTGCGACGCGCTGCGCAGCGAGATCACCGAGCGTCGGGCCAAGAACATGCTGCGCCTGGCCGGCGAGCTTCGGGCCACCGGAGAGCTGCGTGCCGACCTCGATGACCGGCAGGTAGCCGACATCCTGTGGAGCACGAACAGCGCGGAGTTCTGGGCCCTGCTAACCCATGAGCGCGGCTGGACCCTTGAGGACGTCGGTACATGGCTCGCCGACGCCTGGGTTCGCCTCCTCCTTGCCTGAACCTCCCGAGGCGGGACCGACCTCCCCACACACAGCACCAGGCGCGGCAAGCAGAACGGCGCCGATGAAGCACGACGTGCCGTCCGCGCGCGCCCGACCCGCGGCATGAGCGGACGTTGCTGGGGCGACGGGACGCAAGCGGTAAGTGGCACTGCCCTCCAGCCCGCGAGCGAGTTCCCGAGGCCACGCGGGGGGCGCCGGACGCCGTTGGTATGTGGAAGCTGCTTCGTGTCTGCGGTCTAGGTCGTACCGGCTGTGGCGGCTGTTGTTATGGCGATGGCCGTGGCAGCACCCGTGGTCGTGGCTGCGACTGAAGGCATGGACGGGTCCTGCGCTGCGTCCGGCATAGGCGCGCCGTCACCGACGCCAACCGGGGCAGCGGCGGCTTCCATACGAGCCTGGAGTCGCTCCTTGTCCAGCATGATTTGGCGCCTCAGGTCCTGCGTCGCCGTGACCAACAAAGTCTGTCCGAGCACGAAGACCTGCCGAGTGGTGGGGGCCTGCTGATCGAACTCGCGCTGCCCCTTGTACAACTTGTTGTCGCGCAGGACCTCGACCAACCTGTTAGCACGGTCTAGGCAGTCCGGGAGAAGCGCGTGGAACCGTTCGGACATCAAGAAGGCCACGCTGTGCAGGTTGCCCGCTAGTCCGAATGTCTGCAGCCGCGTTGCGTCCGCGACTGCGTAGTACTCATACCAGAGGCCACGGCACTCGTCCGCCAAGGCGTGGAGGCTCCTCTGCACGTCCTCTGCCGATGCGCGTTGCAGGGCGTCGTCGAGGCCGCTCATGTACTCGAAGAGCCATACGAACCGAGCCTCAACGTTCAACAGCGCGGGGCGTGTCAGATCGTCTGTGTAAGGGCGTGACCTCGACGCTGAGTCGCTGCGGCGGCTCGGGGAGGACACGGCATGACCGAAGTTGTGGAAGCAGGCACCGACGCGGGCCTGGACACTGGGCAGG
>JAODNQ010000088.1 GCA_025464695.1 Frankiales bacterium | reverse complement strand
TCCTAGCCCGTGACCGCGGTCGAGGGGCTCCCGGCCCGGGCCTTCATGAGCATCGGCGAGGTCCTGGCCCAGCTGCGCCAGGACTTCCCCGACATCACCATCAGCAAGATCCGCTTCCTCGAGGCGGAGGGCCTGGTCGAGCCCGAGCGCACGGCGTCGGGGTACCGCAAGTTCAGCCGCGAGGACGTCGGCCGGCTGCGCTACGTGCTGTCCGCCCAGCGCGACCAGTACCTGCCGCTGCGGGTCATCAAGGAGCACCTCGACGCCATCGACCGCGGCCTCGAGCCGCCGGCCGCCGGCGGGTCGGGCCCCCGGGTGCCGCGGGCGCTCGTCGCGGCGGAGGGCCTGCCCACCGCCGAGAGCTTCCGGGCCGACGTCAGCGAGATCCGGCTGTCGCGCCGCGAGCTGCTCGACGCCGCGGGCCTCGAGGAGGCGCAGCTCGAACAGCTCGAGCAGTACGGCCTGCTGGGCCCGCGCACCGGCACCAGCCACTACGACGGCGACGCGCTCGTGGTCGCCAAGACCGTCGCGGAGATGTCGCGCTTCGGCATCGAGGCCCGCCATCTGCGCACCTTCAAGGCGGCCGCCGAGCGCGAGATCGGCCTGGTCGAGCAGGTCGTGACGCCGCTGTCGCGGCAGCGCGGTCCCGAGGCCCGGGCCCGGGCCGACGAGGTGGCCCGCGAGCTCGCCGCTCTGTCGGTGAAGCTGCACGCCACGCTGGTCCGGACGGGTCTCGGACCGGGCCTGCGCCGCTGAGCGGGTCGCTCCCCGCGGGGTAGTGTCGGGAGCGAGAGCAGGACCCGTCGCACCCCTGGAGGACCCCGTGGACGAGCACCCCGAGGGCGCCGCCGACCTGCGGGACCTGTCCGTCGTGGGGGTCCGCGTCGAGCTCCCCAGCCAGCAGCCGATCGTGCTGCTGAAGGAGGTCGACGGCGAGCGGTACCTCCCCATCTGGATCGGCGCGGTCGAGGCCACGGCCATCGCGTTCGCCCAGCAGGGCGTCGTGACGGCCCGCCCGATGACGCACGACCTCATGCGCGACCTGCTCGAGGCCTTCGACCGTCCGCTGCGCACCGTGACGATCACGGAGCTGCGCGAGGGCGTCTTCTACGCTGAGCTCGCCTTCGAGGGCGGCGCCACGGTGAGTGCCCGCCCGTCCGACGCGATCGCGCTCGGCCTGCGCACGGGAGCGAGCATCCGCGGCGCGGAGTCCGTCCTCGCGGACGCCGGCATCGCCATCCCGGACGAGCAGGAGGACGAGGTCGAGAAGTTCCGCGAGTTCCTCGACGGCGTCACGCCCGAGGACTTCGAGGCCTGAGGTCCGCCTCAGCCTGAGGTCGAGGCCCGCGACGCGCCGGGCGAGAGCGTTGACCTGGGGTCGGCCGCTCCCTAACGTCCCACGGACAGATCGCGACTCCTTCCCCAGGCAGGTCGCCGACGAGAGGCGCACGCCGTGGACGACAGCTCGGACGACGCGATCGCCGGACCCGTGGACGACCGCGAGACCACGCGCCCCGTGCTGGGCCTGCAGGGCTCCCTGTTCGAGGACCTGCCCGTGGCGGAGCAGCCCGGCGGCACGCCCGAGGACATCGGCTACCGCGGGCCCACGGCCTGCGCCGCGGCCGGCATCACCTACCGCCAGCTCGACTACTGGGCCCGCACCGGCCTGGTCGAGCCGAGCGTCCGGGAGGCGTCGGGCAGCGGCACCTCGCGGCTGTACTCCTTCCGCGACATCCTCGTGCTCAAGGTCGTCAAGAAGCTGCTCGACGCCGGCGTGAGCCTGGCCAACATCCGCACCGCCATCGGCACCCTGCGCGACCGCGGCGTCGCCGACCTCGGCGAGATCACGCTGATGAGCGACGGCACCACGGTCTACGAGTGCACGTCCGCGGACGAGGTCGTCGACCTGCTGCAGGGCGGTCAGGCCGTCTTCGCGATCGCCGTCGGCCGTCAGGTCCGCGACGTCGAGGGCAGCCTGGCGCAGCTGCCGGCCGAGCGCGCCCAGCCCGGCGTCGAGGCGCCCGCCGTCGCCGACGACGAGCTCGCCCGACGCCGCCGCCGCACGACCGCCTGAGCCAGCCCGCCGCGGCGGGACCCGTCCGACCCGGCGTGGCCGTCCCCGGCCGATCCCGCCTCGGCGGACACGACCGTCCCGCCCTGGTCCACCGCGGCTGAGAGCGGCTCCACAGGCGCGCCGAGACGCCAGGCGCCACCGTCGCCGGTACCCTGACGGTGCCGACCACCCCTCGCGGGAGAGTCCCCGGACCGCCAGTCCGGGGCGCCGAAGGAGCATCTCCTCCCCGACCACCCTCTCAGGCACCCAGGACCGCGGGGGTCAGGCACCTCTGGAGAGCGGGCGCCCGCGCGCCCCACCGACGGAGAAAGCCCGCGCACGCTGCGGGTGAAGCTCTCAGGTCCCGTGACAGAGGGGGAGGACCCGCCCCGGCGTGCCCGCGCGCCGACAGCCCGGAGGTCCTCCGCGTGTCCCAGCCTGTCTCCCCGTCGTCGCTGCGCAGCCTCGAGCAGTCCGCCCCCTTCGCCGGCCGCCACATCGGCCCCACCGAGGACGAGCAGGCCAAGATGCTCGCCGTCGTCGGCTACGGCTCGGTCGAGGACCTGGCCGACGCCGCCGTCCCCGACGTCATCAAGGCGACCGAGGGACTGACGCTGCCCGCCGCGGCGTCCGAGCCGGAGGTGCTGGCCGAGCTCCGGGTGCTGGCGGGGGAGAACACCGTGACGACGCCGATGCTCGGCCTCGGCTACTCCGGCACCTTCACGCCGCCCGTGATCCTGCGCAACGTCATGGAGAACCCGGCCTGGTACACGGCGTACACGCCCTACCAGCCGGAGATCAGCCAGGGCCGGCTCGAGGCGCTCCTGAACTTCCAGACGAGGGTCGCCGACCTCACCGGCCTCGCGCTGTCCGGCTCGAGCCTGCTCGACGAGGCCACCGCCGCGGCCGAGGCCATGACCCTGTGCCGCCGGAGCAGCAAGGCCCCCCAGGGCGCGGCCTTCGTCGTCGACGCCGACGTCCACCCGCAGACCGTCGCGGTCCTGACGACCCGGGCGCTCCCGCTCGGCATCCGCGTGCAGGTCGTCGACCTCGCCCAGGGCCTCCCTGACGGCGACGTGTTCGGCGTCCTGGTGCAGTACCCGGCCAGCTCCGGCGCGGTCCGCGACCCCCGCCCGGTCATCGAGGCGGCGCACGCCAGGGGCGCCCTCGTCGCCGTCGCCACCGACCTGCTCGCCCTGACCCTGCTGACCCCGCCCGGCGAGCTGGGCGCCGACGTCGCCGTCGGCAGCAGCCAGCGCTTCGGCGTGCCGCTCGGCTACGGCGGCCCGCACGCCGGCTACATGGCCGTCCGCAAGGGGCTCGAGCGCTCCATGCCCGGCCGCCTGGTCGGCGTCAGCGTCGACGCCGACGGCAATCCCGCCTACCGCCTGGCGCTGCAGACCCGCGAGCAGCACATCCGCCGGGAGAAGGCGACCAGCAACATCTGCACGGCGCAGGTCCTGCTCGCCGTCATGGCCGGCATGTACGCCGTCTACCACGGTCCGGAGGGCCTGCAGACGATCGCGCGCCGCACGTCCCGCTACGCCGCCCTGCTGGCCGCCGCGCTCGAGGTCCAGGGCCGGTTCTTCGACACCGTGACCGTGACGGTCCCGGGCTCGGCTCGCGGCGTCGTGGCGAGGGCCGCGGCCTCGGGCGTGGACCTCCGCCTCGTCGACGAGGACACGGTCGGCATCAGCACCGACGAGACGACGACGCGGGCGCACCTCGACGCCGTCGTCGCGGCCTTCGGCAAGGACGCCCAGGACTGGGACGCGCTCGACTCCACCACTCCCGACGCGCTGCCGGCCGACCTGCGCCGCACGAGCCCGTACCTCACCCACGAGGTCTTCTCGAGCCACCACAGCGAGACGGCGATGCTGCGCTACCTGCGTTCGCTGTCCGACAAGGACCTCGCGCTGGACCGCACGATGATCCCGCTCGGCTCCTGCACCATGAAGCTCAACGCCACCACCGAGATGGAGCCGGTGACGTGGCCGGAGTTCGGGGCGCTGCACCCGTTCACCCCGCGGGAGAACGCCCGCGGCTACCACCGCCTGATCGCCGACCTCGAGGGCTGGCTGGCGGAGGTCACCGGCTACGACCGCGTCTCCCTGCAGCCGAACGCCGGCAGCCAGGGCGAGTTCGCCGGCCTGCTCGCCATCCGCGGGTTCCACCAGGCGAACGGTGACACCGGCCGCGACGTCTGCCTCATCCCGGCGAGCGCCCACGGCACCAACGCGGCGTCGGCGGTCATGGCCGGCATGCGGGTCGTCGTCGTCGGCACCACCCCCACGGGCGACGTCGACGTCGACGACCTGCACGCCAAGATCGAGCAGCACCGCGAGCGGCTCGCCGCCCTGATGGTCACCTACCCGAGCACCCACGGCGTCTTCGAGTCGGCCATCACCGACATCTGCGCGGCGGTGCACGAGGCGGGCGGTCAGGTCTACGTCGACGGCGCCAACCTCAACGCCCTGGTCGGCCTGGCCAAGCCCGGGAAGTTCGGCGCCGACGTCAGCCACCTCAACCTGCACAAGACGTTCTGCATCCCGCACGGCGGCGGCGGCCCCGGCGTCGGCCCGGTCGCGGTCCGCGAGCACCTCGCGCCGTACCTGCCGAACCACCCGCTCGACGCCGAGTGCGGTCCGGCCACCGGTCCCGGCCCGATCAGTGCCGCCCCCTACGGCAGTGCGGGCATCCTGCCGATCAGCTGGGCCTACGTGCGCCTCATGGGGCCGGACGGCCTGACGAGGGCCACCCAGGTCGCGGTGCTCACGGCCAACTACGTCGCGAAGCGGCTGCAGCCGCACTTCCCGGTGCTCTACACCGGCGAGGGCGGCCTGGTGGCGCACGAGTGCATCGTCGACCTGCGGCAGCTGACCAAGGACACCGGCGTGACCGTCGACGACGTCGCGAAGCGGCTCATCGACTACGGCTTCCACGCCCCGACCATGAGCTTCCCGGTCGCCGGCACGCTGATGATCGAGCCGACCGAGTCCGAGGACCTGCGCGAGCTCGACCGCTTCTGCGACGCGATGATCGCGATCCGCCAGGAGATCGACGAGGTCGCCAAGGGGACCTGGCCGGTGGAGGACAACCCGCTGCGCGGGGCGCCCCACACGGCGAGCTCGGTCGTGGGGGAGTGGGACCACCCGTACGAGCGCGAGCTCGCGGCGTACCCGGGCGGTGTCTCGCGGACCAGCAAGTACTGGTCGCCGGTGCGGCGGATCGACGGCGCCTACGGCGACCGGAACCTGGTGTGCTCGTGCCCGAGCCCGGAGGCCTACGAGGGCTAGCGGGGGGGACGCGCAGCTAGGCGGCGTGGACCCGTACCCGGTCGTGACCGCTGCACCGCTGGCGGGGGACCGGGCGGTGCGGCGCGACGGCGGACCCGTCGGGGAGGATCTCGCCGGTGTCCTCGAACAGGACGACGCCGTTGCAGAGCAGGCTCCACCCCTGCTCCGGGTGCGTGGTGAGCAGGCGGGCGGCGTCGTGGTCCGCTGCGGAGGCCGAGGGGCAGGCGGGCGAGTGCTGGCACATGGTGGTGCTCCGGGATCGAGGGGTGTCTCTACCTGTAGTGACGAAGACCTCGACCCCCGGTCGTCCCCTCTGGATGGTTCCTTGTGACCGTGCACGTCGGACTGCCCCCGGGGCGCCCGCCGTCCTGGTCGGGCTCGCTGCAGGAGCTGGAGCGGGTGGAGTGGCGGCCGGGGGACCCCGGCGACCCCGCGTCACTGCTCGGTGACCTGCTGCAGGAGCACGGCCTGGCCGGTGAGCCGGCGGGCCAGCGCGGGGACGTCGGCGTCGCCCTGCTGCTCGGCGCCCTGGGCTGTGCCCGGCTCGCCGGCCTCCC
>JAODNQ010000077.1 GCA_025464695.1 Frankiales bacterium | reverse complement strand
GTGCCGCTCGGGCAGCGCGGCCGTGCGCTCGGCCGCATCGGCGCCGGGCAGCTCGCCGGCGGGGCCCTGGGCGTCGGGGTCGGGGCCGCCTGCGTCGCGCTGCTCAGCTGGCGGTGGGCCTTCTTCGCCCTCGCCGTCCCCGCCCTGCTGCTCGCCCCCGTCCTGGCCCGCACCCCCGAGCCGCCCCGCACGGCCGCCGGGTCCACCTCGCCCGTGCCCTTCTCCACCGTCGCGCGCCGGCTCTGGGACACGCCCACCCTCGTGCTCGTGCTGCTGGCGTCCACCGTGGGCAGCTACTACCTCGCCGGTGCGAGCGCCTTCTCCACCGTCTTCGCCGTCGCGCGCTACGACGTCAGCACCCCGGTCGCGGACCTCGCCCTGGTCGCCCTCGGGATCGGCGCCGTCGCCGGGATCGTCGTCGGCAGCCGGCTCTCCGACTCGCTCGCGGCCAAGGGACACGGCGCCACCCGGCTCACCTGGACCGGGATCGCCTACCTCGTCACCGCCGCCGCCTGGCTCCCCGCGCTCCACGTGCACAGCCTGGCGCTGGCCCTGCCGTTCCTCGTCCTCGGCTCCGCCGCCCTGGCCGCGACCATCCCCACCCTCGACGCCGTCCGGGTGGACGTCGTCGCGCCGTCCATGCGCGGGCGTGCGGAGGCGCTGCGGACCGTCGTCCGGGCCGTGGCCGAGGGCGGCGCCCCGCTGGTGTTCGGGGTCGTCGCGGCCGGCCACGGCGGGGACGACGAGGGGCTGCAGCTGGGCTTCCTGCTGGCGCTGCCGGGGATCGTCCTCGGCGGGCTGCTCCTCGTGCTGGCCCGCCGCTGGTACGACCAGGACCGCGCGCCCGTCGCCGCCCTCGAGGGCGCCGGCTAGTCCTCCGGCACGCCGCCGGGTCCCCCGTCGTCCGTGCTGCTGTCCGCCACCCCGCCGCCGCTGACCACAAAGGCGTCGTCGTTGCCGCCGGGGGGCGCCTCGGTCACGTCGCTGCTCGGCGTCCCGAGCGTGCTGCCGGTGCTGTCGTCGCCCTTGAAGAGACCCATGGGGGCGGTGTGCCCGCTAGAACACCGGCGCAGACAGCAGCGCCACGGTCTCGACGTGCTCGGTCATCGGGAAGGCGTCGAAGCCGCGCAGCTGCTCGAGCGACCACCCGGCGTCGAGCAGCACCCGCAGGTCGCGGGCGAACGACGCCGCGTCGCACGACACCCACGCCAGGGCCCGGGGCCGCAGCCCGGACAGCGCCCGGGCGACGTCGAGCCCGGCCCCGCTGCGCGGCGGGTCGAGCACGACGAGGTCGGGCGACCCGAGCCGCCGCACCAGCTGCGGCTCGACCCCCTCGGTCCGGACCTTCACCTGCGGCAGGTCGGCCGTGTTGCGAGCGCAGTCCGCCGCGGCCCGCGGGTCGCTCTCGACCGCCAGCACGCGGCCCGCCTCCCCCACGGCGTCGCCGAGCAGCGCCGCGAACAGCCCCGCGCCGGCGTACAGGTCGACGGCGGACTCGCCCGGCTGGGGGTCGAGCCACGACAGCACGACGTCGGAGAGCAGGTCGGCGGCGCCGCGGTGCCCCTGCCAGAAGCCGCCGGCCGACACCTCGTACCGGCGGCCGCGGACGGTGTGCGACAGCCCGTGCGGCGACCGCAGCCGCCGGCCGCCCACCACGAGCCCGGCGTCGACGTCGGGCAGGTCGCTGGGCCTGCCCTCGACGTGGACCACCCGCTGGTCGCCCGCCTCCGTGGTCGCGGCCTCGACCGCGCTGGCGCCGGGCCAGGGCAGGTCGAGCACGGGCGGCATCCCGGGGGCGCAGATCAAGCAGCGGTCGAGCAGCTCGAGGTCGTGCGAGCGGTGGCGGTGCAGGCCGAGGCGGCCCTCGGCGCCGACCGAGAAGGAGGTGCGGGTGCGCCAGCCCAGGCCCTCGTCGTCGCCCGGGACGGGCTCGACCTCGCCCTCCCAGGCGACGCCGGCGAGCCGCGACAGCTGCTCGGCGACCAGGGCGGCCTTGAGCACCCGCTGGTGGGGCAGCGCGACGTGCTGGAAGTCGCAGCCACCGCAGCGGCCCGGCCGCGCGTAGGGGCAGGGCTGCTCCACCCGGTGCTCGGACGCGTCCAGGACCTCGACGGCGTCGGCGCGCAGGTACTTCGTGGTCCCGCCGGTGACGACCGCCCGCACCCGCTCGCCCGGCAGGCCGTGGCGGACGAAGACGACGCGGCCGTCCGGGGAGCGCGCCACGCACGCACCGCCCGCCGCCACCTGCCCGAGGACCAGCTCGAGGTCCTCCACGGGACCCGTCACGCCTGGGGCCGACGGGTGGAGCCGGCGACCGCGGTCGGGTCGTCCTCCTCGCGCCGGCGGTCCGAGGACCGCAGCTGGTACGGCACGCTCGTCACCATCACCCCGGGCTGGTAGAGCAGGCGGCCCTTGAGCCGCAGCGCCGACTGGTTGTGCAGCAGCTGCTCCCACCACCGCCCGACGACGTACTCGGGGATGAAGACCGTCACGACGTCGCGCGGGCTGCTGCGGCGCATCGCGGCGATGTGGTCGAGCACCGGCCGGGTGATCTCGCGGTACGGCGAGGCGATGATCGTCAGCGGGACGTCGAGGCCGCGCCGGTCCCACTCGTCCTGCAGCGCCCGCGCCTCGTCGGCGTCGACGGCGACCGTCAGGGCGGTGAGGTCGTGCGGGCGGGTGGCCTTGGCGTAGGCGAGGGCCCGCAGGGTCGGGGCGTGGATCTTCGACACCAGGACGACGGCGTTGTTGCGGCTCGGCAGCGGCGGGTTCGTCTCCTCCGGCTCGAGCTCGGCGCGGATCTGGTCGTAGTGGCTCCGGATGGCCCGCATGACGACGAACAGCACGGCCATGGCGATCAGGGCGATGTAGGCGCCGCGGGTGAACTTGGTGATGAGCACGACCACGAGCACGAAGCCGGTCATCACCAGGCCGAAGGCGTTGATCACGCGGGTCCGCCGCATCCGGCGCCGCGCCGCCGGGTCCTTCTCCGTGCGCAGCAGCCGGGTCCAGTGCCGCACCATGCCGGTCTGGCTGCACGTGAAGCTGATGAACACGCCGACGATGTAGAGCTGGATCAGCTTCGTGACCTCGGCGTCGAACGCCAGGATCAGCACGATGGCCGACCCCGCCAGCAGCACGATGCCGTTGCTGTAGGCCAGGCGGTCGCCGCGGGTGTAGAGCTGGCGCGGCAGGAAGCCGTCGTGGGCCAGGATCGAGCCGAGCACGGGGAAGCCGTTGAAGGCGGTGTTCGCGGCCAGCACCAGGATGATCCCGGTGGCGGCGGCGACGACGTAGAAGCCGAACGAGAACCCGCTGAACACGGCCTTGGCGAGCTGCCCGATGACCGGGTCCTGCACGTAGTCGGCCCCGACCAGCTGGCCGTCGCGCATGAGCTGCGTCGCGGGGTCCTCCGCGAAGCGCAGGTCGGTGAGGTTCGCCAGGGCGATGACGCCGAGCACCATCGTGATCGCGATGACGCCGAGCAGGCCGAGCGTCGTCGCGGCGTTCTTGCTCTTGGGCTTCTTGAACGCCGGCACGCCGTTGCTGATCGCCTCGACGCCGGTGAGGGCGGCGCATCCGCTGGAGAAGGCGCGCAGCAGCAGGAACGCCCCGGCGAGGCCGGTGACGCCGTTGGAGTACTCGCTGGAGGGCACGATGGTCAGCCCGGCGCTCTCCACCGGGGGGAGGTCGCCGGCGGCGAACCGCAGCAGCCCGTAGGCGCTCATCCCGAGGATCGCGACCATGAAGACGTAGGTCGGGACCGCGAAGGCCGTCCCCGACTCCTTGACCCCGCGCAGGTTCATCGTCATGAGGAAGAGGGTGGCGAGGACGGCGACCTCCGCCTCGTGCCCGTTGAGCGACCGGACGGCCGAGGCGGCGTACTGCGCAGCCGAGCTGATCGACACCGCCACCGTGAGGACGTAGTCGACGAGCAGCGCGCTCGCCACGGTGAGGCCCGCGGACTTGCCCAGGTTGACCGTGGCGACCTCGTAGTCGCCGCCGCCGCTGGGGTAGGCGTGCACGTTCTGCCGGTAGCTGACGATGACCGTGGCCATGACCAGGGCGACGACGAGGGCGATCTTCCAGCTGAACGTGTACGCGGTGGCGCCGGCGATGGCCAGGGTCAGGAAGATCTCGTCCGGGGCGTACGCCACCGAGCTGAGCGCGTCGCTGGCGAAGACGGGCAGCGCGACCCGCTTGGGCAGGAGGGTGTCGCCGAGCTTGTCGCTCCGGAGCGCCCGGCCGATGACGAGCCGTTTGAGGACGTCGTTCACATCAGCCACGTCTCGAGAGGCTAGGCCTCTGTGGCGCGGGGCCGGAGCGGGCGCCCCGTGTAGCGTCGCGCCGGGCCTCACGCCGCGTCCGGCCCCCTGCTGGAGGACCTCTCGTGCACGTCGTGATCATGGGGTGCGGCCGGGTCGGCAGCGCCCTGGCCAAGAGCCTCGAGCTGCTCAACCACGACGTCGCGGTCATCGACCGGGACGCCAGCGCGTTCCGCCGGCTGCCCGAGTCCTTCCAGGGGCGCCGGGTCAGCGGCGTCGGCTTCGACCGCGACACCCTCGTCGAGGCCGGCATCGAGGGCGCCCACGCCTTCGCCGCCGTCAGCAACGGCGACAACAGCAACATCATCGCGGCCCGGGTGGCGCGCGAGACGTTCGGGGTCGAGAACGTCGTCGCCCGCATCTACGACGCCCGCCGCGCCGAGGTCTACGAGAAGCTCGGCATCCCGACGGTCGCCACCGTCCGGTGGACCGCCGACCAGGTGCTGCGCCGGCTGCTCCCCCAGGGCCTGCTGTCGCAGTACCGCGACCCCAGCGGCCGGGTCGCCCTGGCCGAGGTCGCCGTCGCCCCGGAGTGGATCGGCTCCCGGCTGTCCTCGCTCGAGGCCGCCGCCGGTGTGCGCTGCGTCTTCATCACCCGCCTCGGCGTCGCCCAGCTGCCCAAGGACGGCACCGTCGTCCAGGAGGGCGACCTCGTCCACGTCGCCCTCGAGATCGAGGACCGCGAGCGCGTCGTCGACGCGTTCGCCGCCGGGCCGAAGGAGGACGACTGATGCGTGTCGCCATCGCAGGGGCCGGCAACGTCGGCCGCTCCATCGCCCTCGAGCTGCTCGGCAACGGCCACCAGGTCCTGCTCATCGAGCGCGAGACCCGGGCCATGAAGGTCGCGTCCGTGCCCGGCGCCGAGTGGCTGCAGGCCGACGCCTGCGAGCTCGACAGCCTCGTCGCCGCCCGGGCTCAGGCCTGCGACGTCGTCGTGGCGGCCACCGGTGACGACAAGGTCAACCTCGTCGTGTCGCTGCTGGCCAAGACCGAGTTCGGCGTCGAGCGCGTCGTGGCCCGGGTCAACCACCCCAAGAACGAGTGGCTGTTCAACGAGAGCTGGGGCGTCGACGTCAGCGTCTCCTCCCCCCGGCTGCTCGCCGCGGTCGTGGAGGAGGCGGTGTCGGTCGGCGACCTCGTCCGGCTGCTGACGTTCCGGCAGGGGCAGGCCAACCTCGTCGAGCTGACGCTGTCGGACGACGCCCCGATCGTCGGGCAGACCGTGGGCTCGATCCCGTGGCCCGTCGACGCCGCCCTGGTGGCCGTGCTGCGTGACGGTCGCGTGATCGTCCCGACGCCGGACGCCGCCCTCGAGGGCGGCGACGAGCTGCTGCTGGTCGCGACCGCGGAGGTCGAGGGCGAGCTCGACCGCCTGCTCGGCGGCCACACGGGCGTGGTCTCCCCCGATCGCCTGGGCTGAGCGCGGCTCCTACGGGAGCGGCGGCTCCGCCGGCAGGGCGTCGGGCAGGGGCTCCGCGGCGGCCCGGGCCGGCGGCGGCCCCGCCCGCTTCACGAGCGCCACGGTGAGCAGCGCCGCCGCGACGATCAGCGGCCACTTCACGGTGTTGATGACGATGAGCAGCGCGCCGTCGTTGTCGCCGGACTGCCGGTAGACGGCGTACGCGACGCCGGCGCGGACGAAGAAGGTGAGCGCCCAGAAGGCGGTGGCGAGGTCGACCGCCCGCAGCAGGGGCGGGTGGTCGCGCCAGCCCTCGTACGCGGGGTCGTAGGCCTGCAGGGCCAGGCCGACGGCGGGCTTGCGCAGGACCAGCGACACGACGAAGGCGACGCCGGTGAGCGCGGTGGTGAGGATGCCCGGCAGGAAAAAGCCCTCGCCGGTGCCGGTGGCGCGGGCGACCACGACCGCGACGGCCAGCCCGAGGAAGCCGCTGACCGCCTGCTGCAGGGGCTGCCCGCGCAGCAGCCGGTAGCCGAGCACGACGACCCCGACGCCGACGGCGGCGTACAGGGCGGCCGTGAGCGACCCGGTGGCCAGGCGCGCGAGCACGAAGACCGTGGCGGGCAGCGCGCTGTCGACCAGGCCGCGGACGCCGCCGAAGGCCTCGACGAAGGCCGACGGTGCGGGGCCGGGAGCCTCAGGCACCCGTCGGCCGCAGCTCGTAGGCGGGGTTGTAGATGGCCGGGCGGCCGTCGTGGTGGGTCATGCGGCCGCGGGCGACCAGGCTGCGGCCCGCGTCGATGCCCCGGATCCGGCGCCGGCCCAGCCACACCAGCGTCACGGTGCCGGTGCCGTCGTAGACCTCGGCCTCCAGGGTCGGCACGCCGGCGCGCGGGCGCAGCACGACGGCGCTGATGGTGCCGGCGACGCAGACCGGCTCGCCGCGGGTGCAGCGCACGACGGCGGTGGCGCCCGCCGACGCCGCCTCGTCGCGCAGGTCGCGGCTGTCGATCTCCTGCTCGTCGACCGTGAGCCGGCTGAGCGCCCGCCGGAACCGTCCCGGTGCCTTGGTGCCGGTCTGCGTCACAGGCGTGCTGCTCATGACGACGAGCCTACGTCCGCCGGCTCAGCGGATCTCGGCGATCTCCGGACCCCGCTCGAACGGCTCGAGGCCGTCGCCGGACGAGCCCTCGTCGGTG
>JAODNQ010000074.1 GCA_025464695.1 Frankiales bacterium | reverse complement strand
CGGTGCGCAGGGCCAGCAGCGTCGAGCCCGCCTGGAACAGCCGCTCGTCCGCGCTGCCCGCGCGCACCAGCAGCTCGGCGGTCGCCTCGACCCACGTGCCGGGCGCGTCCAGGCTGACGCTCGTGCGGGGGTCGAGCCGCTCCCCGCCGACCAGCAGCGTGCGCACGCCGCCCGCGAGCCCTGTCCCGCTGCCCGCCTCCGTCACCCGACGATCCTGCCACTGCGCACGTGTGAGCCACGCCATACTTGACCCGCTTGCTCAGGTATTCGGCTTCTGGTCTGATCTGTCCCGTGACCGCACGCGACCTCGAGGCCTTCTGGCCCACGCGCGCGCCCCACCACTACGACACGGCGTGTCGACGGCCGGCCAGCACCCTCCGCTGCCGGCAGTCCGGCGCCCCCTGCTGTCGTCGGGGCCGCCGAGCCCCCTCCTGCCGCTGACGGCGGCAGTCCCCGTCCGCTCCTCCCCTGGCACCTGCTCCTCTCCCTGGCACCTGCTCCTCCCGGTGCCAGGACGGGCTGACCTCGTCAGGCCCCTCCCTGCCCTGCGCCGGCACCCGCCGGCTGGGCGCTCCCTCCCGCACGGGCCGCTCCCGCGTGCCCGCACGACGTCGCGCTGCGCGACGGAAGGACCTGTCATGCCCTCCCTGAGAAGACCTCGCCTGAGCCGGCGCTCCCTGCCGGTGCCCCTGGCCCTGGCCCTGGTCGCCGGCACCGTCGTCGCCGTGACGACGCAGTCCGCGTCCGCCGACGTGGAGCTGGTGCGCTCCAGCGCCACGGCGTCGGACGGCTCCAAGCACACCGTCACCAACCACCTCGTCACGAAGGGGACGACCGCGCGCGCAGCGACGGGGAAGGGCGGCGAGTTCCTCGTGGTCTGGGCCGGCGACGAGAACGTCGCCGACACCAAGGGCAGCGACATCAAGGCCCTGCCGCTGGGGGTCAGCCCGGTGAAGCTCACGCAGATCGACGCGGCGGACGCGAGCGTGGGGCCGGACTTCCTGGCCGTCCTCGACGCCGACAAGACCTCGCCCACCTACGGCAAGGTCGTCAACACCGTCACCGTCGGGCCGCTCGTCGAGAACGAGCCGCACCACATGCAGTACGCCTGGCACAAGGGCGACCGCATCTACGCCGGCGGCCTGTTCAGCGACACCACCTACGTCTTCGACGTGAGCAAGCTGCCGCTGGTCACGCTGTCCGGCGTCAACCTGCCCACCGACACCCCCTGCGGGTCGGTGCCCGACGCGTACTACACGCTGAAGGACGGCACGGCGTACGGCACGTACATGGGCGGCCCCGACGTCCCCGGCCCGTGCACCTACACCGACGGTCAGGTGCGCATCGGGAACGGCTTCGCCGGCAGCCCGGGCTCGATCGTCCGGGTCGGCAAGGACGGCAAGACGCTGTCCGAGGTGCCGGCCGCGCTGCCCACCGGCGAGGACCCCGCCGTCTGCACGAACCTGCCGGCACTGCCGCTCGCGACCTGCGCCAACCCGCACGGCATCCAGGTCCGCGAGGACCTCGACACCCTGGTGGCGTCGGACTACGCCGAGCCGCGCAACATCATCCTGGACCCGGTGAAGCCCCCGGCCGCCGGCATCTTCCGCCCGACCGTGCGGACGTTCGACATCAAGGACCGCAACACCCCGAAGCTGCGCTCCGTCAGCTACATGCCCGACGGCCCGCGCACGGAGCGCAACCCCCTGCACGAGGAGCCGGCGGGGATCATGGAGGTCGCCGTCACCAAGGCGGCAGGACACAAGGGGGCGTTCGCGTCGTCCATGTGCGGCGGCGTCCTCTACTACACGCCCGACGTGACGGCGAAGAAGCCGGCGTGGCGCGAGGTCTTCGACGACACCACCGCGGCCCGGACGCAGCAGAGCCTCACCGAGGGCGCCGGCTGCGACGGTGGCGGCTGGGTCGAGACCAGCGCCGACGACAAGCACCTCTACCACGTCGTGATCGGCCGCGGCCCGGGCTCGCTCGGCGACGACGACCAGGGCTCGCCGAAGATGCTCTACAGCCTCGACATCAGCAGGCTGACTGCCGCCGGCACCCGCACCCGCTGCTCGATCGACAGCATCAAGGAGGTCTACAAGGGCGGCGCCGAGGCCGACTGCCCGAAGCTGGTCGACGTGCAGGTGTTCAACGACAAGAGCAGCGGCGGCCCGCACTGGGGCGCGATCGACAACTTCGCCAAGAACGCCGACGGGACGTACAGCGAGTCGAAGGCCGTCACCCGCATCGCCACGAGCGACTACTTCGTCGCCCGCACCGGCACCGACGGCGACCACAAGGTCTGCATGGTCGACGTCGACCCCGCCGGGAAGCTGTCCCTCGACGAGGACTTCCTCGACGAGAACGAGGGGACGCCGTGCGTCACCTTCAACCGCACGGGCTGGCCGCACGGGAAGTTCGGCGACGCCAAGCCGCACTCCCAGCTGTTCGTCGTGACCGGTGACCGGGTCCGCTAGCCGGGTGCTCGTCAGGGGCGGCCTCGTGCCGCCCCTGACGGGGGTCGCGGTCCTGCTCGCGTCCTCCCCCGCCGCCGCCCACCCCCTGCACGCCACGACCTCGACGTCGACGGCGCACGTCGCGCCGGCCGTGGTGGCCCTGGGCGTGGCCGGCGGCCTGCTCGTCGCGCCGCGGCTGACCGGCCTCGCGGCCGGCCTGCGCAGCGGCCTGCTCCTGCGGGGCCTGCTGGCCCTCGGTGCCGCCACCGCCGCGCTCCTCGGCGGGGTCGACGGTCCTGTCCTCGTCGTCCTGCTCGGCCTGTGCGTGCTCCTGCTCGCGCCCGCAGCCGGTCTCGCCACCGGGCTCCTGCTGCTCCTGGTCCCCGGCCTGCTCGAGGACCCCGGCGTCGTCCCGGCGGCGCACCTGCTCGGCGCCGGCGTCTGGTCGGGCACGGTCCTGCACGTCCTGCTCGGCCTCGGCCGCCGCCCCGACGCCGACGCGCTGCGCTCGGCCGGGCCGGTCGCCGCGGGGAGCGCTCTGCTCGCCGTCGGCAGCGGTGTCGCGGCC